>CAZEVI010000011.1:0-21020 GCA_964515615.1 uncultured Candidatus Saccharibacteria bacterium | reverse complement strand
TCTTCTTCACCCGTCCCAATACCAGCTCCAAAATGTGCGGCCGTTTCCTCCCCACGCGGAAAGATCTCGAGTTCCACCCTCGAGATGCCACGGCCGCACAGTACGGAATTCATTTTCGTATATACTCTGTAATTCCCGCCCTAAAAGAGCTAAAATTAAAGTATTAAAGTTTGGAGTTTTCTTTTTCGAAAATAGTTCGAGCTTCGTTCAGAACACACCACCAATAAAAAAAATCGGATGACATTTACAAGTTGCTCGTCATCCGAATTCTGCCTTTCAACACCCAGACGGGTGCTTTTTTATTGGAGCTAATTTGAATCTGGCTGCTGTTTCGACCTAAATTTGCCGGCTACCAATATTTTATTCAGCAAAACTCTTGCAGATGCAGGATCGAGTGCTTCTCCCTTTTTGAGCAGTATTTTGAACTCCGCCGGAAACGGCAGATTATTTTTTTCTTCCATAGAATTTCCCAAAAAGATAATATCCGAACACAACCAGCAGTGCCGCGCCGCCGATAATTACCCGCACCGGCAAACTAAATTGATTTTCAACAAAGGTCAATGATAAAATTCCGGTTAAAGCCAACACCAAAACTTCGTCGCCGAGAGAATCAACCAAAAGAAGACTGGTGATAATCGCGCCGCCAATGACTCCGGCCAGAAAAAGCGGACCGAGAGTTAGTCCGGCTAAAATCGCGCCCAGAACAATAACCGAAACCCGTAGAATTTTGTTTTGGAAGAAATCTAAATTGATGACATAAATTAGTGCTGCGCCAAAAAGCAAACCGGCGAGGAGTTTGCTGTCAGACGCCGAAAAATTGTCGCCAAAATGTAAAAGGTAAAATGTCAGTAAACCGGCGGTCGCAATTCCGGAAATTGTCTGAAAATAATCGCTGGTAGCAAATGAATCGAAAGTTAGGGCACTAAGATTTTCAACTGCCGGTGTAAACTCGGCCGATTCAGCGATCGTTTTAGAATTTTTGATTGAATTGTAAAAATCGGCAGTAATTGCCACCAGCGGCCAAAGCGACAAAAATCCAGTAATTACTAATGCCAACCCGAAATCGGCGGAAAAAAAGCTTGAAAAAATTAATGCCGTTCCAATCGCCAAAATCGGCAGATATTTCGCTGATTGGCGAGCCAAAAACAAAATTAAGGCTAAAATTAAACCAACCGCCAAAACTATCGCCAACTTTTCCGACCGAAAATTTGCTCCGCCAACTAGAAAATATCGACTGCCGAAATAAGCGGCGGCCAAAAATAAAACTGATATTGGAACCAAAAAGCGGGAAAAAACCGAGGAGAGATTGGGGGTTTTCGCATTGTAGCGAAAAATTAGTCCGGAGATTGCCGTTACCAAAATCGCCAAAGCGGCGAAAGCCAAAGTAAAAATATCGGCATTTTGAAGGTTCGACAAGTTTTTTACCGCCAGTACCAAAACAACAGTCAGAGCGGTAACAAACCCGCCGAGATAATTTTGGCCGCTGTTTTTGGTCGAGAAAAGCGAAACTAAAACCGCTGACAACGCCAGTGAAAATAGGACGACTGGGTCTTTGAAAATCAGATAAGTCGCCGCCAGCAAGATAACTCCGCTGGTGTTAGATAAAAATGTGCCGGCAGCTGAAAATTTGTAGCCAATTTTGTAAGCACTGACAACGTCAGTTTTGGCCACTTCCGCCAATCGAACTGCGGTTTTTGCGGATAGGTTGGCAACGAAATAGTTGACGAAAGCAAAAATTAGAGCGCCAACCAAAAAGCTAACAGCCGATTGCCAGCCAAAAGCATAGAGTAAACCGACAAATATGACCATTGCCACCAAGGAGAAGTTTTTAATTTTTTCCTTCTGCGAGGAGCGAATTTTGTCGGCGAAAATTTTACCAAAATCGGTTAATTTTTTTGAGCCGGTTGAGAGTTTGGAGACGGCCGCAGAGAGAAAGAGTGAGTAAATAGCCACCAATGTCAGAATGCCAAAGATTGAAATTTCCGCAATTTTAACCATTTTTTTACCTTTCCGTTAATTTATCTGTTTTCAACCTAGCAGAAATTTCCCCCGCCTTCAACCTTGACAAATTATATATTTATGACAAAAACGATACTAACAATAATATCTGGCCGTTTTTTATTAACTTTTTTTCTTCAATCAAATATAAATAATAAGCTGACCAAAAAACTCAGGAGGGAACAAATGAAAAAACAAGAGACAAAATTCTACATTACTTTTATGAATACAGAGGGAAATCTTGTTTGGTGGAACCCGATTGACTGTAATTGGCAAACCAATCCCGACGGTTGTAGGTTTTGTTCGGTTCAAGTTGCCCAGCAAAATCTTAGAAAGTTGCACTGTGATAATGTTGATCACTCAAACACTGCTCGCGTTTCTGATGAATTTGGGCACGAAATCAAAATTGATTAGATCGTTTTTTTTACACCGCAAGACGCCAACCGGCGTCTTTTTTTTAAAATAAGTTCTCTCTAATTGCAAACAGGAACCTCAAAATCCACAATTAAATATTGGATATTAACTGGTGATTGTATCTTGATTTTTGGTTATTTGCGATTAGATATTGTTTTAATTAATCTGAAATTTAACTATTTCCCCAAAACATTGTTAATCACTTCCAGCGTTTTTTTAGCATTTTCTTGCCAGCTGTACTTTTTAACTTGTTCTAGTCCCCTTTTTTGAAGGTCGAGGCGCAAGCGCTGATCAGCGACGATTTCAGCGATCTTTTTTGCCATATCATCAACATTTTCTGGATCAAAATAAAGCGCGGCATCGCCCAAAATTTCCGGCGTTGCCGAAACATTTGAAGCAACAACTGGCGTTCCGCAACTCATTGCTTCAAGCGGTGGTAAACCAAAACCTTCATTAAGCGACGGCTGAATATAAACCGAAGCGCCGGTGTAGACAGCCGACAGGAGCACTTCCGGCACAAATCCGGCAACAAAAACCAAATCGCCTCCTTTTGTCTCGGCAATTTTATGTCCGTTAATCCGCTCAATTTCAGCAATAATTTCCGGCTCATTATAATCAACGTTCCCGGCCAAAACCAGCTGAATTCCACCAGTAGCCGATAACTGGCTGCCACTAGCAAATTGCTTCTCAAATGCCAATAAAAGACGTTTAAGATTTTTGTGCTTTTTCCACATTCCGGTATAGAGCAGATAGTCGCCGACAATTTGGTAATGTTTTTTAAATTTCGCCCCCAATTTAACTCGGTCGACTTGATCCATTTTCGAAATTCGCAGATAATTTTCGTCAATGCCCAAATAAATTACTTCGATTTTTTTCTTGTCAACTTTATAAAAATCGATAATTTCTTCTTGTGAATGTTTAGAAGCAGTGATTATTTTTTTCGAATCAAAAACCGCCGACTTCATTATCTTTTTGAAAAGCACCACTTTAAGCGGATTTTCATAGTGAAAATAGCCAAAAGTTGTCATATCGTGAATAATTACAATGTAAGGTTTGCGGTAAAGCGCCGGATGATTGAATTGCGTAAAATAAACCAAATCAAAGGGTTTTTTGTTCAGCCAAAAGAGAAGTTTTGTCTGTTCCACAACTGAGTAATGAGGAATATCTAAAACTTCGATTTTCAGCCGCTCATTGTTCCAAAGTCCGCGCTCCTGAACTTGACGAACACCGGCCGGCCGAATTAAAAGCGAATAAGAATTTTCTTTATCGATTTGCAACAAATGCTCGAGTACACCAAAAGTGTAGCGACCGATTGAATCACCAACTCCGATAAACCGTCCATCAATTAAAATCTTTCTTTTCATTATTTTTTTTAAATAGTAGTGTTTAACCACAAATTATTATCACAAATTAGCATAAATTAATAAACCAATCTTTTTATTTTAACACCTTGCTTCGTGGTAAAACAAAATATTAGTCCTAATTTTATCTTATTTACCCTTAAATAGTAAATAACTTGAGCGATGTCTTTCGGAAAGATTTCATTTCTACATTTCATCTCTACAATAATTTCGTTATCTATCAAAAAATCGACTCTGTGCCTACCAATTTTCCTACCGAAAATAATTAATTGAGAATATTTTCCACAAATATACTTAACATCTGAATTCTTTTAAAAAGTCCGCAAATAAATTTTGATAAATCCGCTCAGAATAGCCGACTCCGAGAGAGTTGTACATATCAAATGCCAAGCCAATTAATTCCCCCGATAATTTATCAAGTGTTATATTTGTGTCAATTTGTGGCATAAATCTGTGGTTAGACGCTACCTTCTCCTTTGGCCTCAAGATTTATTACAGTCGCGACTACAATAAATATTGAAACCGCCATTGCCGGATTGTCGGAGAAGATGTGCAGGAAGAAAGCGTTAACCAGAAGTGCAATTAAGGTAAAAAAAGTTGTTTTTGACGCTTGAAAGATATTAGTCAGCAAGTTGATAATGAATAAAATGTAAATCGCCAAACCAGCCAAACCAAGTTCAAAACAAATTTGCAGATAATAATTTTCCGAAACAATCCCACCGAGTTTCAGCGCCAACGGTCCGGCCGAACCAACTCCGAAACCAAAGAGAACTTTCCAAAATCCGCCGGTAAACAACGATCTAAAACTATCTATTGTTGCCTGTTGATGTCCAACCATAGAAGCACCGTGAGTGATTAAATCACGCGGTAGCTCACCGTTTTGCAGAGCAAATTCGACTGCCAGAGTTGCAGTAATAACAATGAAAAGAATTGCGTGGACTATTTTGTCTCGGCGGCCACGACCGAAATAGAGAAACACCAAAACCGTGCCAACAAAAACTCCAAGCATTGCCGAGCGGGAAAAAGTTAGACCGATCGCCAAAGTAACTAAAATTAAAAGATAACTATCCCAAGTTGCCAGCGGAGTTTTTTTGGCAATAAAGTAGCGGTGCAAAAGATAGAAAAACGGCAAAATTAAATAAGATGCCAATTGATTTGGACTGGCAAAAATTGATTGCGCTTGAGTTGTACTAATCAGCGAATTTTCACCAAAACCAAAACCGCTAATTCCGTAGTAAATATCCATATAACCGTGCGGCAAAAAGAAATATTCAATCACTGCCAACACCGAGATTATAGCGGCGATAAATAAATAAAATTGAACTAACCGATGAGAATTTTTGAAATCGATAAATCTAGCCAAAAGAAAAACTGCGTAAGGCAAAATTAGAAATCTAAGTCCTTGCAAGCCGCGTTGAAGATCGGAATGATGGAATAAAACCATTACAAGTGCCAGCAACAAAAACGCAATTGCGTAGAGATCAATTTTTTCCAGTTTCGGTAACTTTCTTCCAAGAGCGAATTTTATTAGATAGACTAAAAAAAATAATACAATAATCGGTTCATAAAAATGTGTCAGCCAAAAAATTAGTGAGTCGGGCAGGTGGGAATAACTTTGAAGAGCGTGAAGCGCCAACTCCGATAACGGAAGATAGATAATTAAAATAAAGAGAAAAATAGTCCCCAGTTTTGAGAGCCAAAAATCAATTTTTTGAGTTATTTTTCCCATTACCGCCTCCCAAAATACTAATTATATTTTAAGATGTTTTTTGCTCGGGTTTTCGATCCTTGACACCAAGAATTGTAGCCGCCGCCAACAGCAACCAAAAGATAATCGACAGATCATTTTTGAAATAGGTTGAATCAACCAAACCATGAATTAAAATTGCTACCATTGATGAAAAAACCGCTGCGATAAAGAGAATGTCGCCACCGCGTCGACCAAGTCGCCAGAAAAAACTACCAAGAAGATAAGGAAACGCCAGAAATCCGACTAAACCGGTGTAGAGCCAAAAAGCCAGAAAAAGATTGTGCGGGTGGAGAGCATAGGACAAACCGTAAGTTTGGAAACCAAGATTGCTAATTGAAATTTGGCCGACAGCTTTTTGAAACTCACCCAAACCAATCCCCAAAAACGGATGCGATTTAATTAATGAAAACGAATAGTGATAAATATCTTTGCGAATTGAATTTGAATAAGTGTCGCTGCTGATTGATGAAAAAATCGCCGCAAAACCGACAGCACTAATTACCAAAGCGGCAGCAAGTGAAGTAATTTTACCGCCGGAATTTAAGAGCCGAGCACGATAAGTTTTAACCAAAGAAACAGCGAAGAAGGAAACCGTGGCAAAGCCAAAAGCTAAAAGCCCGCCAAGCGAATGCGAAGCGTAAAGAGCAAAAAGCGGAAAAAGATAAAATACCAAAATTAAGACTCGATCAACGGTTTTCCCAAAAAATTCCAAAATCGGCAAAGTAATAAAAATTGCCGGCACTAAAAACATCGCCAGATAGTTTGGCGACTCAAACGGTCCAAAAGCTCGAAAGCGGTTTAAATAGTCGACAAAACCGCTGTCACCGACTTGATAAAAAAGGGTTGAAATAACTCCCAATCGCTGAAGAATCGCCCAAAGCGAAACCAGCATCAGCGAAACAAAAAGTGGAATCGTTAGCAAGCGAAGATTTTTCTTTTCAAAAGTGTTAATAATGACAAAATATAAAAGTGCCGGCAACAAAAACCAGCCTTTTAGAATTCCTAGCGCAGTGGTTTTGTCTGGCGCAATTACTACTCCGACAATTGCTGACAAAATGACAATATAGGCCGGCCAAAAACCGAATTGTAATTTTTTGAAAGCGCTCAAACGGAATTTGAACTTTATCAATCGCTCAATGATGAAAATTAGAATGCTAATTCCGGCAACAACTTCAAAAACATTTGTCGGCAAATTAAAAACCGAAAAACGGAAAATGTATGCCGGCAATAAAAGAAGTGAAATTAGAACGGCAATTAGCGTCATATTTCCATTTTAACACAAAACACTATTAAAAAGTTATCACCCCAAAGATGCTCTTTTTACTGCTTACTTTTACTCCACGCCAGCGCTAAAAAGGCCCAAATCGGCAAAATGTAGAGTGCCGAAAAAGCCACCGCTTGAACAAAGATGGCGACAAAAATTGCCAAAGATACCAAACTTTCAAATTTCCCCTGTCTAATATTTTTCCAGAGATGTTTAATGTTTAAAAACAAAAAGATAATAAACAGTAGCAAACCAATCGCCCCTTCTTCAACTAAAATTTCCAAATATAAATTGCCGACGGTTTGATAATTTCCAACCAAAAGTTTATCACTAAATTCCGGCAAAGCGCCAAAAGCGCCGGCACCGATCCCCCACGGCCGGTGAAGAAAATTGTGCCAAGCGATAGAGGAATAATTGAATCGGGCGAGCGTTGATTCACCACTTCCGGCATCGGCAATTCCGGCATGACGAACAAAAAGATTAAATTGCGCTTGATCTGAAGAAAAATAAATCGTCAGCACTCCGGTAGCAATCCCTAGAAAAATAATTAAAAATCCCAGCCAAAATTTTTTAGCCAGTATTTTGAATTTTATAGAGATAATAATTGCTGAAGCAATCAGCGCTGCCAAAAATCCCAAATAAGCGCCACGCGACAAACAAAGCAGAAGAATTGCCGAGAGCAAAAACAAATTGACTGTTAAAAATCGCGGCAACTTTTGGCTTTTGACAAATCGCTCAAAAGTGAAAAATAGCGGCAAAAAAAGAAAGTTGGCGAAATATAGCGGCTCCAAAAATGTTGCTTGCGGCCGGGGAAAGCCGAAAACAGCTTTTGTATATTGCGGCCGCAAAAATGTTAACGGCAGATCGAAAAGATTGCCGAAATACTGCCAAAGAGCAAAAAACGATAAAATAAAACCCGAATATATTATGATTGTTTTGACAACTTCAACATTTTTAGCGGTCAGGAAACGCCGAAGAGTAATATAGCCGACAAAAGTGGCAGCAAAAATTGTCGAAATGATTAAAGATCGCAGTTGATCGATTGACCAAAAAGCCGAGAAATAAGAGAGAGCAATAAAAGCCAAAATTATCTTATCTTCAAGCGCCAATTTCGGCCCGGGACTAAGATAAAAATAAGCTAGAATGATTAAAAGAAGAATGACGAAAGAGATTTTTAGCGTTAGCCCAAAAAATTCAGCTGTTAACAGTCGCTCAAACGGCAGGAAAATAAAAAAACCACCAATCAAGATTTCAATAAAAGTCAATTTTTTTGCTGTCATTTTCTCCTTTCGCTTTTATTAGCATAGTCCAGAGAGAAAATAAAATCAATCATCCAAATTTTAGCGATTTTGATTGAATTTCAAAGCAAAATCGGCTAAGATTAAAAGAGATAATTTCATTATGGAAGAAAATAATAAAATCAAAAAAACTATCGCTTTGGTCTCTTTTGATCCAATCGGCGACAAAATGGCCGGCGTAGCAATTCGCTATTTGGAACTGGCCAAAATCTTGAGCAAAAATTACCAAGTAATACTTTTCGCGACACAAGGGTCAACTTTGAAAAGTAGTGATTTTCAAGTCGTTGTTTTTAATCCCAAACGACAGACAAGTGATATCGGCCACCGGCTATCAAACGTTCAATATTTAGTCGCCCAAAATTTGGCGCCGGAGCTTTTGAGGATTTTGCAAAAAAGAAATATCCGTTTTATTGCCGATCTTTATGATCCAATTCTAATTGAAACGCTCGAATACGAAAAAGACAACTGGCCGGCAAAAATGAAAAGAATTTTAAATTATCACCGCTCAGCGCTAATTTTGCAACTTACTTTCGCCAACCATTTGCTGTACGCCAACCGCCGTCAGCAAGATCTATACGCCGGAGTAATGTCGGCCACCGGCATTTTAGACGGTAAATTTGCTGTTGATGGTTTTAATTTGGATAATTTTATGACCGAAGCTCCGTTTGGTGTTGCCGACGAAAAAGCCAAGTTAGACGATAAAAATCGTCTTTTTAGCAAATTCCCGAAAATTAAACCGACTGACACGATTGTTGTTTGGGGCGGCGGAATTTGGAACTGGTTTGACCCGATCTCATTAATAAAAGCTTTGGCGATTCTAAAAAATAAACACCCGGAGATAAAACTCCTCTTTTACGGCGTCGGACATCCAAATCCAAAAATTAAAAAAATGAAAATGGCGGCAGAGGCAATTGATCTTGCAAAAAAAAACGGCACTTTCGACGAAAATGTCTTTTTCAATACTGATTGGGTTGATTATCAAAAACGAATCGATTTTTTGCTGCCGGCAAAAATTGGCGTTTCGACTCATTTTAATAATGTCGAAACTCACTTTTCTTTTCGAACTCGAATTCTCGATTATCTCTGGACTGAGCTACCGATGGTTTTGACTCGAGGCGATTTTTTTGCCGAACTCTGTCAAAAGGAAAATTTGGGAATCGTGGTCGATTTTCAGTCACCGAATGAGATCGCCGAGGCAATTAAAAAATTGGCGACTGATGGCAAATTGCGCGACACTATTCGTGAAAATATTCGAAAAGTCAGAGAACGATTTTTCTGGTCAGAGATCGGCAAAAAAATCGCCGCAATTATCGAAAACGATCATTTTATCAATCGCCAAGTTTCCACCGGCCGATACTTTCAACTTAAATTCGGATTTTATTATCACTGGTTAAAGAAAAAGATTTAATGGGTAGCGAACAAAACAAAATTGCCGGAAATGTTGTCAGCCAAATTGCCGGCCGGCTGGTTGTTTTAATTATGTCGCTAGTAACCATTAAATTGATTTCTAATTACGCCGGCACCGAAGGCACCGGATATTATAATACAATAATTACCTATTTGACTTTTTTTATCACCATTGCCGATTTCGGCCTTTTTTCAATCGGCGTTCGGGAAATTTCCAAACATCCGGAAAAACATCGTCAATATCTGGACAATATTTTTACTATTCGCTTAATCAGTGCTTTAGCCGTAACTCTAATCGCCGTCGGAATTGCCCAACTGACGAATTACGACGCAATCATCAAACAAGGCGTTTTGATTGCCTCGATCTTTCTCTTTTTCAACCTTCTTGGCAGTGTTTTTGATCTAATCTTCCAAGTTCGACTTGAGATGCGAAAAGTCGCGCTAGCTGAAATTATCGGCAAAATTTTGACCTTAGGCTCACTAGCGCTAATTGTCGCTTTCAAAATGAGTTTCAACTGGATAATTGCCACCGTTTCTCTTTCGACGGTAGTTAGCATTTTTGTCAAATATTTTCTGGCAGCAAACGATGAAATTCCGCACCTAAGCTGGGACAAGAAGATAATCTCCCAAATTATCAATCTTTCTCTGCCGTTTGGAATGATTTTTATTTTGAATAATTTTTACTTCAAAGTCGACACGTTGATTTTGTTTTACTTCAAAGGCGCCTCTCAGGTTGGAATTTATGCCATTGCTTATCGAGTTCTGGAAACAACAATTTTTGCCGCTTCCTATCTTTCCTATTCTCTCAAACCGTTGCTTTCATCATCAATTGATTCCGACAAGGAAAGATCGGCCAAAGCGGTTTCTCGCGGATTGGTTTTTTTGTTTTCAATGTCGCTAGTAATCGTCGTTGTCTGTCTGCCGTTTTCCCGACAAATTATCCTGTTTCTTTCAAACTCCGACTTTTTGGCCGGCGCTCCGGTGCTGGTAGTTTTGGCTTTCGCCAGCATTTTCATCTATTCCAACACCCTCATCAGCGAAATTCTAATTGCCAAAGACGAGCGCCGTTATCTTTTAATAATGGCCGTCAGCATTTTACTATTTAATGTTATTTCGAACATCATTTTAATTCCGATTTACTCTTTTTATGCCGCCGCCGCAACAACACTGGCTTCGGAGATTTTAATGCTGACAATTGGATTTTTAAAGATTAGAAAAATTATTCCGCTTCAAATTGATTTTGTACGCCTCGGAAAACTGCTGCTTTCGGCAACCGTCGCTATTTTTATCTCTTTTGGCCTAAATATTTTCGGCCTCTATTTCATTTTGTCGATAATGATTGGTATCTCAATTTACGCACTTCTGGCTTACACAATTGACGCCGTTCCCAAAGAGATGGTCAAAGATTATTTAACTTCATTAAGGAGTAAATGGACGCATTAGAACTTTCAATTATTATTGTCGATTACAAAAGCCAAACATTCTCGCTGCCACTGATTACTGATCTGCGGAAACAGCTGAAAGGTATTAAATTTGAAATAATTGTCGTTGATAATTATCCTGACGGAAATGCCGACGATGAATTTCGCAAAGCTTTTGATGCTGACAAACGGGTGAAAATAATTAAAGCCGAAAAAAATAACGGCTATGGTAGCGGAAACAATCTTGGCGCCAAAGAAGCCGGCGGCAAATACTTGCTTCTGCTAAATCCGGATACCAAAATTTGCGATGAAGCAATTGAGAAGATGCTTGATTTTTTGGCCAAGCACGGCGAAATCGGAGCGCTGTCGCCACTGATAATGCAAGCTGATGGCAAAAATTTGCAACGCGATTTTTTTGCCAACTATCAAAGGCTGACCGGAATTACCGTTAAGCTCTGGAATGAGAAAAATGCCAAAATTGATAAATCGGGCGACTTCTTTTATGTCGATATGGTTACCGGTGCCTCTTTATTGATCCGCCGAGAAATTTATCAAAAGATTGACGGTTTTGATGAAAATTTCTTTATGTATATTGAGGACGATGATTTTTGTCGGCGCGTTGCCAAACTTGGATATAGGAATGCGGTTCTAAAAACGGCTAAAATTATTCACCTCGAGGGGAAAAGCTCAACGCCCTTTGCAAGAAAAAAATATTACTACAAAAGCCAAAATTATTATTGGCAAAAACACTACGGCCGATTTCAAACTATTTTAATGAAAATTATCCGCTGGCCGTATGTTCTTTATCAAAAAGTAAAAAATATGCTTTAGAGTAGTGACTCTTTGATAATGTCAGGCTGATTGACTTTTTTTGGATTTCTTAGTAAGATAATTCAGGTGTTATATTCGAGAGGAGGCGATTTAATGCAGGACGGGGTCGAGTTGTTATTGCGGAATTTTAATCGATATAATTGTTCGAAAAGACTTTTAATAATTTCGCTAATCACGTATGCAGTTTCTTTGACATTCATTTTCCTAGTTTCGGAATTATATATCATCCCGCTCCTAATTTTGTTTTTAGTTTCTCTCTCTCAAATCAGGGAGAGCTTGAAAGAAAAACGGTCTGCGGAAAAAGGCCTCCGCGAGACAATTAATTTTATTAACGATCAGATTAAAACCCCATCTGATAGTGAAAAGTTTATCCTCTATTTGGCTTCTGCAAATTTGCCAAAAGGAATCGAATCTTATTTTCAGAATTTTTTACCCACAAACTGATCAGAGCCCCATCGGGCCTGATTTTTTTGTCGACTAATTATCGACTCTTGAATTGAAATTTGCTGTTTACTCCGCTAATCTTCTGGCTCGATATTTGCTGCCGAATCTTTAGGCTGGCGTGCCAAATCGCGAAAACGCATCTGTTCGGCGTTGAAATAAAGCTTAACATTACCAATCGGACCATTTCGATGTTTGCGAATTAAAATTTCTGAAATTCCCTTTTTCTCGGAATTTTCATCATAGTAATCGTCGCGATAAATAAACATTACAACGTCAGCGTCTTGTTCGATTGAGTTATGAACCAAAATATCGTTGGCAACAAAGTTATGTTCAGACGTAACAGTAATATCAAAAACTTCTTCTACGCCAAGCGGAACAATTAATTTTATCTTATCCCAGAACAAATCACTTAAAGCTAGGTCTGACAGCTGATCATCACCTAAAACTTCGGCGATTTTGCCAAGTCTTTTGCGGGACAATCCGTTGCCATACCGTTGCGTTCCGCTATAAGCCCAGTTCATCTTTGAGTGAAACTCTCTGGTCGTCCAGCCAAGAGCAATAAATTTCTGTTTAATATCCAGCCAAACTTCTTTGGGGACAATATCAACATTTGGGTTTCTATTCAAAGATGATAATTCGGCGATTGCCAGTTTGACATTTTTTGATTTCTCACCAAAGATACCAATATCATCTAAAAATTTTAATTGATCGTTGACGCCGGAAATTTGCAAATCATAAACCGGATCATAACCCTTTTTTCGGTTAATTTTTATTCTTGAGTGGATACCGAATCTGAGCAATAAATGAGAGACGTCATAAATCAAATTCAAACTTTTCGAGGCGTAATGCAAACGCCAAACTCCTACCGATTTCGTAATTCCACCGTCGGTCGAAAAAAGATGCGACAAAAATAATTTAATCTTAGACTTTTCCAACTGAAAAACAGATTCCGGAATTCTCTTTTGCTCCGACCGCTGGTCAAAAATTCCAAGCTTATCCAGCCATTTAACAATCGGATTTCTCTTGCCTCTGGTTAGATTTTCTGGGGCTGATAGATATAAATGGAAGCAATTTTTTTGTTTAATTAGACGATTTATTGTACCAAAAGCCTCAGATGACGCTCTGTCAACAATGTCAAGAGATTTTTTGTCAGCACTGGTATAGTGAAGCGGTTGATGCCGTAAGTAACATCCACCACTAATTAAATGAGCCAAAACAACCAATTGATCGTCGGTAAAGTCAGCTCTATGTTTTTTGGACTTAAAATTGATTATTCTAGGCGTCGCCAGAAAATCGCCGACCGCCAATTTGTCGAGTCTCTGCCAACCGCCATAGGTTAAAAACTTGTGATTAGCCGTTGCTTTAATTTTCTTTCCGCTGGCAAAAAACAGCTCAAAAACTTTCTTTCGACCGGTGGAAAAGATTTTCGATGCATGACAAACAGACAATTTATTCCTTTTGCCAACAGCTAAAATTTTTAAATCTTTTTTGCCAACCAATTCTTTAATTGGTCTTCGACTACCATTTTCAGCGTTAAAAATTAGGGTGTCGGCAGCCAAACATCCGCTTTCTCTCAGATCGGAGAGTTGCGGTCGTTTGTCCAGACGGTGCTCAACTGCACGGGATAATTGAGAAAGAGCTACAACCGGAACATTCAGTTCGCGGGCCAAAGTTTTCAGCGAGCGGGAGATTTCTGATATCTCCTGCACTCGATTAGCGTCACCGGATTTCGACCGACCTTCAATAAGTTGTAAATAATCGACAAAAATCACTCCCAATTCATGTTCCATTTGCAAACGGCGAGCCTTAGCCCGAATTTCGGTAACAGTCAGCCCGGGCGAATCGTCGATAAAAAATGGTGCCTCGGATAATGTTCCCATAGCGTAGCCGATTTTTGGGAAATCATCGTCGGAGAGATTTCCGGTCCGTAGCTTCCAAGAATCCACTCCGGCTTGCGACGAGATTAGCCGATCAACCAACTGCTCTTTGGACATTTCCAGCGAAAAAAAGGCGACTGGAACTTTGTCCTCAACAGAAATTTGTTCGGCAATGTTTAATGCCAACGAAGTTTTTCCCATCGACGGTCGAGCAGCCAAAATTAACAGATCGGCTTTTTGCAAACCGGCCAATTTGGCGTCTAGGTCGCGAAAGCCGGTCGGCAAACCCCGAAGCGCCCCTTTTTCTTTGTGAATTTTGTCAATTCGATCAAATGCCTCGGTTAAAATATCTTTAATTGGAATGAATTTTTGCCGGAAAAATTTTTCCGAAACGGCAAAAAGTGACTGTTCGGCCTTATCTAAAACCGCTGAAACATCCTCATCTTCTTCAAACCCGAGTTCGGTAATCGTTACCGCCGAAGTGATTAGCCGGCGGAGAATTGCTTTATTGCGGACAATATTCGCCCAATGAGCAACATTGGCGGCCGACGGAGTTGAATTCACAATCGAAACAATATGGCTACCACCGCCAATGTTTGTCAGATCGTTTTCCTTTTCCAGTTGATCAGTTAATGTAACCATATCAATCGGCGTTCGTTTTTCAAACAACGACAAAATCGCCCGATAAATTGTTCCGTTTCGATCGTCATAAAAATCTTCCGGCGTCAAAATTTCGGCTACGGTCAAAATGGCGTCTTTATCAATTAACAGCGCACCGATCACCGCATTTTCGGCTTCCAAATTCTGTGGTGGCAACTTGGCGCCGGGTATTTTATTGTTTGACTTTTTCTTGGCCATACTGGGTTTATTATTAAATTTGTTCAACAATTATGAAAGTTTAATTTGATTTGACCTTTTAATTTGATATTTTTAATTGGCAATTATTCCGCCTCAAATATCTCCTCGGCCGCTTTTTCCAGATCGTCTTCGGTTTTTGACGGCTTTTTTATCATTTTTTGTTTCTTGTCAACAATTTTGCAACCGATAACACACTTTTTGTCTAAAACATCGGAAAATATCTTTTCCAAAATTTGTCGATTTTTGTTCTCCAAAATTTTATCGTGGTGAAATTTGAACCTAACTCCAATAGTGATTTTTTCTCCGACAATCCCCTCCGGTTCAGCATCGCGAAGCAAAGCGTTTAAGCTCTGATTTTCTTCTTTAATTTTCTCGAGAATCATTTTCCAAAGTTCACCGCTAATTTCTCCATTTTCTAATTTCTCTCCCTGCTCATCTTTCGGACCCTCCGATTCCATAATTTCCGATATTTCAGCCTTTTCCTCGACCACTTTTTGATCTTCGGGTTTTATTGATACTTGATTTTCTACTTTTGCCATTTTCGGTTCCCTGTTTTTGGTTTGATTTTTTTGATCTTGTAGTCTGTTGTCAGGTAATTTTTCACTGGCAAATCTTCCCTCGGCAATTTCAATTATTGCCATTTCAATCGGCAAAGTTCTAATTGGTGATTCTTTCAACTGTTGACCCGCCTCAATAAAAATTGTCAGTATCCGATTTAACTCCCCTGCCGAAAAAGCCTCCGCCAATTTATTTAATTCTAGTATTCGTTCCTTGGTTTGATCCAAAACCGCCTCGCCGGAAGAAATTTTACAAAGCAATGTTTGGCGGAAAATTTCAATAATTTCTTTGATTATCTGGCTGACCTCAACCCCAGCGGCGACAAATTCCGAAACTTTTTCGATCGCCTGACTTTTCTGACCGACAGCAATTAGTGAAATCAATCGAATAATCTCTTCGCTTCTGGCCAAACCAAGAGTATTTCTCACGGTTTCCAAAGTAATCTCACCGGAGTTTGAAGCCAGCTGTTGTAAAACCGAGATCGCATCTCGATGGCTG
The DNA here is from genome assembly GCA_964515615.1 of uncultured Candidatus Saccharibacteria bacterium. GTDB lineage: Bacteria > Patescibacteriota > UBA1384 > XYA2-FULL-43-10 > CAINNR01 > CAZEVI01. The sequence continues at coordinate 5,041 of CAZEVI010000011.1, read as the reverse complement.
CCGTCGCCGGCGACAGCAATGGCTTCCAGCGCCAAATCGTCAATTTTCAATTTTTCACTCTTGGCGATCGATGTTAAATTTTTAATAATATCGGCTTTGGAGATTCGCCGAAAATCGAAACGCTGAATTCGCGACAAAATAGTCGCCGGAATTTTGTCGGCTTCGGTTGTTGCCAAAATGAATATTGCGTGCGCCGGCGGTTCCTCCAAAGTTTTTAGAAGTGCGTTAAAAGCCGGCGTCGTCAGCATATGAACTTCATCGATAATGAAAATTTTGTATTTTCCATTAGCCGGCGCAAATTTAACCTTGTCCCGAAGTTCGCGAATTTCATCAATTCCTCTGTTTGATGCGGCGTCAATTTCGATGATATCCAAACTTTTTCCGAGAGAAATTTCTTGACAACTTTGACATTCGCCGCACGGCTCGCCGCTACCGGCTGTGTTTTGTCGATCGCGATTTTGGCAATTGACGGCTTTGGCCAACAATCTAGCGACTGTGGTTTTGCCACTGCCTCGCAGACCGGCAAATAAATATCCATGGCCGACTCGATTTTCTAAGATTGCCAAAAGCAGAGTATCGCGCACGTGATCCTCGCCAACAACATCGGCAAATTTTTGCGGACGATATTTTCGATAAAGACTCATAAAAGATAATTAAAATTTTTAGACAGTAATTTTACAATACTATAATTTGATCAGAATAAAAAATCGCCGATGATGATATTTCAACCAGAACCAACGATTCTGAGTTCGGCATTGGATATTTTTTTGCTATTGGAAATTAGAAATTAAATATTATCTTAACTTTTCCCCAGTTTATACACAGTTTATCAACAATTAAAAGACAAACTTCGACAATTTTGATATTATTAAGATGATGGATTTTTAATCGTTCTTGGGTTTTATGACCAGAGAAAAATTTGCCTCACAACTTGCAAAAGAACTTCACAATCTCGGCATGAGCAAAATGAACCGCCAAAAAGCCGAAAAGTTAATCGCCGCTATTACCGAGTCGCTGACTTTTGGATTGGCAAACGATCGAAAAGCGATCGTTTCTAACTTCGGCAGTTTTGAGGTTGTTAAATACGGCGCAAAAATAATTAACAGCCCAAGAGGCGATAAGAAGCAATTTTTTATGCCGCCGACCGATGTGATCAAATGGCATCCGTCGGGTAAAGTTCGAACGCGAGCGGCCTCCGAAGAAGTGGCACCAGAAGAATATCAGAAACTGGTTGGCAATCCCCGCTATGAAATTGAACCGCCGACAGTTTTCATTCAAAAAGAAAAGGAGATTTCGCCACCGCCGTCAGCAAAAACAGCTAATCCTTTTGAAGTCCATGTTCGAGTTCAAAACAAGCGGCAATCGCATATTTTAGATGATAATTCGCCGATTTCAAAATTTGTCAAATCAATCTTCCGGCTAATGCAAACTTTCGGCGCCGACAAATTGGAGATTGTCCCCAACAGAAATAAATCCGAGCTTGTCTATTTTTCCGGATCGGAGGAAAAAAATCACCGCTATCTGCCAAAAGAGAGCCACGCAGTAATTATTGAAAAGATTGAAGCTCTGGCCGGACCGTCGGATGAGCTTTTGCTTTTCGGCACCGACCGAATAAAAATGTCTAAGCGACTAACCAAATTCGGTAATCAACTGACCATCTGCAAAATATGAAAAAAACTACTCGAAAAAACCAACGCAAAGGAACCGCGATAATTGTGGCGGTTTTGCTGGCGGCGATAATCGGGACAGCGGCGATCGGAATTGTGGCAATCGCTTTTCGCCAATTGAATATTGCCAATACTTACAGCAATGGCATCTCCGCTTACTACGCCGCCGAATCCGGTTTGGAACAGGGGCTTTTGTACAATAAATTTGATAAAAATATGGAAGTCCCTGAAAATGTCGGAATCAACATTTTCAGGGATTCGCTAACGTTAAGAGATCGTCCAGCCAACGCTTATCGTAATTTTTTGACTAAAACACCAATGCGAACCACAATTTCCAACGACGGCGTAACTTTCGGTTACACCGCTCGCGATCGATCTCAAGTTTACGAACTGCAAAGTTATTATTTGCAGTCCAATGTTGGCAGTGATATAAACACCGACGGGAAAATCACCGGCCACGATTTGGATCAAATCACCTATTCTGCAACTTACAAAATTACCAAAGATAATGCAATGTCATTCTCTATGATAAATTCCACCGATCCGATTTGGCTCTATTGGAGATGGTTAAACAGTTCTTGTGGCTCGACGCGGGCGCTGGAAGTCAAAGTTAAAAATACCAGTGGCGATGAGAGAACGGCACTTTTTGGCGATCCGGCCACCAGCTGTTCACCGACCAACGCCGATCAACCGGATAAAGATCCGGTATCGACGAATTATTCGGTTTACACACCACAAAACGGTGCTTCGTTGCAAACAAAGATGAATATTAGCACTTGGGCGATAACCGAAATGACCTTAAAACCGGTTGGCGGCATAAATACCGATGGCATATTATTCGGTTTTTACCAGGGCTCGCAAACGGCAACCAACAACCGCTACACTTCGAATTTGGAGACTACAATTCAATCAATTGGCTATTATTTTGGAACCTCACGACAAATTATCGCCAAAATCAATCGCCAAACCGGAACTATTTTAGACATCTTCAATTACGCTTTCTATAGAGGTCAATAATAGCCGGTGGCTGTTAAGAGTTTATCCAATATCTGCTTGTAAAAAGAGGTGAGCAGATTTTGAACGAAGAACGGCAATTTCGGGGGAAAGTAGCCAAAGCTACTTTGGCGAGTAATTCGCATTTTTCAGTCGGTATATCTCGCTTGTGACTATTAGACATAGTTATTAGCCAAGTCTAGCTTTTGTTAATGGTAGTGCTATCTTCAGCAGTGTTGTTTGAAGTGTCGTAAGCTTTGGCTTTTAGGATGTAAGTTCCGGCCGGAGCATTACCATAATGCCAAGTTGCCGATACCGACGAGGTATACTGGGTCAAAGCCAACTGGTCATTAATATAAATCTCAATTTTTTGAATTGCTACATTGTCGCTGGCAGTTACTCCAATATGCAAAGTCCCCGAAGACCAAGAGTGCGGGTCGTCAGCCGGATCGGTAATTGAAACTGTCGGATTTGTACTATCGGCAACAGTATTGTTGATTGTTACCGCAATTAAAGCTTCGGCGCTATTGCCGGCGGCATCGTAGGCTTTGGCTTTTAATGTATGCGATCCATTTGAATAGTTGCTGCTAGTAAAAAGAGTATTGTAAGGCGAAGCACTGTCCTCGGAAATTTTCGTACTATCAATATAAAATTCAACTTTGGAAACTCCGATATTGTCAGATGCCGATGCAGAAAAGGTCACCGATCCGGAAACAGTTTGACCGTTTGATGGGGAAACAACCGAAACCGTTGGTGGCGTGCTGTCGGGAGTCGATGGAGCGGAAGGTTCACTCGACGTGCTTGTCAAACCATTTGGCTCGTTTCTAAACCAAGTTGCCGTCGCCGCTGACGGGTATCCGTAGATTGATGCCATTTGATGAACTCCGTAGCCGGAAAAAAGGTAGGAATAATCTTCGGCAGCAATTTCACAATCACAATTTTCCCATCCGAGAGTGTAGTCTGGAGCTGTTGTATCCTTGGAAAGCGGACGAACGGTATAGTAAGAATCTGGAAATCTGGTGCCGGAACCAAGCTGCCAAACAAGCCATTTGTAATAAAGCGAATAATGGTGGCCGTATTCGTGCGACAAAATTAGTTTCATATAATCGTTAAAATAGGGATTGCCTTCATAATAATAAGAGTTCAAAGTAATGTATCCCCAAGTTGAAGTAATTTGGCCAGTCGGACTTTGACTGTAATATCCAGAATAGAGTCCGGCCCAGCCCGTACCGCCGGCGTTTTTTAGGATTATCGAGTACATATAATTGACCTCGCTGCCAACCAGCAAATTGCTTGACATATAATTTTTTAAAATATCACCAAGCTCCGGATGTGTTCCAGTTTGATCAATGTAATTAATGCCGGCTATCGAACCGGAGGGCCCGGCGGCGGCGGCGATGCTAGTGTCGGCGGCGGAAGTTGGACCGGTCGAGGTCGAAACTGTTTTTGAACCATCACTGCTGGTTTTAACCGAAGTCGAGCCGGAAGTTTTAGTTTTCGGCGGCGCTTTGGATATTGCCTTTTTGACATCTTCCGGTGGTGTAACCGGCACAGAACTTATTTCGGTCGGCTTTTGAATTTCGGTTACCGGCGCCTTGACTTGATTTCTTTGAATAAACAAAACACTGGCAATAGCACCAAGAATTATTATTGCAATTAAAGATATTTTCAACCGAAATCGCCAGTCTCTAAAATTTTGGAGATTGAATTTTAATTTCATTATCCCTATTTTAACTGAAAAACAATAAATTAAAAACTGACCATTCGAGCCGGCGTGATCGGTAGTTGAAGCTAATTTGTGAATTATCCTGCTGTTGTGGGAACAAATTCCAAAGTCAACTTTTCGAATCTAAGAAATTTTGGCCCTGTTTCTGTCTCAATTTCTTCGGTCGGCTCAAATTTCGCAATAACTTCGTATTCTGTGTCCCCACACCTTACATAGAATTTCCCTTCCTGATTTGTATATCGCTCAGCCAAATTGCACGCTGCCATAATTTTAAATCTGGAAATTAGCGACGAAAAAACATAATACGGCAACGACATCAAGCTTTCAGATTCGCTTTCGGCATCGGATTTAGCTGCAACAAGAATAACAATATCCTGATTAGCTTCTGTTTGTTGACCTAACACAATGACAGTAAATTTGGCACCAATGTTTAGAGACCGCCACATAATAACCTTGGAAATTTTTACGATCGGTCCATCGCCTTCAATTCCTGAAATTGTTTCTAAATCATAAACCTTTATCCCGTTTTTGCCGTCCATTTAAAATCACCATCTTTCGCTGGTGATTTTTTGGCTTCCAAAAAACCGATGAGTTCTCTAATGGTGCATTTGTTTGACGAAATCAGAACCTTTTTTGAACGGAACTGATGGCGCGC
>CAZEVI010000010.1:0-21843 GCA_964515615.1 uncultured Candidatus Saccharibacteria bacterium | reverse complement strand
CGATCTAGCATAGAATTTCCTCCAGAAAACCGCCATATGTTTGTGCACATTACCGTTCATTATTGATTTTTTTGGGAATTCGGGGGACCGAGTTCCCTTTTTTATTTGAAAAATCTGATCATTTAGGCTAAGTTAATATAGTAGTTTCCTTAATTATCTATTATTTATTATCAGCCATAAATTAATTTATTATGTCTGGACATTCAAAGTGGGCGACAACTAAACACAAAAAAGCCTTAGTCGATGCCAAACGCTCGGCTTCTTTTACTAAATTGGCGAAAATTGTTACCGTTGCTGCTAGAAATGGCGGCGACCAGGCAATGAATTTCCAACTGCGGTTGGCGGTTGATCGGGCGAAAGCGGCATCAATGCCAAAAGAAAATATTGATCGGGCGATTAAAAGAGGAACAGGAGAATTGGGAGGTGAAGCGATAGAGGAGATAATTTATGAGGGTTATGGACCGGGTGGGGTGGCTGTATTAATCGAGTGTTTAACCGACAATCGTTTGCGGACGGTTTCCGGCGTTCGGGCGGCTTTTAACAAATTTGGTGGATCTCTGGCAGAAAGTGGTAGTGTTTCTTATTTATTTGAAAGAAAAGGGGTGATAACTATTAATCTGAAAGAGATTGGGAGAACGGCTGAGGAATTGGAAGAAACTATCATTGAATCCGGTGCTGAAGATTTTGAGTTCGAAAATGAAGAGTATATAGTATATACTTCTGTCGAAAACTTGCAGTCAGTTTCAAAATATTTCGACGACGCCGGCATTAAATATCAATCATCAGAGCTAACATATATACCAAAAACCACGGCTCAAATTCCCGAAGATAAACAATCGGTACTGGAAAAATTAATCGAAGCATTAGAGAGCGACGATGATGTCAGTGAAATTTTTTCAAATGCAATTTGAAAAAATTTCACAATTAATAATTAATAATTAATAACCGCAACTAAAAAACTATCAAACTTTGGTTATTCGTTATTCACTATTAACTATGAGTTAATTTTTATTTTATGAAAATTTTAGGTATTGACCCTGGAACAGCAATCGTTGGCTGGGGGATAATTGACACACAGGGAAGAAGAATCAACGGGCAAATTGTCCCGAAGGTTTTGAGTTGCGGGATGATCTCCACCAAGTCAAAAACACCAGATGCTGATCGATTGGAAATAATTTATGACTCGGTCTGTGATATAATAAAAAAATATAGGCCAGATTTTGTTGCCGTCGAACAGTTGTTCTTCTTTAAAAATCAAAAAACGGTGATGACCGTTTCTCAAAGTCGTGGGGCGATCGTTTTGGCGATTCGAAAATCAATGACTCCAATGGTCGAGTTTACGCCACTTCAAGTAAAGCAAGCGGTTTGTGGCTACGGCCGTGCTGATAAAAATCAAATACAGGAAATGATAAAATCACTGCTACATTTAAAAGAAATTCCCAAACCAGACGACGCCGCTGATGCACTAGCAATTGCACTATGCGCAGCACAAACAGGAAAATTTTAAATTTTAAATTTAAAATTGAAAATTATGTCTTTGATCGATATCAACAAAAAACTTCAACAAGAGAGCGGTTTTATTCCGCCAGTTTTGCGGCAGAACATTATTACTAGCGACTGGATTGTTATTGCTCCCGGCCGGTCAAGACGGCCGGACGATTTTATCCATCCGAAATCAGAACCGGCAAAATCAAAAGACGAATGTCCATTTTGTGTCGGATCAAAAGGATATAAAGAAAATGAAAAAATTGCCAACGGCGAAAATATCTATGTCATTGAAAACAAATATCCGGCCTTTTACGAAAAAACTGGCACTGTTCGGAGTTATTATCCCGAAGAAGGATTTTATCGTGAGCGGCCGTCTGTCGGCCAGCATGAAGTTGTCATAATCAAAGATCACAAACAAAGTCTAACGAAGTTCTCAAAGACCTTGACTTCGGAGATGTTTTGGGCTATTTTGGAACGGTACAACAAAATTAAAGAAGATGATCAGATTACCCAAATTACGCCGATTTACAATCATGGTCCAGATGCTGGAGCGTCAATTGATCATCCACACGCCCAAATTTTTGCTTCTGGAATTGTTGCCAACACAGTAAACCGAGAGATGGACGGAGCGGAACGCTACTTCGGTGTTAATGGCGTTTGTGTTTTTTGCGATATTATTAAACATGAGCGCAAAGAAAAATCGCGAATAATATTCGAGAATGAATATTTCCTAGCTTTTGCACCGTTCGCATCACGCTATCCGTTTGAAACTTGGGTAATCCCAAAACGGCATCAGAGCCAATTCGAAACATCAAGCCGAAATGAAATTGCCGAATTTGCTGATGCAACCACTGAAGTCTTACGGCGATTGGAAAAAATTCTTCCCAATCTGTCACTCAATATGTATATTCGAACATTGCCGACAACAATGGACAGTTGCGATTATTATCACTGGTATTTAGAAATTGCACCGCGACTGACAACTTTTGGTGGTTTCGAAATGGGTTCCGGCGTCATTATCAACATTATCCCACCGGAAAAAGCGGCAGAGTATTTAAAGAATTAACCATGGAAAATCTAAAATACAAAGAGTTTAGTGCAGTCGTGCCTGCCTATAATGAAGCGAAAAGATTCCCTAAGGTTGTTAGGGAACTTTTATCTGTCGCTCAATTAAAAGAAGTTATTTTAGTGGATGACGGCAGCGTTGATGATACCGAGCGAATCGCTCAGAATTTTAAAAACGAGCCAAGATTTGTTTTTTTAAAACACAGAAAAAATAAAGGTAAAGGTGCTGCTTTGCAGACTGGGATTTCAAAAACTAAGTCTGAAGTTATTTTATTCCTGGATGCAGATCTGGAAAATATCACTGCAGCCAAAGTGAAAAAGATTGTCGACCCCGTTCTACGCGACGAAGTTGACGTTGCTCGCGGAGCATTTCGGCGTAGACGAGGTCGGGTGACCGAATATGCTGTTAAGCCGATGATGGCGATATTATTCCCTGGTATGTATTTTGAGCAGCCAATCAGCGGACAAATTTGTGCTAAAAAGAGTTTTCTAGAGTCGGTCGATTTTGAGAGTCGATATGGTGTCGATATCGGCCTACTTTTTGATGCAATCGAATCAGGTCAAAGAATTATTGAAGTCGATATTGGTAGGCTTATTCATAAGGCAAATGAAGAAGATGTCATTGGAGAAATGTCGAGACAGGTGTTGGAAACGATGATCAAAAAGGCTGGGTTGATTCAGCACAAATATAGATTGGTGATTTTTACTTTGGACGACACACTGATTGCAAAAAAAACGTTAAATTCAGTTTTTAAGAAGCTGGGAATTTTATCAGACATTGAAAAAAACTCAGACCTTTTATCCTCGGAAAAAATATCTATGAGTGATTTTTTACGCCGTAATGCTAAACTTTTTTCTGCAATTCCACTGGAGAAGATTTCTCAAATTTGTTTTAAACTTGCCTTGGCAAAATATTCTGTCGAAGTCATTAATGCTTTGCAAAGACGGAAATATCAGGTCGGGATAATTAGTTCTAATTTTTCTCCCATCGTCTACTCCTTAGCAAAAAGGCTTGGTGTTGCGAATGTTGAAGCTGTTGACTTAGTGGAAAAGAATGGTGTTCTAACTGGAGAAATTGCTGAAAATTCAATCAAAAAATGGACATACAAAACGGTGGAAGAGGCTTATAAACATGCCTTTGATCGGATGGTAAAAAAAAGCGGTGCTAAATCCTCTGAGGTTGTAATGGTTGCTAGCGCTGAGCGGACATTACCATTAATGATGTCCTCTGGTTTAGGAATCGCTTACAAACCAAAATCTCAGATGCTGAAAGCAGTTGCAGACAAAACAATTTCAGTCCACGCTGAAATTTTAGCAATAATTGAGTAACACATTATGGTACAAAGATTTGGCGAGCCAGATCCGTCTGCCGCTGAGTACGTTTTAGGTAGACATGCTAGGGCAGAACACAATGTATTTAATGGCAAGGCTACTTTTGCAGGTGGACGAGTTGACAGCGAACTTACCGAAGATGGAATTGAGGCAATAGCCTTGGTAGTCGATAAGATTGTCGCCGATGGTGGATGCGACGTTATAGCTTGCAGCACGATGAAGAGATCAATGCAAACCGCCGAAATTATCGCCGCTGGTCTTAAAGAACAACTGGGTAATGAACTTGAAGTTGTAACAATTGAAGATCTCGAAGAAGTTGATGTTGGTAAATTTACTGAGCACACTGGAAAATGGTCGGAGCAAAATTATCCTGAGGAAGCGAATGAATTTTATTGGGGAGATATCCACAAGTGGAGTTTTCCGGGAGGTGAGAATTATCAGAGCTTGTCCATGCGTGTTGTATCAGTATTAAATCAACTACGGAAGTTGTCTCAAGCTGGACAGAAAGTGGTGATTATCGGACACGGAATGTTTAATAGAGTAATTTTAAGCCATATATTTCCGGATCGTCCCGAACTTTGGCAGCCGATTGATTGGCCACATGATCGACTAATAGCATTTCAGCTGCCTGATGAGATAATTGTGGAGTAAAATATGACTAGCAATAAATCAATTTTGTTGGTTGCGTGGTTCTTTTACCCGAAACTTGGTGGGGCAGAGATGATTGTTCTTAACCAGGCCAGATACTTGCGAGATTCAGGTTATGATGTGTCCGTTTTAACATCAACTGTTAAAGGTCTCGAGGCAGATGACAGTTTCGATGGGATAAAAATATTCCGTCGTGATTTTATTAACTCTAGTGTCTCATATCCGGCTGACGAAATTGTGGCCAATTTGGAAAAAATATTTGCTAGAACTGAAATTAAAATTGTTCATTTCCATAATGGTTCGTACCCAGCGGCATCGACCGACATGTACGCCGGGGCAGAAAACATTAAAACAATTTATGAGTTTGCAAGATTACATAATTGCAAAGTCGTAGAGCACTCTCATAACGCTCAGCTTAAAGATCCTGTTGCTACTAAACAGCTCAGGGAATTAGATTGGGATTGTGTAATTTGCGTTAGCAACTTTGTTAAACAAAAGTGGATTGAATTCGGTAATCAGGCTAAAGATTTGCGGGTTGTTTATAACGGTATAGATCTGTCTAAATTTAATCATGTTCAGGCTGACCCGAGTGTGGATAAACTCCGTCTAACAATTGATGGAAAATTAATATTTTTTCCAGCTAGAGTTGTGAGTATGACTCAAGGAGCAATTAGCAAACAGAAAAATTTCATATTACTCCTGGCAGCATGTAAGAAACTTTTAGAATTAGGGATAACCAATTTCCGCTTGATTGCCATATTGAATGAATCCGAAAAAGAACAGAAGACCAAAAAAGCTAATAGGGTTCTGGGTGACTTGTTGTGTGTATATGATCTTGGAGATCATATTACTTTTATCCCAACGGTTATGCCAGACGATATGCCGAAAATGTATGCTGCAGTTGATATTATTTGTGTACCATCACTTTATGAAACATTTGGTTTAGTTTATATCGAAACGATGGCTTCGGGAAAAGTTGCAATTGCATCGAACACCGGTGGGCCGACCGAATACATTAAAAATGGCAAAAACGGATTTATTGTTGACCCTAATAGCCCCGACGATTTATCGGAAATATTATATGAAGTTTTAACGGATGAAAAGTTGAATGAAAAAATCAGGCGGAACGGCTTAGCTACGGCGAAGAAATTTAGCGTTGAAACAATGATGACAAAAATTGAAGCAATTTACAAAAAATTGTTGGAGGAAAAATGAAAATAGCAATTTTGGGAGCATTGGACACACCAATAACTAAAAATTCTTTAGGTGGCACGGAAATTTGGACTTACCATTTTATTGAATGTCTGACTGCGCTGGGGAATAGCGTAACACTTTTCGCAAGTGAAGAGAGTTCCTTTTCCGGAACTTTGGTGGAATCAGTCAAAAGATCTGATATTGAAATTTCCGGGGAGATACTCAGGGTGGATAAGAAAAAAATTATCAAGTATAGCATCAGACAGATAAAAGATGTGATAAAAAAGCAGACTCAATTTGATATTATTCACATCAGCAACTGCAATTTTTACTTTTATCTTCCGTATATTAAAGAATTCCACAAACCTGTGATTATAACAGTCCATAGTTATAATTTTTCAGGTGATGTGGCCTCTGAACTATTCGGAAAATACACTGAGGCCTATTATGTTTTTAATGCCAAATCATTCAAGAAAACATGGCCTGAACCAAGGCGTTATAGCGTGATTTATACTGGTATTAATTTAGCCAACTTTGAATTTAATCAACATCCCGAAAATTATATTTTTTGGATGGGTAGAATTCACAAGGACAAAGGGATTGAAGACGCAATTCAATTTGCCAAAAAAACCAGAGAAAAAATGATAATTGCCGGACCGGTTAGAGATCAGGAGTATTTTGATCTGGAAGTAAAACCATTTTTGTCAGAAATGGTGGAATATATCGGTGAGCTAGATAGCAAGAAAAAAATTGAGTATTATAAAAATGCCAAAGCTTTTCTTGTGACAACTAAAAGAGATGAATCCTTTGGTTTGGTTGCTGCTGAATCAATGGCATGTGGTACTCCTGTTGTCGCCTATGATCGAGGAGCATTGGCTGAAGTTGTTGCTGACGGTGAGACTGGCTTTATTGTTGAACCTGATAATATTGATCAACTTGTCGAAAAGTCAAAATTAATAGATAGTATAAATAGGCAATCTTGTCGAAAACGAGTCGAGGAAAATTTTGATATCAAAATCATGATGGAAAGATATTTAGAGTTATATCAAAAATTATTGGAGGCAGAAGATGAAAAAACCGAAGATTAGTTGTGTTATGCCGTGCAGAAATCGTGAGCAAATTATTGGTGAGACAATACAGTCGATCATTGACCAGACATTTAGAGACTGGGAATTAGTTATCATTGATGACCACTCCGATTCCGAAGACAAGACTGAAGAAGTGGTCAAAGGTTTCAAAGATCCGCGTATTAGGTTTTATCGTCTAGATGATAAATATGGGAAAGCAATATCATCAGCACGAAATTTTGGCAACATATTAGCACTGGGTGATTATATTGCTCTTCAAGATTCAGATGATCTTGCCTACCCTTACCGATTAGAATTAACACTAGGGGAATTTGAGAAAGGCGCGGACGTTGTATATGGTAGAATGGATTTTTGGAATCCAGAGACCGGAGAGACTAAACAGAGGGCTGGCGAATTTGCAGCCAGGGAATTCTCAGTCGAGAAATTTATGAAAATTGATTTTATTCCCAACGGGTCATCGGCTTACAGAAGAATTTTAGCTGTAGATTTTCCTTACAATACCTTTTTCCGCGTTGCTGAAGATTATGATTTTTTTAGTCGCTTAGCCAAATATGGTTACAAATTCCATTTTATTGACAAAAGCTTAATGAAATATCGCGTACACGACAAGTCAATTACCAAATCTTCTAAATATCAATTTAATTACGGTAATATGGTAAAATATAACCGTGGGTGGCTAAACGAACCTCCGGAGATGTTTGAGGGCGGAAAATTTCTGACCTGATATTTTACATGCAAGAATTGCTAAATTAGTAATCTAGAAAAATATGACAAACAAAATTGAGAAGATTATCAAAGATTTAGATTTCCAAATCGCTAGAAAACTTGATGATGATGACAGTGTGGGTCATTACATTTTTGTTGGTTTTATAAAAGGCAGAGAGGTGTTACTGAAAATTACGACCAAGAAAAATAATTACAAATTTTCCAGATTTAAAAAGGAACTTTTAGTGGATAAAATTTTGGAAAAACATAACAAAGATTTAAAAAAACCATTGTTCGTTAAAGTTGATATTCTCAGTTCAGGGGAGAATAATGATTATTTTTGGATAATCAGAAAATATTATCCGGGGCAATCTTTGGCATTATATCGACCGAAGGGGATGAACTTTGGTTATGACATAATTCGCCGCAACTTCCTTCTTTCGCGCAAAAATTTAATGGATCAGATAATTGAAAATATTGAAGCCATATATACCCTAGACACTGATTTTCGCAAATTGGGGGTAGAAAAAAAAGATTTTATGTGTCGTTTTGTCCAAGAGATTGATTTTGAAAAACTTTCAGGAAAAACTGGTATTGATTTTAGCAAACATAAAGATTTTTGTTTACGAAACAAAGCTAAATATTATGACAAAAGCAACATTTGAGCTGTTACAAATGATTTGCACCCAGCCAACATCATATGCAGAGACGACAACCAGTTAGTATTTGCTGATTTTGAACATTTCGCGTTTGATAATTATACAATTGATATTGCGTTTCTCTGGTTATTCTTGTGGTGCTATAGAAACTGGCAAGATTATTTGATTAAAAAAATAATTACAAGTGATGGCGGCAGAACACAATTTCGCATAAGCTTGATTCGCATATTATCTACCATGTATCGTTTGCCGTTTGATACCGGTTCTGATAAGAAAAAAATGTCAATTGAAAGATATTTAAAAACTCATAAGTGGGTGAAGTATTTGGTCGCTGCTGGTGAATCATTTGAATCAATTATGAAAGTTAAGTAGTGGAGGAAATGATGAAAATTGACCCAACAATTTTTAAAACTTACGACATTCGAGGGGTTTATCCTGATGAGATTAATGAGGAAGCCGCTTACAAAATTGGGCAAGCATTTGCAACTTACATTGCTGGCGATGTTGTGGTTGGCCGCGATATGCGAAATTCTTCCGATTCTCTGTTTGCTAAATTAGCTGACGGCGTTAACTCCGTTGGGTACAAAGTTTATGATTTGGGGCTTTGCACAACGCCAATGTTAAATTTTGCTGTTGCTGATAAAGGTTTTTCCGGTGGGATGATGATTACTGCCAGCCACAACCCGCCGGAGTTTAATGGTATTAAACTAATAGGGGAAAAAGCAATTCAGTTTATGAAAGATGGTGGGATATTGGAGATTAAAGAGTTAGTTTTGGCCGATAATTTTAATCTTGTTGACTCGAAGAAAAAAATTGAAAAGTATAATATTTTGCCCGACTACATTAATCATCTGCTAAAATTTTTTTCTAAAATTAAAATCGGTAAAATTATTATTGATTGTGGCAATGGAGTCGGAGCTGTTTCTGCAAAACCAGTTTTTGAGAAATTGGGGATAGATATTATTTGGCTTTATCCGGAACCGGATGGGGATTATCCGAATCATCCGGCAAATCCGGCAGAGGAAAAAAATCTCGCCGATATAATTGCCAAAGTTAAATTATCAAATGCAGATTTGGGAATTGCCTTCGATGGTGATGCCGACCGAGCCTTTTTTATTGATGAAAACGGCGACGCTGTTAATGTTGGTTTTTTGTTGGCAGCAATAGCGACAGAAGAATTGAAAAAACATTCCGGTGAGCGAGTTTACTATGACCTTCGTTTTTCAAAAGGTGTTGAGAAAGCGATTACTGCTGCGGGCGGGATTCCGGTTAAAACGAGAGTTGGAAATCCATTTTACAAAAAAGAACTAATCAATAACGGTGGGCTGATTGGGGCTGAAATGTCCGGCCATTTTATGTACCAAGAAAATTATTGTTTGGATGACGGGCTATTTTCGGCGCTAAAGGTATTGTATTGGCTGAATAAAACTGGGAAAAAATTGTCAGAGTTTATCAACAAATACCAAAGGGGCTATTTTTTGTCGGGGGAGATAAATTTGACGGTAGAAAACCCGAAAGTGGTAATTGAAAAATTAAAAGAAAAATATTTTGATGGTAAGATTAATAAAATAGATGGTGTTACAATTGAATATCCAGATTGGTGGTTCAATTTGCGATCATCCAATACTGAGCCGGTTGTTCGCTTAAATATTGAGGCTGGTAATGAAAATATGTTAGATGATAAAAAACAAGAATTGCTTAAAAACATAATATGATCGCTTATTTAAAAGGTAAAATTATAATTTCGCGGCCGGGTTTCATTATTTTGGAGGTTTCTGGTGTTGGATACAAAGTTGCGGTTTCACCGCAAATTAACTTTTTAGAGGATAAAAATGAGTATGAACTTTTCATACATCATCATATAAAAGAAGATGTCTCTGATCTCTACGGTTTTGAAAAATTCGGAGAGTTGGAATTATTTGAAAAATTATTATCAGTCAATGGTGTTGGGCCAAAAGCGGCAATGACAATAATTGGGATGGCACCTTCCGAAAAAATTATTGATGCAATAATTTCCGAAGATTCAAACTTTTTTCAATCGGCTTCAGGAATTGGCAAAAAAGTCGCAATTAAAATAATACTCGATTTAAAATCAAAAATCTCAAATCTAAAATATACCGGCAATATTGGTGGCACTGCTCATCAAGACGTTTATGACGGATTGGAAGCTTTGGGATACAAAAAACAAGAAATCGATAAAATAATCGGCAAGATTCCGGCCGAACTGAAATCATCGGAGGAAAAAATCCGCTGGTGTCTTAAGGACTTGGCAAAAAATTAACGGAAGTGTACAGCCGCTGATCTATTCCACAGATAAGCACAAATCAATCCAAAATTTGTATCGGTTCTAATCTGTGGCAAAAATCTCTGGCAAGACACTACATTATTATGGACAGCGAAAAAAATATCATCAACACTGAAATTGTCGAGGAAGATTTAGAACTCGATAATTCTTTGCGACCAAAAAAACTTGGCGATTATGTTGGACAAAATTCAATCAAAGAAAATTTGAGTATTTTTATCTCTGCTGCCAAAAAACGGAACGAATCAATTGAACATATACTTTTGTACGGTCCGCCGGGTTTGGGAAAAACGACTCTGGCTCACATTATCGCTAACGAAATGGGATCAAATATTCGAGTAACTTCTGGAACGGCAATCGAGCGAGCTGGTGATTTGGCATCAATTTTAACCAGCCTAAATGATGGCGACATTTTATTTATCGATGAAATTCATCGCTTAAATCGAAATATTGAAGAGGTTCTCTACCCGGCAATGGAGGATTACTGTATTGACATGGTTTTAGGTAAGGGTCCGTCAGCAAAAACATTGCGGCTGGATGTCCCCAAGTTTACATTAATCGGAGCAACAACAAAAATTGGCTCTCTGTCATCACCACTTCGTGATCGTTTTGGAAACATTTTCCGGCTTGATTTTTACAGCAACGAGGAACTCGAAGATATTATTAAACGATCGGCAAAAATTTTAAATATTAAACATAAAAATAATGGCTTAAAAGAGATTTCCAAACGGGCGCGTAAAACTCCTCGAGTTGCAAATCGGATTCTAAAAAGAGTTCGTGATTTTGCTGAGGTCAAACATCAGGGTGAAATTGATGCGGAAATTGCTGAATTGGCTTTGCAATTGCTAGATATTGACCAACTCGGTCTTGACCGAACTGATCGAATGATTTTGGAAACCATTATCGATAAATTTAGTGGCGGGCCGGTTGGTCTCGATGCGTTAGCCGCCGCAACTTCGGAGGATCGCGACACAATTGAAGATGTAATTGAACCATATCTTTTGCGTCTTGGTTTCATCGATCGAACCCCGCGTGGACGAATTGCGACCGCTGGGGCGTATCAACATTTAAACAAAACAAAAGTTTCAGATGGCAAACAAAAACTTTTGTAAAATCTAATATCTAAACTCTAAATTCTAAACAAATCCAAATGATCGAATGCTCAAATATTTTAAACATTGGAAAATTTGAATTTTTGAAATTGTCTAATATTTCGATATTAGGATTTAGAATTTTATTTCTCTCATTATGAAAAAATTGCTACTCCATACTTGTTGTGTATCTTGTCTCTCTTATGTTCATAAAAAAATGGCCGAAAAGGATTTTCTGCCGGTGGTTTTTTATTACAACCCGTCTATTCAAGGGAAAACCGAATATCTGAATCGATTAAAGGATGTAGAAGAATATTGTCAAAATAATCAATTGGAGATTATTATTCCAGAATATAACGAAGAGGAATTTTTTCGGCCGATCAAGTTATGGCAAGATCCGAAATCATTAAAATACATTAACGACAAAAATCGTTTTCGAAGAAAACGCTGCGAATTTTGTTATGAGCTGAAAATTGGCAAAACTGCCGAACAGGCAAAAAAGAAACGATTGAAGTATTTTTCGACAACTCTTTTAACATCGCCATATCAAGATCATGAATTTATTGATTACATTGCCAGCCAAATCGCCAAAGAGGATAATTTGGAATTTATCTATGACGATTTTCGCAAAGGTTATTGGCAAGGGAGAAATTATTCACGTTCGCATCGATATATGATACCATCACACTGCGGTTGTACTTTTTCCATAAATGAAAGGATGTTGGAATAAAATGATATTTTTACTAATTTGCTATTTTATTTCTTTGTTAATTTTTGCGGCTTTTAGCGCTTCCGGTATATATCATTTGTGGCGTTTTGGTTATGTTGGCGATTTAACAAAACCGGTAATTTTTCTCTATGTTGCAGTTTCGATAACGACAATAATTTTAACACTGACAATAATGAGTTTTAGGTCTTGGCCTTCAGCATTATAAATAATTTTAAGTATATTAATATGCCAATTTCCGGTAAATATTTCCCAACCCAAACCAGCGGAGAGAGAATTTTTTTGCTTGTTAGACGACATTGGCTCGTATTTGCTGTGATTATTTCTTTAATCGTCGTTTTACTGTCCCCAGTTCCGTTGTTGGTGATTTATTGGATTGTCAACCCAACTGTTTTTTCCAGTTCTGTTGGTAATTTTATTATTGTTCTGGGTGGAATTTATCTGCTTGCTGTTTATGGGCTTTTTCTTTACGGTTTTATCAATTACTATTTGGATGTATATATCGTAACAAATCGCAGAATTGTCGATATTAGTCAAAATGGGTTTTTTCGGCGTGAGATTTCCGAACTTCATTTACATCAAGTACAAGATGTCGAAGCCAAGGTTGATGGTTTTTTTCAAACAATAATGCATTTCGGTGATGTTTATATTCAAACCGCTGGTGAACGAGAAAATTTTATTTTTGAAGACGTACCGCATCCATACACTTTGGCCAAAAAGATAATTGAATTGCATGAGGCGCAAATTGAGTCGGAATATGAACCGCGATTTTATGGCGGTGAAAAAGAGATTGACGATTATCGTCCCGAGGATTTCTATCAATCAAATAACAAAAAACAAAGCGACGAGGAGATTGGTTTGTCGGAGTTTACGGAAGGAAGTACTAGAAATTCCGGAATTAGTGAAAATGGAACCGGATTTTTAGATAGCAACGAGCAAAAAACTCCGAATCAAAGTGAAAACGTTAATAATCAGTCGAATGAAGAAATATCATTTGATAATCTACCTGAGGGGCAAAAAAATACAGAGAGTTCTAATTCTCGTTCTAGCGATGATAGCGGCCTGAATGAATTGCCCGAAGGAAAGGAAATTTCGTTAGATGATCGAGATAGAGAAATTTAATTACCATCTGCCCAAAGAACTAATCGCCAACCAACCGGCCAGTCCGCGATCTGCGTCGCGGCTTTTAGTTTACAATTGTCAAAAAAATTCTCTAGAAAATTTTAATTTTTTCGAATTAGGAAATTTTTTGCAACAGGGAGATTTATTGGTTTTGAACAATTCAAAAGTAATACCGGCCAGATTATTTGGTAAAAAGACTTCCGGGGGAAAGATTGAAATTCTGTTGCTTGAGGAAAAGAACGGTCTTTGGGAAGTAATGATTGGTGGAAAAATTCGACTTAGCGAAAAGATTTTTTTCAGTCAAAGCCTTCAAGCCGAAGTTGTTAAAAAAGATGGGAAAAATGGTGTCTTAAAATTCAATCTCTCTGGAAATGTTTTTTGGCAGATAGTCAATAAAATCGGCAAAACACCAATTCCACCATATATCAAGAATTTAGAGCTCTCCGAGAGAGAATTAAAAAGTAAATATCAAACGGTGTTTGCTGAAAATTTTGGTTCGGTGGCTGCACCAACTGCCGGATTGCATTTTACCAGTGAGTTAATTGGAAAACTAAAATCATCTGGGATTCAATTTGCAACTGTTGATTTACATGTTGGTTTGGGAACTTTTTTTCCAATTGACGAAAATGAGGTAAAAGCAAAAAAGTTGCACTCAGAAGTATATTCTATTCCGTTGGAAACTACAAAAAAAATATTAACGACAAAAAAATCTGGCGGACGAATATTTGCCGTTGGAACAACAGTCGCTCGATCTTTAGAATCAGCGTCATCAGAAATTTCATCTGAAAAAAGCTTTTCCGGCAAAACGGATATTTTCATTCAACCGGGAGATAAATTTCGAGTAGTTGATTCATTAATTACAAATTTTCATTTGCCAAAGTCGAGTCTAATGATGCTGGTAGCCGCTTTCATTGAGTCAAAAACCAATTTTGATGGCCGAGAAAAATTATTGGAAATCTATAAATATGCGATCAATGAAAAATACCGTTTTTATTCATTTGGTGATGTCATGTTATTAATCTAATACTTTATTATCGGTAATATCATTATTAGTATTATTACTCGAAATTACTCAAAACTTGTAAATACTGTTCGATCGAATAGTGTTTACAAGTTATTTTTTAGCTTGAAATGGCCAATATTTTTTTTGCCAAGATTTTCTTTTTAAGAAAGTAGTCGATCATTTTTTCTTCTCCCTGTATTATCTCCGAAATCATTATTGTTACATCCTTGGAAATACCGAATTTTTGAGTTATAAATTTGATTTCTTCGGTGCAAGGAAAAGGAAAAACATAAACGCTTTTTTGAATTTGATAAAAATTTAATTCATATAACTTGAATCTTAATGCATCGCGAAATCCGCGTAGTTTTTCCGGGATATCAAAAATTACTACTCGCCATTTACCATCCCAAATGCTTGGTTCCTCTATATTTAGTGATTCGTACTGCCATTTTGCTATTTTTTTAATTCCCTTGGGTGTCAATTCTAAATATCGCTCTTTTTTCTCGATAAAGGATCGGATATATCCCATTCGTTTTAGATAGGAAATTCTTTGGTTAATTTCTTCCCGATCATATCGGCTTTGTTCGAGTAGTTTTTTTGTCGATTGTTTGTAAATATTACTAGCCTTGAAAAAAGGAGACATCGTAATTTCAAAAAAACCGACTGCAAATTTCGCGGTTGTTAGCTTAATAATCTCTTTTTGTTCGTCTCTCATTTTTTTACTTTCCTTTCCCTAATATTTAATAAGTGGAATTTATGTAAATAGTTTTCGATCGAAAACTATTTACATAAATTATAGCAAAGAAAATTAAAAATATTTATTTATAAATTTGTTAAAAATGACTTCGCCGGTTTGCAGAAAATTTGCTGTTAATCAAAAAATTCGTTTAACACATGACTACTACTACTACTAAAAACAGATAGTAATTACTAGAAACAAAATATTAATAATTATTCCTGAAAAAATTATCAATTCGGGAAAGTTAGGAGGAAAAAATGGGAGAGAACAAAGAAGTTGACTACCAGCCGAGTTAAGAAGAAATTCAAAGCACTGAGAAGCACATGTCGGCAAAGGAACAAAGGATGAATGAGACAAGAGAAAAAAGAGAGGTATTTCCTGAAATAGTTAAATGGTTAAGGGATAATGCAATTCACGTATTGGCATACGAAGTGGTACCCGGAGAAAAAGAAGGGTTGAAAATTGTTGGAGCTAATCGGGAAGCCGGCTTTAAATATTTTATTATTGATTTTGACAAAGGAAGATGTTATGTGCTTGCCAACGGTCAGCTGGACTCTAATGTGCCGGCAGACGTCAAAGCAGAAATCGAACGAATTAAATTCAGCACATGGTAGAAGTTATATTTGTAAAATAAATTTTGTATTTGGAAAATGTTTCTGTTACAATTGGTATATATGTTAGGGAGGATTAAGCATATACTTAAATATTTTTTCTACGCAATTATGGCGCTATTTTTTATCGGTGTCATTTTTATTTTGTCGCCAAAAGTTAAAGCCGCTGACAGCGATCATTTGGTAATTAATGAAATATACCCAGTGCCTGACACTAAATGCAATGATGTGGTGTCTCCCAATTGCAAGAAAGAATGGGTGGAAATTTTTAACCCAACGGATTCCGATGTTAATTTGTCATCATTTGCTTTGTATGACGAGGCCGGTAACACAAAACCATTATCGGGTAACATCGTTGCTGGTGATTATTATATTTATTACAATTCTTCCGGTTGGTTAAACAATTCGGACGAAGTTGTGTATCTTAAAAGCATCAGAAGTTTGGAAATTTCAGATATCATTGACCAAGCAGAATATGCCAGTTGTTCGTCGCAAAAATCACTTCAACGAATCCCAAATGGAATTGATACCGATAATGATCAAACTGATTTTCGAATTTTGGTACCAACGCCCGGTGAAGAAAATATTTTGCCGACATATTCTGATCAAATAATTATCAATGAAATAGTGCCTCATCCGGCAACTTCGTCATCTGATGAATTTATTGAACTCTATAATTTTGGAATATCCGATGTCGATTTATCCGGTTGGCAAATCGATGACATTGCAGGCGGCGGATCGTCACCTTATACAATCCCCACCGGAACAATTATTCTTGTCGGCAAGTATTTAACATTCTACAATTCAATTGATCACATTTCACTTAACGATTCTGGTGATTCTGCCAGATTGATTGATCCGAACGGCGATGAAAAATCAGCGACCAGTTATCTGTCGTCAGATCGCGGGCAATCATACTCAAAATTTGATTCTGGTTGGCAATGGACAACAAAATCGACACCATTGGCGAAAAATCTACTAATAGTTGAAGTTGCAGCACAGGATCCGGATGTTCAGATTATTGAAACTGACATTTCCAGTGCCAGAAATTTGCCAGATGAAGAAACTGTTCAAGTCACCGGAATCATTAGCGTTA
The DNA here is from genome assembly GCA_964515615.1 of uncultured Candidatus Saccharibacteria bacterium. GTDB lineage: Bacteria > Patescibacteriota > UBA1384 > XYA2-FULL-43-10 > CAINNR01 > CAZEVI01. The sequence continues at coordinate 4,973 of CAZEVI010000010.1, read as the reverse complement.
CTCCTGGAAAATTGTCGTCTCAATATTTTTATATCCAAGATGATAATTCTGGAATTCAAATTTACAATTACAATAAAGATTTTCCAAATCTTACGCAAGGTGATCAAATTCAAGTTATCGGAGAATTGGGGACGACAAATAATGAAAAGCGAATCAAAATTTCCCTAGCTTCCGATATTATCATTTTGTCAACTCATCCGCCACCAGAGGCGAAAAAGACGACTATTTCCGAAATTGGCGAAAATCTTGAAGGAAAGTATATTTCAGTTATTGGTACGGTAACAAAAACTTCCGGGAATACTTTTTTTATCCATGGCAGTGGCGAAATTCAAGTTTCAATTCGCGAAGGCACTGATATTGAAAAACCGCGAATGAAAGTTGGCGATAAAGTTCAGATCGCCGGAATACTTTCACAATACAAAGACAACTATCGCATATTGCCCATTACTCAAAATGATGTTAAAATTATTTCATCAGCAAAACTAGCCAAATCTGGGCCAACGCCAATTTTAGCATTAATTACATCATTTATTATCACATGGATTATATCAGTTCTTCAACAAAGGAAACGGAAAAGCTTGCGCAGAAATTTCTCAACTTAAAACCAAATGCCCGTTTAATTGGGCTTAGCGGCGATTTGGGTAGCGGGAAAACCGTTTTTGTCAAAGGGGTCGCCAAAGAGTTGGGTATTAATAAAAATATCACCAGCCCAACTTTTGTGGTGGAAAAAATTTATCAACACAAAAGCGGCAAATTAATTCACATTGACGCATATCGCCTGTCAAGTTTTTCTGATTTGGAAGTGCTAGGTTTTAATGAACTTTTATCCGACAAAAAAAACATCATAATGATTGAATGGCCGGAGTTGGTTTTCAGCCAATATCCAGAAACAATGGAGATAATTAAATTTAGTTATGTCAATGAAAAACAGAGAAAAATTAGCTGGTAAAATTTTGTTTATAAATACGGCCGAAAATGATTCTCTTATTGCGGTCTTTGATGCCGAAGAAAAAATCGGCCAAGTTATTATAAAAAATAACTCTGATCTATCCGAAAAATTGCTTTTTGAAATTAACAAAATGATTAAAAAAGCCAAGGTCAAAATTGATGGAATCAGCGTTTTTCCCGGACCGGGATTATATACCGGCTTGAGGGTTGGGATTACCTGCGCTAATTTTTTGTCTTTATCTTTTGGCGTTCCATTGTTTAGCGCCGATTGTAATGGTAAAATTATTAGTCCTGTAAACGATTTTGTTCTACCAATATATTTCAGTGATGCGAAAATTACTAAGGAAAATCCGAAAGTTTAGTCTTTTGTAATTAGACAATCAAAAATTAAATCTATATAATTTAAATACTGTACACAAACTTGTCATCTTAATTTGAACTTTGATAGAATGAAACTATCTAGAATTGATTTTTTTTATGTCAAAAATTCTTCTTGAAAATCCAAATCAAAAACGAAAACCAAAATCCAAAAAGAAACTCTGGATTATTATTGTTATAGTTGTTATGTTGTTAGCTATTAGTGGTGTCGCTTACGCTTATTGGCGAGGGATTTTCACTAAAAATTACAGCAATCCATCGTCTCTGGAAGGCAAAATTAACGGCGACCAAAATATTGCCCTAAAAGGTGAGGGCGATGGTCGAATTAATGTCTTACTTTTGGGATCTGGCGGTTCAAATCATCCCGGAGGGAATTTAACAGATTCGTTAGAAGTTCTCTCAATCGATCCAATTAATGATTCGATGGCAATGTTGTCAATCCCCCGCGATCTTTATGTTTCGATTAAAAGTCCAAGTTACTCAGAAAAAATAAATGAAGTTTATAAATTGGGTGATGATAAAGCCAAGAAGGGCGGCGGGAATTTGGTGAAAGAAGAAATTGGCTCAATTCTTGATTTGCCGATGCACTACTTTATTAAAATAGATTTCTCTGGTTTTGAAAAGGCAATTGATGCTGTCGGTGGAATTGATATTAATGTTTCAAAGGCTATTTATGATCCGACGTTTCCGGCCGATGATATGGTTCATTATCAAACATTTAAAATCAGTGTGGGTGAACAGCATATGAACGGGTCAACGGCTCTGAAATATGCCAGATCAAGAGAAACAAGTTCCGATTTTGATCGTTCAGCTCGTCAACAGTTGGTGATGCAGGCATTCAAAAATAAAGTAGTTAATTCAAGCACACTCTCAAATCCGGAAAAAGTTTTGTCCTTGGTGTCGGCCTTAGGGTCAAGTGTCAAAACCGATATGACTCCGGACGAAATTAAAGCATTAATTCCGCTACTCAAGAAAATTGATTCGGCCTCTGTTGTTTCAAAGGTTTTGGATAACAGTGCTAGTGGCCCGTTGGTTTCCGATTCAAGTTCCGGCACTTTTTATTTAAAAACAAAAACCGGCAATTGGAAAGAAGTTCAGAAAATTACTCATGAAATTTTTTCCGATCCCTACTTAAAGAAAGAAGCGGCCAATATTAAAATTATCAACGCTTCTGGTTACTCCGCGGCTGGTAATGGCTGGTCATCATTGTTAAAAAGTTACGGCTACAATATTATTGGTGTGGAAACGGCCAAAACTATCAAAAGTACATCGGAGATTAATGATTATTCTGGTGGAGCCAAAAAATATACTCTGCAATTTCTTTCCGATCGTTTGGATGCTAAAATTGTTACAAAAACAGAAGGATCGGATGGCAATATTGATCTGGAATTGATAATTGGTAAAGATAACAAAGAAGCCTATGCGAAAATTTCTGGTTGAAAATTTGCTCTTAAAAATTATCTTGATTTTTATAATTCTTTGGGGCGCTGCCTCTTTTTTTATTTTTCCGACGATCGTTTTCTTCCAATGGATTTTTGTTAGTATATCAATTTTAGTAGTCTATTTTATTTTGAGTGAAAAATTAGCCTATTTTGTGCTGGTATTTTCGGTTTTTTCAACAAGTTATTTTTCTTACGGATTAAGATCAATTTTTGGTTTTCCTCTATGGATTGTCTTAATCTCCATTTTGGTAATGTTATTTATCTTTTTCTGGGTTTTAAAAAAGCAACTAATTCCGGAATGCGAGAATTTTCTGCTGGTTTCAATGTTTTTCGTAATCGCAATTTCTGAAATTTATTTAGCTCTAAGTTTCTGGTTGATTAATCCGCTGACTAAAAGTTTGATTATCGGGATTTTTTCCTATATATTTGTCGGCTATGTATCTAATATTTTTCCGGAAAATAAACTTGATAAAAAGTTCTTTTTATACATATATACTGCGATTGTTGTAATTATTTTGCTACTGTTAACGGTTTCTTGGGGGCACTGACTTTAAAAATAATTATTTAGTTGCATTTGTGATTTTTTTTAGTTAGAATTTAAAAGAGGTATAAATTATGGAAAGAATCAAAATTTTGTTCATTCGTGTTTGGCGGTTTGTCATAAATGTGACGCTGACAATTTGGCGGTTTTGTTTAGTAGTGGTTAATATAATTAAAAAGATTCGAAATGGGGAAGCTCTGGAGCTTCATTCTTTGGTTGGAATTTGGGCCAATCGAGTTTTTAAAGGCATTTTTGCCCTGGCAGTAATCATTTTTGCCTTTGGAACAGCTGTTGGTATTAGCATTTACAAATACAAGACGAGCGATGTCGTAACTCGAGCAGTTGCTAAAATAATCCCCTATCCGGCGGCAGTTGTTCAGGGTAGAATTGTAACAATGGACAGCTATTTCAAAAATTATCAATATATTTCTAAATTTTACAATGCAACTCAGCAGACCGGAGTTGATTACAGCGCGATAAGAACCCAAATTATGGCTCAATTAGTTGATGATGAAGTTATGCGAAGTCAAGCAAAGAAATACGGTGTTTCAGTTACCAGCTCTGATATCACCAACGCTTACAGTGATGTAGTCGCTCAAAATGGCGGCGAAGAAGAGGTAAAAAAGGTTTTGAGTGATTTGTATGGCCTAAATGTCTCAGACTTCAAACAACTAATTGCCGATCAAATTTTGCAACAAAAGTTGCAAGAAACGGTTCCAATTCAAGTTCACGCCAGCCATATTTTAATTCGAGTTGATCAAGGGGCAACAGATCAGCAAGTCGCAGATGCCAAAGCAAAAATTGATAAAATCTATAATGAAATTCAAGCCGGAGCCGACTTTGCTGCTGAGGCCAAACAATACAGTGAGGATACTGGTTCGGCTAGTAACGGCGGCGACTTAGGATTTTTCTCCCGTGGTCAAATGGACAAAGATTTTGAAAAAGTTGCATTTGATACTCCTGTCGGCCAAGTCTCCGAACCTTTTAGAACCCAATTCGGTTGGCACATAATAAAGGTTCTTGAGAAAAAAAGTCAAGTCGATATGAGTTTCGATGATTGGTTAACTAGTTTGCGGCAGGAAAGTCTAATCATTAAATTATTCAAGGTATAACTGTCGCTCATTGTTCTCGCCTTTCTTTTGATTTTATCGTCGTGGATTATGCAAAAGGTTCTCAATCGGAAACCATTTACATAAATTTTGGCGAAGAAAAAATTTATGTATCTATTTGAAGGTACTTTTTTGTTGGTTTTGTTGAATTCTGGTTTGTTAAATTTTGGCTTAAGCGAAAAAAATCACTAATCTCTTGACTACTACTACAGTTAAAGATAGATTAATTAAAAGCATAAAAAGTGGAGGTGGAATGAAAAAGAGTTTGGTTGTTGCGTGGACTATTGTCGCGTTGATTGTCTTGGTGGGGATTGTTTACTGGGCACTTAAAAGTACTGGGTTTTGACAGATTCGGCAGTAATAAAAGGCCAACAAATTGTTTGTAACGATTATCATCAAACCGACGAATATGTTTACAACTCTGGTTTCGGTAATGATGTGTTATTGTCTCCAACAGTTGCACTTGGTTCAATCGGAATTTTTAATGTATATCAAAATGGAATTTTTATTCGCAAAGACATCAAAGTTTATTATACTGACGGGAATCATTATGCT
>CAZEVI010000009.1:0-23675 GCA_964515615.1 uncultured Candidatus Saccharibacteria bacterium | reverse complement strand
GATGCGATGATCGAGCCGCCAATTGCTGCCTGAATTTTAACCTCGAAGTTCTGGCGGGGGATTAGCTCCTTCAGCCGTTCAACAATTCTTCTTGCCTCGGTTTGAGCTTTTGAAGTAAAAGAAATAAATGACAAAGCATCAACTTTCTCCTCGGCAATCAGAATATCAATTTTCGACAATTTCGCTTCGCGCCAATCCAGAATCTCATAATTCATTGAGGCATAACCGGAGGAAACGGTTTTTAACTGGTCATAGAAATCAACAATCAGTTCTGCCAAAGGAATTTCATATTTTAGAAGTGCTCGACCATCATCAAAATATTCGGTGTTTTTATAAACTGCTCGTTTTTTCTGGGCAATATCCATAATATTACCGATATAATCTTTCGGTGTGATTATCTCAAGAAGAGCCCAGGGCTCAAATATCTCACGGTACATATTTTCTTCCGGCATATCGGATGCCCGAAGAACTATTGCTTTATCTCCGTTTATCTTCGTGATTCGATACTCAACCGTCGGCGAGGTAATTACAATGTCAAGATTAAACTCACGCTCTAACCGCTCGCGGACAATATCCATGTGCAAAAGTCCCAAAAAACCGCAACGGAAACCGAAACCCAATACTTCAGATCGTTCCGGCTCGTAAGATAGGGAAGAGTCATTTAATTTTAACTTTTCGGTTGCGTCTTTCAACTCCGGATATTTGTCCCCTTCCGAAGCGTAAATTGAGGCAAAAACATAGGGTTTGACTTTTTTATAACCCGAAAGAGGGGAGACAGCGTTTTCCTTTTTCAGTGTAATTGTGTCACCGACAGCTGCTTGCGAAACTTCTTTAAAACCGGTCACGACGTAGCCAATTTCCCCTGCCGATAGGGGAGAGCAGGATTTTAATTTCGGCGAAAATATTCCCACATCCTCTGCCCTACCCTGACTTCCGGTTTGCATTAGAATAAATTCATCATTATTTTTTATTTCACCATCAACGACGCGCAAGTAGGCGACTACCCCACGATACGGATCGTAATTTGAATCAAAAATCAGTGCCTTGGTTTTGCCGCTTACTTCCCCCTGCCTGCCGGCAGGCAGGCCTTTGGGCGCAGGAATATGTTCAATAACCGCTTTTAATATTTCCTCGACACCTTCACCAGTTTTCCCTGACGCCAAAATAATCTCCGATTCATCACAACCGAGTAATTTGATAATTTCATGCTTCACTTCTTCCGGTCGCGCCGCAGGCAAATCAATTTTATTCAAAACCGGAATTATTTCTAAATCATGCTCAAGCGCAGCATACAAAGTCGATAATGTTTGAGCTTCAATTCCTTGCGCCGCATCAACGAGTAAGATTGCGCCTTCAACAGCCGCCAAAGAACGAGAAACTTCATAAGAAAAGTCAACGTGTCCCGGAGTGTCTATTAAATTCAAAACATGTCCGGCATATTCCATTCGAACCGGAGCAAGTTTGATAGTGATCCCGCGTTCGCGCTCCAAATCCATTTGGTCGAGAATTTGGTTTTGCATATTTCGCATTTCAACCGTGTGGGTAATTTCCAACATCCGGTCAGCTAGAGTGGATTTACCATGGTCAATATGCGCGATAATACAAAAATTACGGATTTTTGATAGTTCCATATGAGCAAATATATCAGATCTATCAGCATTTGGCTAGACAAATACAATATTGTTCCTATTAACCAGAGAATACTGAAACAACTTATTTGGTTATGATCGATCACAATTAAATAAGTATTTGAATTGAATATGACACATTATTGGATTTTTTATAATTGCTAAACAATAAGCTATTAAATTGTTAAATTATGTTACTTAAATTAATAAACAGTAAAATTATTTGCGTAAACTCTTTAATAAAGTAACATCATTTGATTCCTCTACCAACTTCATATTTGGCGTTTCAATAATTCCCGGGAGCTTTTTTAATTCTGGATGATTAACAATTCGCCGAAATGCCTCCAACCCGATAAAACCTTTGCTAATATCGGCGTGCCGGTCGCGATTGGAAAATAGCGGGGCCGCCGAATCATTCAAATGCAGGCAAACCAAATTGTCCAGCCCAATAAGTTTGTCAAATTCAGAAAGAGTTTTTTCTAGCCCTTCCTTGGTTGCCAAATTATAGCCAGAAGCAAAAGCGTGAGCAGTATCGAGAGTGACTTTCAACCGGTCTGATTTTACCTTTGCCATAATTTCTGCCAACTCGGCAAATTTGTCACCGATAATATCGCCGGCACCGGCTGAATTTTCTAAAATTAAAAACGGTTTTTCACTAGCAGCCAGAACAGTTTTAATTGCCAAAGCTATTTTGTCAATAACATCTGAAAATTTTTTACCTTTGGTTGAGCCAACATGAAAATTAACGCCTAATGCGCCAATGTCTTCGGCCTTTTTCATATCATTAATCAATGATTTGATTGATGATTCGTAGAAAAAAGGGTTATCAGACGCTAAATTAATTAGGTATATACTATGGATTATTACTGGCTCAATTTTAGCTTTTCTATTTAAGTCAAGAAATCGTAAAATTTCTCTCTCTGAAATTACCAACGGATTCCAACGTTGTGGCAAATTGGCAAAAATTTGCATGCATTCACAGCCAACTTCAGCGGCCCGGTTTACCGCCTCAGAAAAAGGTGTAGCAGTTGAAATATGAGCACCAATTTTCATGATAATCTCCTTTTTGATGTTGTCTCAAGCAAGTAGGAAAACTTTTTATATTAAGTCCACGATTGTATTGGTCAAAATGGCAAAAAATGAAAACTGCATAATTTCAAGTGGCCTATCATAACTATCGAAGAATTACTTTGCCTAACTTATTGTAATTCGACAGATCGATAAATTCAACTTTTAGCGTTTTTGTATCAAGTGTCGCCGCCATTAAATTCAAGCCGGCCGGCAATTTTAGTAATTTCGTTTTGCCGACAAATCCAACTCCCCAATATGAATGTTGATGGCCGGAAATTTGGATTTTGGGTGCATTTTTTAAGATAACATTTTCGTCAATTTCATTGTGATCGAATTTGCGAAAATTTTTAAAATTTTTCGCTGGTATATGCGAAAGAAAAATCGAATCGGCAAGTTCGGTTGCCAGAATCTGCGGATAGGAAATTCCGTGTCCCCACAAATCAGGGACACCATTCATGCCAACAATTTTTTCACTGCCAAAATCAACCGCTTTACCTTCAACTGAAAATTTTTTTCGACTCATCAGTTTGTAAACCTGACCAACATCATTATTTCCCGGAACCCAAAAAAGTGGGATCCCCGAGTCGGAAATTATCTGGTCAAATTTCTCTAAATAATCAACTTCGTGGCCGCCATTTACGATATCGCCGGTGAACAGAATTAAATCCGGTTTTTCGGAAATTAAATAATTTTTGAAAGCTGATAAAAAACCGATTTTTGCGTGAACATCGGAGATACATAAAGCCAGAAAACCACTTCTATTTTTGGCTAAATTTTTACTGTTCATTTTTTTCCTTAACAACTTGCATTTCAATTCGACCGTCTGAGAGCAAAATATCTTTGGCAATCATATTTTCTTTTTTCAAAACTTGATTGATATTTTTATCAAAAGCTTGTTCGATTTTTTCTTTTCGGCTGCCGTAAACTACAATATTTTCCAAACTGTCCGGTGCGACAATAAATGAAAATTTACCGGCAACAACTAGCGGATTAATTTTAATTTTTACCGGAATCGGAATCCATGAATCGGCAATTTTCCCTGCAAGAATCATTTGATCTTTGGTAAAAGAAAATTGACTGTCTTTCAGTGGAAAATCGGGATTGTCGGCACCGCTGACAGAGATAAATTCGTCTTCAGAAAAGCTTAATTTACTAATACCAAAAGAGTAGATTATTGCTAGCCGATCAGAAAGCATTGAATCGGATTTCCCACTTGTCTCAATAATTCCTCCGAGATTAATATTTGCTCGGCGAACGTGAACGGCAACAATGACTAGCCCGACAAAGATAACCAATAAAATAATAATTTCAAAAAGCCAAAAAGTTCCAAATCGGTTTTGGTTTTTGTCGGTATCGGAAAAAAATTGATCGGATTCTTGTAGCTGGCGGCGAGTTAAACCATCAACATTTTTTTTACTTGGTTTTTTCTTCGCTTCGACCATTGACCCTCCGCTTAATCGCCCAGCCGATCTCTTCGGAGCCGAGCAGATACGTGATAATGAAATATACTACAATACCGCTGACAGCAGTAATGGTTGCTTGTTCGAGAACTCCGAAGAACCGTTCCATATTAAAATAATTATAAAGATAGTGCCCGAAATATCGGATAACAATTGCCATCACGACCGAAGCAAAAATAATTTTTAGTACCGACCAAACAATTTCTAAGTTAAAAATCTTCGGCACCCAACGATAAAGCCAGATATAAAGTATTAGGGCGTTAATGTAGCTACCAATTGAAAACGCCAACGCCAAACCGGCAACTCCCATTTTGTGAGACAGTGGAAAAGCGATGATAATGCTGACGGCAATTGAAACGACCGAAATAATTGTCGGTATTTTTGTATCATGTCGCGCATAGTACGCTTTGGCAAAAAGAGGAATCAATCCTTGAGCAATTAGGGAAAATGAAAACCAGCCAAGTGTTAAGGCCGCCATTCGGGTATCACTCCAGCTAAATTTCCCGCTACCAAGAATTAAGCGGATAATTTGCGCCCGAAGCAGGATAAAAATTACCGTTAACGGCGCCAAAAGGTAAATGATCACTCGCATTGATCTGGTTAAATATGATGAGAAACTTTCTTCGTTGCCAGCAGAGAAATGATAAGCCAGACTCGGGAAAACTGCTGTTGAAAACGATGTCGCAAAAACCACAGTTGGCATTGTTTGGATATTATTTGCCAAATTAAAAACTGCGATCGATCCGGTAGCTAAAGCCGATGCAACAGCGGTATATACCACAAGCATCAAATTATTGGCACCCATCCCAACCGCGCGGGGAATCATTAATTTAAAGACCCGTCGAACTGCCGAATTTTTAAAATCAAACTGCGGCCGGTAATTCCAGCCGAGTTTGACCGCTGTCGGCACTTGAATAAGCATATGTAAAAACGCACCAACAACGACAAACCAAGCGACTGCCGTAATTCCAAACCTATTGGCAAAAAATATCGCCGCAATAATAATTGAGAGATTGTAAATTATCGGCGCAAAAGAGTAGGCGACAAATCGCTTAAATGAGTTTAACATTCCGCCGATGAAATACGAAATCGAGAAAAAGATCGGTGTCAAAAGCAATATTCGCGAGATTTCAACTGTTTTTTGCATCCGAAAAGCGTCAAAATCCGGAACTATTAAATGGGTTAATTTTGGCATTAGAAAGTAAAGAACGGCTGCTAACAATATCAAAATCGCCGCGCCAATTGAAATTAGTGAATTGGCCAGCTCAAAAGCTTTTTTCTTTTCGTCTTTTGACAAGTAAGACGTAAAAACCGGAATAAAAGCGGCCGAGACGGCACCAAAAATTAGGATATTAAAGACTAAATCGGGAATTCGAAAAGCGGCATAGTATATATCAAGATCGAAAGTTGAGACATTTCGTGCCAAATAATGATCACGCAAAAGACCAAGTATATTTGACAAAGTCATAGTAACAAGCAAAACTCCGGCCGCTCCAATCAACGAGTTTTCCTTGTGAATAAAATTTTGGAATTTTTGCCACATAATACACAATAATTAAATTGAAGTAAAAACTTCCACACCTGTCTGCCGGTATATAGGGATTAATTATCACAGATTTACACATATTCGATTGATCAGTGTTCATCTGTGAAACAATATCAGTGAGAGCTTATACTACTTTATTGATTCTTCGGCTTTGATTTTTGCTTGAACATTTTTCGGAAAGTAGGTAAGAAATTCATCTTCGACAATGACTTCTTTTCTCAGCAAATCGACCGAAAGTTTATCAAGAATTTTCTTGTTTTCGGTAATCGTTTTCTTTGCTAATTTGTGGGCACTGTCAATTAATCTGAAAACTTCTTGATCAATTTTTGCCGCCACCTCATCTGAGTAATTTTTCGATTCAGAAATCTCTCGACCGAGAAATATCAACTCATCCTTTTCACCATAGGTTTGCGGACCAAGCAGGTCGCTCATCCCATATTCAGTAACCATTTTTCTGGCCAATTTTGTTGCTCGCTGAAGATCATTTTGAGCACCGGTGGTAATTTCGCCAAAAACAATCTCTTCCGCTGCTCGACCAGCAAGCATTACTGCCAAATCGTCTAGAAATTTTGAGCGAGTTATTAAGCGGCGATCTTCCTTCGGCAAATTCCAAGTGTAGCCGAGCGCCATCCCCCGAGAGATAACCGAGATTTTGTGCACCGGATCAGAATTTGGAAGTATATGCGAAACAATAGCATGTCCGGATTCGTGAACAGCGGTAATCTTCTTTTCTTCTGTTGAGAGAAGTCTGGATTTGCGTTCCGGTCCCATCATCACTTTCTCAATCGCATCATCTAGATTTTTTTGGCTAATAGTTTTCGTATTTTCCCTAGCCGCCAAAATTGCCGCTTCGTTAGCTAAATTTCGCAGTTCAGCACCAGAAAAACCGGCTGTTTGTCTGGCAATTTTATCCATATTAACATCGCTTGAAAGCGGTTTGTTTTTTGAATGAACTTTTAGGATTGCCAATCTTTCATCCTTGTCCGGCAGATCAATAGCAATTTGCCGATCAAACCGCCCCGGACGCAAAAGTGCGGCATCTAAAATATCCGGCCGGTTGGTGGCCGCCATTACTATAACATTTGAGTCAGTATCAAAACCGTCCATTTCAACCAAAATTTGATTTAAAGTTTGTTCGCGCTCATCGTGAGATCCGCCAAGTCCGGCACCTCGTTGACGACCAATTGCGTCTAATTCATCAATAAAAATTATTGCCGGAGCATTTCGTTTGGCTTTGACAAAAAGATCACGGACGCGAGAAGCGCCAACTCCGACAAACATTTCAACAAATTCAGATGCAGAAATACTGAAGAAGGGGACATTGGCTTCGCCGGCAGCCGCCTTAGCCAGCAGAGTTTTTCCGGTTCCGGGAGGCCCGACTAAAAGTACGCCGTGGGGAATCTCTGCCCCGAGTTTTTTAAATTTTGCCGGTTGGCGCAAAAAATCAACAACCTCAAAAAGTTCCTGCTTTGGCTCAACTAATCCGGCAATGTCATTAAAAGTGGTTTTGGTATCACCAACAAGTTTTGCTCGCGATTTTCCAAAACTCATTGCTTTGGCGTTGTTGCCTTGCGCCGATCGAAGCATAAACCAAATTATCCCGCCAATTAACAAAACCGGCAAAACAATCGACAAAATACCCCAAAGAGCAGCCGTATTTGCAGTGTTGGTAACATCAATTTGAACTTTATCAGGAGTAATTCCGTAATCTTTGAGTGTGGTGTTAGTCTCCATGGTAGCGATTTCTTTAGTCCCATCTTTCAAATTGGCAGTAACCTGATTGTCTTTAACGTCAATTGACGCCACATTACCATTGCCAACATCAGTTACAATATTTGAAATAGCAACATTTTTTGTTTTTGAATTGTTTTGACTGTAGTAGCCGGAAATGACCACCCCAGTAATTATTAAAACAATCGCGTAAAGGGCTACCCGGCTCCAAATTGATGGTTTATCCTTCATATTTCTCCATTTTGACCGTTTTTGTACTCAGAAACTACGCTGAAGATAAAAGTTAAATTTATGACAAAAACGGCACTTTCCAGCGTCTACATTATAATCTTAGCACTTTCGACCTTGTTTTTCAATTCGAATTTGATAATTTTTAACCGATATAGCAGGGGAGCAGCTACTGGTTTTTTTAGTGATTTAAATAATATTTGATTTCAAATAATAATTTACGTTTTTTGTTGATAGCCGGCTCAAAAAAAACCAGTGGGGGAGAGGTAATTTTTTTTTAAAAAAAATATATTTGGAATATATTTTTGCCGGTTGCGTCGAAATCTGTTTTGAGGGGAGCTAATAATAGCCGGTGCTGATTTTGAGAAACGATAGAATTATTTGGGGGAGTAAGCGAAAAACACTGGACATTGCCTTTATTTAATGTCGGATAAGAAATGTCGCATAATGTAGATAGTACATGCTACGGATCATCTGCTCACTTGCTCTATTTTCTATTGTTTTTTATTGTCATTTTAAAAAGACCAGCAATAACGTTAGCCAAAACCGGGAACTTGGCCTTGTGTTTTTTGAAACAAAAAATGTCTCCCCCGCCAAACGCCTCCCCCACCACTAAAAAATGAGTTGACCTAGGCTCGATTCTTTGTTATACTTTTTATGCGGGATGGAGCAGTCTGGTAGCTCGCGAGGCCCATAACCTCGAGGTCGTTGGTTCAAATCCAACTCCCGCAACCAAAATTTCATCTGCGGAGTTGGATTTGAACCAGGGAAGGGGTCGGGAAACGGGAGTTTCCAGCTGGAGGAAATTATTCAAAACCGTGGGTTTTGAAAAGTCAGCTTGCTGACTTGTTCAAATCCAACTCCCGCAACCAAAATTTTGTACAATAATTTCATTGGGCAGGGTAGCTCAGTTGGTTAGAGCACAGGACTCATAAGCCTGGGGTCGAGAGTTCAAATCTCTCCCCTGCTACCAATAATTTAGACTTTTTGGGGTCTTTTTTTAGTTCTGATTTTCTCTAAGTGATCTGAGTTCGAAAATATAATAGACGATTAATGTTGCGGCCTCGATCGCCCAGAACCAGTGACAGAAAATTGTCTGCTGGTAAGATTTATCAACATAATAATGTACAACATAGAGCGCGGCGGCAAATAAAATCGGCCATAGCCACCAAACAACTAACTTCTCTCTCCCCTTGTTATAGCGATAATACAAAATCAGAGAAATTATTAATATGACTAGTGCCACCAGCCACCAGAAACAAAGTTCTTTCACCACAGTCGTTGTACCTTTGGCAGTTCCGTCCGAATTAGAGTTTGTCTGATCCGGTTGCGCCTGAGACGTGTCTTCGCTCGGCGGATTATAGGTAATAGCAGAGATAATGCTCTGGCCTAAAGACCTAGGTCTTAGGCTGGTAAAACTTGACGGCTCTGCCTTATCAGTTGACTCGTTGCCGAAAATGAAAGAAAAATTGGCCGATGATTGCCCCTGAAATTCATTTCCGGAGGCAGACGGAAAAATAGCGGCAATTTGTAAATTCTTTGTTGATTTGGGACCAATTGATGCTATAACAACTTTTGAGCCGTTTGGAATCGCCGCCAAATTTGCCAATGTCTCATTCCAAATGGCAGACCCGCCATCGCGGGGCTCGATTTGAATAACATTTGCCAAATTGCCGGAAACATTGCCGGCCGACATTGAAAACGAATGAGGCAAGGTTCCGGTATTGGTGATGGAAATATCTTTGATAAAAACATCGCCTGGTTCAATATTCGTTTCATTGAATAACTGGTCGCCGGCATAAGATATGGATAATGGTCCAGGAGTCAAGGTTGCGGCACGGGTACCAATTACCGAAAAGATCAGCCCTAGTAAACCAATACATACGGAAACCGAAGCGATTAAATAGCCTGTTTTTTTCTTAAGCATTTGCACCTCCCGGAGTTGGTGTATGATTATCCGACCAAGCGCCTAAACCATTGGGCATCCCCGACCAAGTTTTGTCTTCATCTGGGTTGATATAACTCTGACTATCGATTAATGTACCTAAGCCAATCTGATCATTGAACAAGCGAACAGTATCGTCGTCGTTATTGAGTGAAAAATCGGCGTCGCCGTTTCGAAAAACTACCAAATACCCGCCAGACGGAATAAGAGTTGATCCGCCGGCAACATTAGCCGCAGTAATCGGCAAAGCATGATCGTCGTACGAGTCGTACAAGTACCATCCATTTACATCGATTGACCAATCACCGGTGTTATATAGCTCAACCCATTCGCCGCCCGGCATTGGCGCATTTTCAGCTCCCGAAGGATTCGCAAAAATCTCGTTAATAATCACATCCGTATCGCTTGAAACGCCAGCCGTAAAAGTATTTCCCGAAGTTGTTACGCTGTCAGAAAAATACGCTCCCGTAAAAGAGACAACACAAAACAATAGAGCAGCGGGAAAGAAAACGAACTTAAGCTTTTTTAGCATTTTTCCTCTCTTTCCTTTTCTTAGCCATAACTAAAGCTTCTGACTTAATTTTATTGAACTCATCATAAATAATGATTGTTGCCGGAATAATGATTAAAAGTACCAATCCCGGAAGAGTTTTTACATAGACCAAAAGATATCCAAGCAGAGGGATTGTAAAAATTTCCTTGCCGAGAACTTTGTCTGCCGGAACTTCTTTCGTATCATTATTTTCATTGGCATCACCCTTAGTAATGTAGCTGGTTGTTCCGCCGCTGTCTTTGATTTCGGTAATTCTATGTGTCGTATTTTCCTTTTTTGTCGCGCCGGAATTAAAGCTGATGACGTCCCCAACCTTGTAATTACCTACCGACTGGGAAACGACAATGCTGCCAACACGAATTTTGGGCTCCATTGATCCGGATCTGACAACATATATTTTGTAATTTCCCTTGATCGGAAAGAGTGAAACCGCCACCATCACTCCGATTAGCAACAAGAAGAATAAAATTACATTCAAAATAATCGATAATATTTTTTTAATTTTCATAATATTTGCTGGCTAGTCCCGACATGTACCATCGGGACAGAGCCAAGAAAGATTAAGGCTGTGTTGCGTTAAGAGTCAAAAGCACAACGGCTGACAAACTTTGCAAACCATTACCGGCACCACTATCCAAAGAAACAGTTACATAAAGATTCTCGCTGTTTCCGGCGGCCAGGTTTCTAACCGAAAGCAGACCAATCAAACCAGAGACTGTGCCATCATAAACATCGTTACCACCAGAAATGGTTCCAATTTTCAATAGAAAGTCGGCGGATGTGTAAAGAGCGGCGTCACCGGCTGATTGTGAGGCAACAATATCATAGTTCAACGGGACTGAGCCGCTGTTGATAACGGTCAATACCTGCTCTTCGCTCCAACCCGGATAGATGTTTGTGGCGGTGAAAAGGGCTGAGGTTGGCAAAGTCGAAATATCCATAAAACCGGTGGTAAAAGAGTTGTCTGGAACAGTTGTTGAATCGGTCCAAGCAGCGCTCGTTGCGCTGGTTGCAATTGCTGCAACAGCCACGATTGTCAACAAGCTTTTTGCAATTCTTAACATAATTTTCCTTTCATTTAATTTTTCTTAATTTTTTTAGCAGATTTTGGGTATCGACCAAAACCCAGCCCATCCTCCGTAGCCCGCCAAAGGCAAGATGAAGGATAGATAAAAAAAATCGGTGGTAGAGCAATCTAAACGACGACCCTTTCCGCTGACCTCATTTTTACAATCTGCATATATATCATATGTGATATTCTCCCTCAGATTTTATATTTATATATTAGCACTTCGTATATACTTGTCAAGAGAAAAATAAATTTTATTTTTTTGTTGACAAATTTGAGATCGCTTTACCTCTATAAAACTAACATCCCCGATATTTCACCAATCGAAAAGTTGCCAAATCTAAAATATGTTGGTATTAAGAAGACATCGGCAACTAAAGACCCAAATCAATTGGAGAAAATCAAAGCATTACGGGAAAGAGGGGTAGCGGTGATAACAGCATTATGCTAAAAACCAAAATATTCGAACCAAAGATCAATATTTGGGCGTTTGATATTTGCCGGCGACGCATCGTTAGTTTTGGCTGGTTTATTGTCAATTTCATCATATGGCACGGCAACAACCGTCTCCCCCGGCAGAGCATAGCGCAACTTTGCTCGAGCAATTTTTTCTTTGTAGGTGTCAGTTTTATAATAAGCAATATTTAGTTGCAAATCGCTAATTTCATTTTTCAAGTCTTCAATATCTTGCTGCTGAGCGGCCAAAGTTTTGTTTTGTTGATAATTATTGTAGATTACTTTGCCGACAACGACAAAAGAGTAAATGATAAAACCAATTAAAACAAAGTGCCAAAATCCTTCCGGCAAACCTCTGCGGATTCGATTGAAAAAACCGTCTTTCATTATCTAAATTATAGCACGCTAAAACAACTTCAACAAAAAACTCGAAGCAGGTGCTTCGAGTTCGAGGTAACTGTTTATTTTATTCCCAAATAACCTTTTTTCAACGCTTCGCGTGAAATGTTAATTGTCGCGCATACAATCCGGTCGTCAATCACTAACGAACCCGGATTTTCATACTCATAACTGTCAAGTAATCTAATTTACGACAAGTCAAATTTGAATCTGACTTCCGAATCCCCATCGGTAATGTTTAGTACCACTTTTTCTGACGGGAGAACCGTAATATACGCTTTTTTGCTGCCATTGTTCAATTTCCAGCAAAAATAGTAACTCACTCCGGTACTGGATTTCCCGCTCACACTACCGGAGATTCCTCCCCATAAAATATTCCCACCACCGTCAATAGACCCATTTAATTTTGATTCCATGCCTTTACAAATGTTCGGATCGAAGATTATTGGATGATTTCCGAACAATTTCTGATGTTGCGAAATAAATTCGTCCAAATATCCGCGATGCCGTTTGGTTTTCGACAAATTGCTATAATCAACAAATGTCTGGCTGTAATAATAATCAGGAATATCCAATTTTAAGTTGGAATGTAATCATTTCAAATTGCATCCATTTAACGCCATTAATGAAATAATGCTAACTATATCAAAATAACTCTCAACTTCTGCATCGGACATCACCCTCCTTTTTTGACAGCGTCTTCAGAATACAAAAATTTGTCATGATTTCTTTATTAATTAAAAATCCCCCGATTTATCGAGGGATTTTTATTTCTTCAACAGTAGCCCGCGTTGTTCTGCGTTTCGAGTTACCAGCGTTTATTTTTCTTGACTGTAGTTTTAGTTGGTTTGGAATTCGAGCCTTTACCACTTGCCGATTTTCGGCTTTTTTCAATTACTTCTTTGCTGACAATTTCTTCATCGTCCTCGGCGCCAAACCAATAAAAGTATCCTCCAGTTGCCGCACCGGCGAGAATTATCAAAATGAATAATATTATCCAAGGTGTCCAATTAATGTTTTCCGATTCTTGATTGTTGGCTTCAGTACCTCTAATTTCACCCTGTTCACCTTGCGGAGTTGTCGGAGTTTCCGGGGTTATAGCCGATGGAGTTGTGGGAGTAATTGCCACTGGGGAGGGTGATGAAACTCGCGAAGTTGTGGTCGCCACCGCCAAAGTTGTTTGGGGAAGATCCAAAGTTGAAAAAGCTGATTCGCTGACACTAACAGTTTCCGGCGAACCATGTGAGATTGTTCGATAATAATAGGTTGTTCCCGGAGTCAAACCAGTTATTGTAACTGAGTGATTCAAAACTAATGTTGCATCTTCGGCGGTCGAAAGAGCATAGCCATAATTCGGTGCCGAACCAATTGAAGCGTGAGAAACCGTATCATAAACGACCCGCGAAGTCGAAAGATGATCGGTTATCCAAGTAATTGTTGCCGAAGTTGTCGTTGCTCCAGAAACTGATTCGGAGGAAATTGCCGGACCAATAATATTGTAAGATTCATTCAAAATCGAACT
This sequence comes from uncultured Candidatus Saccharibacteria bacterium, assembly GCA_964515615.1. GTDB lineage: Bacteria > Patescibacteriota > UBA1384 > XYA2-FULL-43-10 > CAINNR01 > CAZEVI01. Next base: position 10,067 of record CAZEVI010000009.1, on the reverse strand, counting down.
TGAATTTCCTGCCAAGTCATAGGCAATTGCTTCCAAAGTTAAACTCTGGCTTATTAAAATCGGCGCGCCGTAAAGTGTTGATGCTTTACCGGGAGTACTACCATTAACGGTATAGCGAATTTCACCGGATACGTTAGCGACAAGTGCAACATTTTGATTTGAATAGTAAGTGCTGCCAACCGGATTAGCCGTTGGCCGTTCCGGAGCAGTTGTATCAAGAATAAAGGAAATTTCATCGGTCTGATGATTGTACAGTGAGTGTCCATGGATCCCCTCTCCGTCATTGGAAATTACTCGAATGGTTAGCCAATACTGACCATCTATTAAATCACTCGAAAGCGGAAAAATCGCTGACAAATTTGAACCATGATATTCCCTAATTCCGCTATTTGGATTATCAGTTGGATCTGCGGTGTACAATCGAACTTTATAGATTACACTATCGTTTGAGTCAGCATCTACTGCCGCCGACCATAAAACTTTGATGCCACCATTAGCGAGAACATTTGCATTGTTAACATAATTTCCATTTAGTGGTTGGCTAAATTTTGATTCCGGTTGCGGATTTTGGTCAATGGCAAACTTTACCGCATCGGCGATTACATAACCATCTGCATTTTTATTTACAAGCTCAACTTTTGCCGTTCCTTTGTTATTAAATAAATAGGTGCCGGCATAATACCAGCCGGAACCCTGCCCTGCCGAGCCGAAAGTTGCTTGATCCGCTAATTTTTGCTGATTAATTTTAATAACTTCTTTTTCGCCATCTTTATCAAAAATTTTATATTTAGCGTTTGTCGCCCTGTTTGAATATGTTGTCCAGCTTAAATAAACTTTTACATTGCCAGTAGCGATGTTGGTTGGTGTCCAAGTGGCTTTAGCATCCGGAGTTCCCTGATTATCAGCGCTGTTTATAAAACTAACTTCATTATCGTACCCCTGTCCGGACCAACCCAAATACCAACCAGTTTCACCATTGCCGCTAACTGGTGGTGATACAGCAAAACCACTGGCGCTGCTATCATCAACAATTTGTGTTAATAAAGTTCCGGCCGCTTCGGCGCTGATCGGCGAAAAAACCTTCACCAACCAAGTCGGTGTTAACATTCCAATTGCTAACACAATGATTAGAAATTTGTAAATAAATTTTTTCATTTTTCTCCTTATTAAATATCTAGAAAACCAAAACTTACAAACTAAAGAACACAAGTCAAAAATGCTGATTGTTCTTCAGTTCTTCTGTCCTTATGTTCATAAGTATTCAATTTTTAACCAGCCAAAGATCGATGATTTTGTAGAACTTCATTAAATCTTTTGACAATGAAAACTTTTTTCGACTAAATTTCGAAAAATTCAAACCCTCGCTTTGTCAAATTTTCAAATAACCAGACATCCTAATTTTTATCACTGAAATTTTGGCATTACTATTTTCAGTTGATATTTACAATTTTGATTTTTGATATTTCAAACTGCTGTGGTTAATTCACCAATTGCTTCCCATAGCGCACATTTGTGACTGCAAGTTGAATTACTTGGGTAACACTTGCGTATGATACCGTAATACTTTTTCATACTTTTCGCCCGCCATAGGTGATAACGCATCCACGGCAGAAAATTACCAGTAAGCCTTTCTCTTGTCAATAAAATTAGTGGTTTAAAAATTTCCAATTAAAAAAATGCCACCACTGATGCGACATTTTTCAATAAATTGTATTGCTTATTTTAGAAGATATTAAATATAGCGTTAGTAACTCTTTCGAAAATAACTGCGATTCTTGATTTTGGAGTTGCGAACATTTCGGTTGTAATTGTTGTTTCACTAGTTTGCCCATTTTCGGAGTATTCTCCCTTTACAACACCAACTCCAATATCTTGATAATCGGGGTTTAAAATGTTTGCTCGATGGCTCGGCGAGTTCATCCAAGCGCTAACAACTCCCTCAGAGGAACTAAAACCTTTGGCTAAATTTTCACCGGCAATTGAATAATTGTAGCCGGTCCGAAGAATAAACATCCACGGTGTTTCACCAAATGCATAATGATCAAAATAATTTCGAAAAATCATATCTTGAGACTTGACAACCGCGGCACTTTGTAAGTCCGCGTTGACGCGAACGGGATTTAAACCATTTTCCTGTCGTTGTTCGTTTACCAGCTTAACAATATTTTCCGGAGTAATTTCCGAAGCATTCGCCATTGCAAATGAAATTATACCAACAGCGATAATTGCAAAAACTGTTATCGCCGGAACAATTTTGTGTTCTGTTTCTTCATTCATAATTATATTGTCGTATAAAAACGAAAAATCATCAAGTCCGACAAGTTGGCACTTGAATTTTTGTGGTCAAATTGATAAGCTATTACTGGAAAATTACACTTTTTCACAAACAATGAGTTAGACATTTTAATCTTTATTCTACTGTCTAACACGGGATTGTAGTTCCGCGGTAGAGTGGCACTCTTATAACAAGATACAAAGTAATTTCGAGAGCGTTAAAAGAGCGCAGAAAATTATGTGATGATAACTAAAAAAAATAGTAAATATTGTGGGACTGTAGCTCAGCGGTAGAGCGGCACTCTTATAAGGTGTTGGTCGATGGTTCGAATCCATCCAGTCCCACCACTTAAAAAATAATAATTTTAATTTAATATGACTCTTGATCTCTTTTTTAAATTTCTGTTAAAATAGTTTTATATGGGGACAAATTTTAAAAAGAAAAAAATTACCGCAATAGTTTTGACTGTTTTATTATCTGCGGTTTTTTGTTTGTCACTTTTTTTGTTGATTTACCAACGAGCCTATGCAAACAAAATTGTCCACAATGTATATTTTAATAATGTTCATCTTGAAGGCAAAACCAGAGCTCAGGCAAAACTGATAATTCAAAATCAGACTGATCCTCTTCTCGACAATAAATTAATTACCAAAGCCGACAACGGCAAACAATACGAAGCAACTTTTGCTCAAACAGGTATTTATTTTGATCCCGACCAAACAATTGCCACCGCATTTTCTGTCGGCAGAAATGAAAAATTTTTTCCAATGCTCTATTCTTTAGCCAAAACAACTCTTGAAAAAAAAGAACTGATCCCAAATCCAAAATTCGACGACGAGGCCTACAACGCCTATTTGACCAGCACCGAAGAGAATTTAGATATGCCTCCGGTCAACGCTAGCCTGTCAATTTCCAACGGCCAAATTATTACCAACAACGGATCAAATGGCGTTACAATTAACTCTTCTGGACTCAAAGACGAAATTGCAAAAGAAATTCTCGACAAATCAAATACTGTCGTCATCGATATCCCAACAACCCCAATTACACCAACGCTTCAAACCGAAAGTCTGTCCGACGCAAAATCAACCGCCGAAAGCTATCTTTTGCACACCATTTCTTTAACTTTAAATAATCAAATATATACTGCTGACAGTTCAATAATCGCCAGTTGGATCTCGTTTGGGCTGCAAAACGATAAATATCAAGCGTGGTTAAACGAAACTGCAATCAAGACTTATCTAGGGAAAATTGCTGCCAAAAATGATATTACTGTAATTGATACAAAAATTTCGGCAATTGATAATGCTACAATTTTACAAGAGGGGCGGCAAGGGATTTACATTAACCAAGCAGATGCTTTAAACAAAATAAAGGCGGCAATCGGGACGGCAATCGGGACAGCTACAATCGCCTTACAACAAACAACCAAAGATCCGCAAGTGACCAAAGTTTTTCCCGATGAGGGAATTGTCCCCGGCAGATTCCCCGGCAAATATATTGACATTGACTTAACCAAACAACTTCTAACCCTTTTTAACGGCACAAACCAAGAAGGACAATTTATAGTTTCCTCCGGAAAAGCATCCACTCCAACACCAACTGGAACTAGAACAATTGATGGTCACAATCCAAAAGCATGGTCAGCTCCTTATGGACTTTATATGCCGTGGTGGATAAGTATGGGTGGTGGCTACGGAATTCATGAACTGCCAGAGTGGCCAAGTGGATACAAAGAAGGAGCCAACCACCTTGGAATTCCCGTTTCTCACGGTTGTGTCCGGCTTGGAATCGGTCCGGCCGAGTTCGTCTACAACTGGACTCCCGATGGCACACAGGTATATATTCATAAATAATTTATTTTTAATAAATACAACACAAATAGTATTATTAAAAATTGATCCGATTAAACGGATTGATTTTGGTATCAAAATAAATTAAATTGTCTTTTTTAATGTAATAACTAGCTTGTAAATGCTGGCTGTTAATTGCAACGCTCGATTTTAGATATACACCAGATATACCATAGACATAACATTGAATATCTTGACCATAGTATTAAGAAAGATATTTTATAAAAACTAATTAAAATGATTAAAATAAGTTGTAAACACTTTTCGATCGAAAAGTGTTTACAACTTATTTGATAGCGATGAATTAATTAATGTCGATTAAATAATATAAAAAAATGGGCAAAGTACCCATACGGTTAAAAACGGCTCTTTTAGTTATCTGGTAAATGATATCGGCTAACATTCAACTTTGAATTTACTTGCCCAAAACAATAACTGCCTTTTCCATATTTTTCTTCGGACCGGAAACAGCATCGAGAACAGTTTGATATTTGTAGATATATTTTTCGCCTTTTCGTGTTCCCGGGTCATTAGTGATAAAAATCTCCTGCGAATCATCGTAACCGATTAAGACTAACATATGATATTCCGGGCCGACTCCGCGAAAATTCGGGTTTCCAAGCAGCTGCCCATCCGTTGGCACCAAAACCGGATAACCGGATGAAATATACTTTTCAATGTCGTTCAGAGAATAACTTCGAATAACTTGGCCAGTTAGATTAAAATAATCTTCGGCCAATTTAAGTGTTTGATCGGCGTTTAAATCTGTGTGTTTCTTCCAATTTTTAATTTGCCAATCAACCGCTCTGTCGATTTCGTTTTTCATTTGTTCTTTCGACAAATCCTGATTGTTTAGATAGTGCTCGACCATAATTATTGATGCCTCTTCACAAGCGTTTTCGTAAGGCTCTGACCAATCAATAAATGGCGCTTGCGACTGAAACGGAACTTTCAGCAGATAATTTGTTGACAGATTCTCGGCAATTTGACCCGACTCCAAAGTTGACTCTTGGGAATTTGCCTGATCTGTCTGACCGCCTGATTTAGCTTGATTATGAGAAATTGCTGGAATATTAATTTGGCTCTCTCTGTTTAATTTTTGCAATTTATAAACAGTAAAAAAAACAACTGCAATTATTATCAAGCCAAAAAAAGTAACCAAAATAATCTTTATTTTCGACATTAGGTGAACAAAATATTAGTTGAAATTATGCTTTAATGTCTGATAGACGAAAAACAACTTCCGAATCTTTTTTTGCCTGACCGCGCAGAATTTTTTCCGCCAAAGAATTTTCAACTTGTTCAGCAATAACTCTGGCCATCGGTCTGGCCCCCATTTCCGGATCATAACCGAGTTCGGCTAATTTTTCCAGCGCAGTAACTTCGACTTTCAAAATCACTCCTTTAGTTTCTCCAATTTCTTTGGCCAATTTACGAATCATCATTTTCGCCACTTCCTTAATCTCCAATTTCGAAAGCGGCGAATAGTAAACCACCTCGGTAAAACGGTTAATGAATTCCGGACGAAATATACCTTGATTTTGAACAAAATCAACAACTTGTTTTCTGGCCGAATCGTAGTCAATATTCTGGCCGGTCAGTTTGCGAATTAAATTGGCACCGGCGTTTGAAGTGGCAATAATGATGGTATTTTTGAAATATACTTTTCTACCGGCAGAGCTGGTGATAAATCCTTCATCGAGAATCTGTAAAAAGAGATTTAGAATGTCAGGACTGGCTTTTTCAATTTCATCAAAAAGGATTAGCGAAAATGGATTATTTCTAACTTTGGCCACAAGCTCGCCTTCTATTTTTTGACTATAACCAGCTGGCGAACCTATCAATCGATAGACGTCTTCCTTGTTTTGATATTCACTCATATCAAAACGAATCATTGAACTTTCCGAACCAAAATAAACCTCTGCCAGAGCTTTGGCAGTTTCTGTTTTTCCAACACCAGTTGGCCCAAGAAAAAGGAAACTGCCGATCGGTTTTTTGCTTTCAGTAACTCCGGCTCTGGCTCGCCGCAATGCTCCGGAAACCGCTTTGACCGCTTTCTGCTGGCCAACAATTCGATTTCGCAACTGTGTTTCAAGATTGACTAAAACCTCTTTCTCTTTTCCGGACGCCTCGGTAACCGGAATATTAGTTTTTTGAGTTACGTATTCATCAACGACTTTTGCCAATAAAATTTTATCTCGGCTGTTCGACAAGGTATTGGCCGAGCTTTCGAGAATGGAGATTGATTTCTCCGGATTTGGCTGGTCAAGAATATATTTCTTGGCCAATTTGACGATTTCTTTTATCGCCTGATAAGTAACAGCAATTGAAAAATGGGCTTCAATCCCCGGAGCGACATCTTCCAAAATTCGAACCATCTCCTCGTCTGTCGGCTCGGTAATATCAATTTTTTCAAAACGTTGAGAAAGGGCAGTATTGCCAGCGATCAAATTGCTAAAACTGGAAATATCGGTCGCGCCAATAAAACTGATCTCCGGATATGAAAGAAACGGCACTAAAACCGAAGTCGCATCAATTTTTCCGGTTTCGCCGGAAGACAAAATTTTTTCAATTCCATCGATAAAAATTACCACATTTCCAGCGTTCGCCGCCTGAGTAAAAACCCGGGTAATTCGCTCGGTAAATTCTCCTGGTCCGGAGAGACCGGAAATTAATAGATCAACATTGAGTTCGATTACATGTTTATGAGCCAAATTCGGCAGGCTCTTACCCTCGTCAATCTTTTTGGCAAAACCTAAAACTGTTGTCCGTTTTCCAACTCCCGGCTCGCCAACTAAAATTGCGTTTGCACCAACACTTCTGTTTAAGGCTTGTTCCAAAAGGCCAATCTCTTTATCATGGCCGACAAGTTCGAAACCCAACCCTTGACGCTCAAGCGAAGTGGTAATATCCACTGAAAAATGATCTAAATCCGGTGTGTAACCGAATGCCCAATCTTTGCCGATTCCGCCAGTTAAATGCAAGTGTTTCGGATCAAAACTAATGTGCCGTTCTTCATATTTTTTTACCACTTCGGTTTTCCAATAAACCACGTTTGCTAAGTCGGCACTCGAGATATTTATCTCCGATAAAGATAAATAGGATGAAAAGATCATTTCGGCATCTGCCAAAGCGACCAACATATCGCCGATTTCAATTTGTTCATGATCCTCAAGAATGGCAATCTCCAATGCTCGTTCGGCCAAAGTTGCAAAGCGAACACCCGAAGGACTTTTTTCTTTTTCCAATATTGACAAAATTTGCTCTTTATTTTGACCGATTCGATAAAAGATAAAATCGCTGTCGGCAGATTTGACAATTTGTTTTAGAACCTCGGAAATGTTCGCTTCTTCTAAATCATTACCAAGTGATATTAGCGCTCGTGCCAAAGACACTGAGAAAGCATCGACAATATTAACTTGTACACCGGAAGCAACCATTTCTTTGAATTTTTTAGGAGTTAGAATCTCCGGACTGTGGACAAAAAAACGCAAAAAACTTCGGATCGAAATAAAAATTAAAAACAACGCCAACAGAATTTGATCCAAACCAAAGTACTCGGAAAAGCTCATATTTAGAAGATATGAAAACCAGATGATAACGACGCCGATACCAAAAATCCAAAATATTAGCGAAATAAATTTTCCAAAAATACTGGAAAACAGCTGATTGACTCGAACCAGTTTGGCGATTCGCGATCCGGAAAAATTCATTTTAAAGGAAATATTCATTTCTAGCTTCCCAAATTACTAATTCCGATGATGATAAGGCCAACAATTACCAAAGGAAATGCAATCCATAAACCAAAAAGTCCGATATAAATAATAATCGTCGCAGTAAAAACAACTATAAAAGTCAAAAGGACAAAAGTTTTAACCAAAAAACCAATAAACCTTGATGCTAAATTTAGTGTCCAAACATGAAATTTCTCTTGTATCGAAAGCCCTTCGGTGGAAATTGAATCTCGCTTCCAAGGCGAAAAAAGAGTTTTAAAGAGAATTTTAACCGAAAATAAATCCAGCGACGTGATAACTGAGGCCTGCAACGCCAAAAACAACCGGCGAGGCAGATAACCATACCACCAGCTGAAATACAGAATTAATAAACTGTTTGTCCCCTCCCTCATAATATAAGCTCTAAATCCCAAGCACCAAATTATAAAATTTTTTCTGACTTGGGAAATTTGGGTTTTGGATTTGTTTAGAAATTAGATATTAAAAATTAGGATTTTTCCGATATTGCCTCTTGCGGGCAAATTTCAACTACTTCGCTAGCAGTATATTCCTCGGTTTCGGCATCGGCGATCGGCTCGGCTTTCCCCTGTTTGTCCGGATGAAAAAGTTCAGTCGTAAAACATGTTCCACAGCCAATACATTTTTCCTTATCAATCTCAAAATCACTTCCTTTGACCATTACTCTCCTTGTAAATTAGTGTTTATATTCCAATTATAGCCGATTGTCGGAATAAAAAAAAGCGGCCATATTTTCTATGTGCCGCATAGTACTATTATCTTTCGACCAAATGACAGTATTGCCGGCCGAATACAAGCAGATCGTTCAAATCGAAATTAACTCCCTAAATCTCTTCCCATTTCTTTGCTACTTTTTCTTTGTCAGCTGATCAAAGAGCAGCCATTGTGTTAGAAAATGTAACGACGTAGTCATCGGCATTTGGATCAAAATAACCTTTTTTTTCGCCATAAACATCTAGAGTATCTGCATCGCTAAAGGTAAATGCCAAATCCGCATTTTTTTGTAAATTTTCATCGACTGGCAGCTCAATACCCAACCATTCGGCCCGAATTTCGGCCGGAACGTTACCCGGAGAAACAAAATCTATTCTGATTTTCATTTTACTGCCCCCTTTTCCCTGAAAGTTATTTATTTTATGCCATTCCAAACTTAGTATTGCAAATTCCCTTAATTATAAAAATCTACATTTCCATAAACTGCATCGATCGCAACAGTGATAATTGGGTATTGAAAATCTACTTGCAAAAATACACGGTGGGGGTATAATGTGGATAGTCGGGGGTATTGTTGTGGATAAGTCAACAAGGCAATTTCTAATTACTAATACCAAAATCTTAAATTTATAAAAGGTTGAATATGGAGATTCAAAAAATTCAAAACCGTCTTAAGAGAATTGAAGGGCAAGTTCGGGGCGTTGAGAATATGGTTTCCCTTCTTCGTCCGGCCGATGAAATTATCATTCAGCTTTCGGCAATTAAATCGGCAGTCAATTCACTGCTTTTTGAAATTGTTGATCAGGAAATTGATCAAACCAATTTTGAAAAACTCGATGAACTAAAAAAGACACTCAAACGTCTGGCAAAATAAACCACTCACACACAAAAACCAAGAACAAAGAGTAAGTGGTAAATGAGGCATAATTGCAAAAAATTGTTGTTTCATTGCAAGGTTTTTCCAGTCTCATAGTAGATAACTGATGGTTTATTTACGGAAACTTGCAAATAAACACCAATAAATAATTTCTGGAACTTATTAAACAACCACTTTTAGCAACAAGAATTTGATATTAATCCGTAAATGATAATAAATGATAAGCGATAGAAAACAAAGGATAAAGAATTGTGAATATTGAATTGTGATTTGTGAATTACAGATTAATTAAAAATACAAAATATACTTACAGAAAAAGTGAACGATCGTTCACTTTTTCTGTAAGTATATGATAAAATTGTGATATTGTGATTTTGATTGTGGTCTGGCAAGGATAGAAATTAGAAACCATGACGGCAAAAAAGCCGTGATGCGTAATAGTAATAATAGAAGATAAAAATTGGCGATGTAAAAAGTTTGAAAATTGGAAATTAGGGGTTAATAACAAAATCTAGGTGATAAAAGTATGTGATTATGTTATCCTAGAACCACAAAACAATTAATTATTTACAATGGATTATAAAAATGGCTAAAAA
>CAZEVI010000008.1:0-26590 GCA_964515615.1 uncultured Candidatus Saccharibacteria bacterium | reverse complement strand
AAGAGAAAATTTTTGGGAAAGTTGAGTTTATCCATTTAGTTATATTTCTTGGCGGAAGCGAGAGGATTCGAACCTCTGGTAACATTGCTGCCACAACGGTTTTCGAGACCGCCCCGTTCAACCACTCCGGCACGCTTCCACGCTCAAATTATAGCTTATCTGTAAGTTAATTACAATAAAAACTGGACTTTTAAGAATCGGGGGAGTATTTTGGAATTGACAAAATACTCACAATTTAAGGGGGGCAACACGCTATGAGCCGAAAGTCTAATTTTCGGATGAAGGTTTTTAGTGCGTCTCTTTTGGCAAATCTCAGCACTTTTTTGGACAATAAGGAAAAATTGCTGATTGGTCTGACCTTTGTTGTCGTATTGATCGCTGTTTTTTCCATTATCACTTTGATCTTTTTAGTTTATGCGATTAATTCAGCACTCAAATCAGCCATTGACGAGTGCAAAATATGAGTATTATTTTTTTTCGATTCCACAAACATAAATCTCCGCAACAGGCGGAGATTTTTTTATCAACATAAAAAAAATATTCAATCGTAGTCAAATTATGATTTGTGATTTATTTGATGTATGAAATTTGGTTATTGGTTGTCCCTATTTCAACAATTATCTTTTCCTTCGAACTGTAATTTCCACCCCTTTTGCCCGTTTACGTTTCTCATCAGCCTTTATTATATTTTTATGTTCAGCGTGTTTCTCCGTCCCCTCTTCAGTTGAAGAATCGTCCAAAGTGTATTCCGGAAGTTCAGAGAGCGGCACTTCGGGAAATTTGGCAAAAAAACCAAGTTTATAACGGTTATTGATATACCACTGTTGCAAAATCATTACAATTGATGTTAAAACCCAATAAATTGCCAACCCGGCCGGTAAAACGCGGGCGATAAAAACGGTTATCAGCGGAAAAAAGTAAATTATCTGTTTGTTCATCGCCGCCATTGGGTCTTTATTATTCTTAGATTGTGGCGGCTGGGGCATCATTTTAGCTTGCAAAAATTGGAAAATGCCAGCAGTTATCGGCAAAACCCAAAGATCGGGTTTGGAAACATTGACACCGAAAAAATTCAAATTGATCTCCGATGGCTTGGGAACAAATGAGTAAAGCAAATTTAAGTGATCAAGATTGAAACCAATTAAAATTACTCGGTAAAAAATAATTAAAACCAGTGTTTGAATTATCAGTGGCAAACAGCTGCCGTAGGGTGAAACCTTGTGTTCTTTGAACAATTTCTGCATCTCCTGCGACATTTTTATTTGATCTTTTTTGTATTTGGTCCGAACAGCGTTCAGAAGCGGTTGAATTTTTTGCATTTCAATCGTTGACTTTGACGCTTTGAGTGACGACGGCAAAAGCAAAATCCGAATGATCAGTGTTAAAGCGATAATCGCCAAAGCAACCTGATGGCCGGGAATGACAGCAACCAAGTACATTAACATATTATAAATTGGCACAAAAAGGATTTGAGTAAAAAAATTGGTCATTTGAAATTAAATTACGAATTAAGAGCTGTAAATTATGGGCAGAACCATAATTTATAATTCTTAACTCAATATTGGTAATTTTTTCATCAAATCAGGTCATTTCCGCCACGGCTCCACGGATTACATCGTAACACACGCCATACACCTAGCGCAATCCCTTTAATGATTCCTTTGCGATCGATCGCCTGTTTGCAATATTCCGAGCAATCGGGGTGATATTTGCAATAGCCACCTGGATATCGCCAAGAAAACCAACCGTGGTCGGGAGAGAGAGTTTTCTGATATAAATTGATGAAAAAAATGAGGATATTTTTCATTAAATTTTAAATTTTAGAATTTTAGATTTAAAATTGTCTTACAATTAGAAGATCTTACACTTTTCCAATTAAGTTATAGATTTCCTCCTTGATCTCTGCTTGTTTTAGTGGCCATGAAGGCAGTCTTTGTGTTAGGAAAACGAAATCGTAGCCTTTTGGTATATCTGTCCAAATCTGTCGCAGAATCTCTCTTAACTGCCGTTTAATGGCATTTCTTCGAGTTGCTCGCTTATCAACCTTAGTTCCAACAACCAGCGCAAAACGATTGGCGACTAGGTGATTTGGATTATAGCGAATTGAAAAATTGGTAGAACGAAGTGATCGACCAAATTTGAAAACTTTTTGAATTTCCGCCGTCTTTCGCAGACGGTTGATATTTGCCAACATTGATTGAATAATATCACATTTTAAGCGACGCTCAATCTCTTCCGCCCTTTTGCTCGACGGCGTTTAATAACAGCAGCTCCATCGGCCGTTTTCATCCGCGAGAGAAAGCCATGATTTTTATGACGTCTTCGATTATTTGGCTGATAAGTTCGTTTCATAGTTCTTTAATTTTCTAATCAATTATTACTTGTAGATGATAACACAATTGTTTTTGAAAATCAACTCCAAATTCATCGACTCACATCATCATTCAAAACTAAAAGATAAAACAAATATTAAATTACATATCTGACAAATAAATTCAAAGTTATTATAAATATTTTATTCAACCAAACAAGACTTTTTGTTTAAAATAGTCGCTCTATTGTTTAGAAATTAGAAATTAGAAATTAAAAATTGCTTTGCGTTATTGCTATGCCTGTGGATAACTTGCTATCTTTTTAGTACAGTAAAACTAAAGGTAAAAATGGAAAAAGATCGTAAAAAAATCTGGTCAATAGCTCTTGGAGAATTAGAGGTGGTAATCTCCAAAGCCAACTTTCAAACGTGGTTTTCCGGCACCTTTATTTTTGAATTCAAAAATGGCATTTTAACAGTCGGGGTGCGATCAATTTTCATTGAAGACTACCTAAAAAAGCACTATATTAAGGATATAAAATCGGCTGTTGAAAAACAGTTAAGTGAGCCAATTAAAGAGATAAAATTTAAAGTCGCATCAGAATTGGGAAAGGATCAAATAAAAGATCGGAAAACAAAAGTTATCCACAACCCTGTGGATAACTCCGACACTTTTTCACATAGTGGACAACCTGTGGATAACTCCCAAAACAAAGATTTGAAAATCTCTTACGCTTTTAAAAATTTTATTGTCGGATCTTCAAACCAACTTGCCAATGCAGCCGCCAGATCAGCCGCGCAAAAACCGGGTAAGAATTATAATCCACTATTTATTTACGGTGATCCCGGCTTAGGAAAAACCCATTTAGCTCAAGCCATCGGCAATTTCGCTGTTAGTAAAAATCCTAAAATCAAGGTAATTTATGCCTCTTGTGAAACATTTACCAATGAATATATTAATTCAGTTCGTGGTGGGAAAGCCAAAGAGTTTAAAGATCACTATCGAAATATTGATATTTTAATAATTGACGACATTCAATTCTTGAGTAATAAGGAGGGGACACAAGAGGAGTTTTTTCACACTTTTAATCATTTACACCAGAAGAATAAACAAATTGTTCTAACATCTGATTGTCCGCCAAAAGAGATTAAAGGTTTGGAGAAACGCTTAATCAGTCGTTTTGAATGGGGAATGGTTGCTGATATTCAACCGCCAGATTTTGAAATGCGCTCGGCAATTTTACGAATGAAATGTCAGGAGAATAATAAACAGATTGATGACGATATTCTGGAATTTATTGCCAAAAATATTACTTCCAGTATTCGTGAACTCGAAGGTACATTAAATAAACTTTTTGCTCATATTGATCTAATTAATGAAAAGCCGTCATTAGCGATGGCTGAAAAAGTTTTAGCTGATTCAATTAATTCGAGCTCGAAAAGGCAGACAATATCAGCTGAGAAAGTTTTAAAAATAGTTCAAAAATTTTACAATGTGCCGGTAGAAGATATAATCTCAACAAGAAGAAATAAAGAAGTCATTAAGCCGCGCCACGTGGCGATGTATATACTTTATAATATCGTCGGATTGTCCTTTCCGGAGGTTGGTAAAACAATGGGTGGGAAAGATCATTCAACAGTGATGCATGGTTGTAAAGCTGTTACCAAAGATTTGGGAAATTCCAAGCAACTTAAAGATGAATTAGAAATGTTAAAAGAGATGATTTTTGAATAGTTATCCACAAGCAGTTTCTAATATTGATTAGTTTATATATACAATAATTATAATAATAAGTGTTGTGAATACTGCGGATAAATCGAGAAATAGATTACAGTAAAAGATAAAATACAAACTGTTTGCCTAATAACTTGTGGAAAAAACTGTTCAGAAACCTGTGGATAACTCTGATAAGTTGTGGATAACTTATTAATCTGTAATAATTAATTAGCCGTGACAATAATAAGTTGTGGAAAACTTAAAAAGTTATCCACATAGTTGTGGAAAACTCACAAAAAATATAGTTTATTTAAGAGGAAAAACAGTGAAAATTACTTTAGAAAGTTATCCACAGGGTTGTCGGAAAAACTAATAAAATGCGACAAAATATTTAAATCAAAAATCAAAAATTAGACAAAAATATATACAAATAGTAATAGTCTAAACCAATTAGTATTTACCAAGGAGTCTTATGAAAATATCCTGTACACAAGCAAAGTTGAATAAGGGGCTTTCGATCGTTTCCCGAGTTGTTGGAACAAGGACAACATTGCCAGTTTTATCAAACATTTACATTGAAGCCAAAGATGGCCAGCTAAAATTATCGGCAACCGACCTGGAAATCGGTGTTACAACATCATTTGGTGCTAAAATTGATGAAGATGGCGCTCTAACTGTCCCCGCGCGTTTACTATCTGATTTCATCGCTACCAATTCTGATGAAAATTTGACACTGGAATCAAAAGCCACAACTCTCCACTTAAAAAGTCAGCATTACGAAGCCAACATTAAAGGTATTGATCCGGCCGAATATCCGACACTGCCGGACATTTCCAATGATGCACTGGTTGAAATTAAATCAGCCGATTTCAGCCGAGCTGTTTCTGAGGTCGTAATCGCTTGTGCTGGTGATGATACGCGGCCAGTTTTGTCTGGAATATACTTTAAATTTGAAAAAGGATTTTTGAATTTAGTGGCGACAGACAGTTATCGCTTGGCGGAAAAAAAGATTGTTGTCGCCGAAGTCGAGAGCGAGAAGGAATTTATCGTTCCGGCGCGAACGATGCAAGAAGTTTTACGAATTTTGTCGGCAGTTGAAAATCTGGAAAAAATTGCCATTTCAGCGACCGAAAATCAAGTTTCTTTTACTCTTGGCGACACACAAATTGTTTCTCGTTTAATTGAAGGCGCTTTCCCCAATTATAAACAGATTATTCCGACGTCATTTAAATCATCGGCACTGATTGATATTCACGAGTTTTCTTCAGCGATCAAAATGGCCTCGCTTTTTGCCCGTCAGGGTGGCAATAACGTCAAGCTGAGATTGACTGAATTAGAGATTGTTATTACCAGTATTGCCGATCAGGTTGGCGATAATGTTTCTCGCGTTCCTGCTGAGATTACCAATGAATCAGAGGAGATTACTTTCAATGCCAAATATATTAGCGATATTTTACAAGTTCTTCCAGACAAAAAACTATTAATAGAGGTAAACGACAAATTCTCAGCTGCTGTGATTCGACCGGAAAAGGGCGACGATTTCATTTATATTATTATGCCACTAAGAGTCGAGGAATAAAATTTAGCTGGTATCTATTAACTGTCAGCCGATATACAATATGCTTAAATATTTATCATTGGTTAATTATCGCAACCATTCTAAATTTAATCTCCAGCTGGCGGAGATTACTATTCTAATCGGTAAAAACGGAGTCGGTAAAACCAACGTTTTGGAGGCAGTCGGGTTGCTCTCGTCGTGTCGTTCTTTCCGTGGAGATAATCGGCTTAATTTGATCAGATTTGACAATGATTTTTGTCGAGTAAACGCTGAATTGATTTTGGACGATAAAACAAAATCCTCACTAGAGATTTTTATTCAACAATCGCCTAGGCTTTCGTTTCAAGCCAAAGAGCGGGGAATCAAGCGAAAAGTTGCTGATTTTATCGGAATTTTACCTTCGGTGATTTTTTCGCCGGAAAGCTTGAATATTATCGTCGGCGAACCAAAAGAGCGCCGGCGTTTTTTGGATGTGATAATTTCACAAAAAGATCATGTTTATCTTCGAGCATTGCAGGATTATAAAAAAGTTTTAAGTCAAAGAAATGGTTTATTAAAAATGATCGCAGATGGTCAAGCAGGGGAAGATCAGCTTGATTTTTGGGATGATGAACTGGCGGCGACGGCCAAAATTATCACTGTCGCAAGGAAACAGGCTGTTGGGAAGTTTTCCAAATTTCTATCTGATTTTTATCGGACAATTTCCGGCAGTAAAAAATCATCAATTAATTTAATTTATCGTGCCAAAGGTGATGGTAATTTTAGCGAAAAACTTTTGGCGAGAAGATCGATCGATATTGCCGCCGGACTGACAACTTCTGGTCCGCACCGAGATGACTTACAATTTAAGTTAGATAGTTTGGAAGCGGAAAAATATGCCTCGAGAGGGGAGCTAAGAAGCATTATTTTGGCCCTAAAAATGGCAGAATTGAAATATTTGGAAAATGGTAGCAAACCGATTTTACTCTTAGACGATATTTTCTCGGAGTTTGATGCTGACCATCAGGCGCATTTATATGATTTAATCAAGAACTACCAAACGGTGTTGACGACAACTGGTCGCCAGCACTTATCGAAAGAACTCTTGACAAAAGCCTTAATTATTGAAGTCGGGAAGATGTAAGTTGTACGTTGTACGTCTTAGACTGGAATGCAAAAAATTGAGAATAATAAATAACCAAGACACGATAATTAGAAAAATCCCAACAACCAAATTCCAAACAAATTACAAATTCCAGATATCAAATCAGCAAACTCCAAAAATGATCGCTTCTAATTGAATTATTGGCTTTTGATGGTTGTTTATTGGATATTAGTTATTGGATATTGATTTCGTTTGTTTTAGACATTTACCCAAATTTCGCCATTCCTAATTTTCTCATTTTCTGCTACAATTTATCTATGGAACCATTTCTCAATCGCCTTCGTTATTTTAATCACGACATCTTTTATTTTTTTCAAACTCTCGACAAACGCGGAGAATTTTGGCAGCAACTTTTCTATTTTTTCTCGCGCTTCGGAATTGTAATCATTGTGCTGATATTAATTTATCTGGTTCTACGCCAGAGAATCATTATTCTTTTTGCATCTGTGCTGTCAACAATTTTTAGTGTTCTTTTAAGTTTTATTTTTTGGCTTCTTTGGCACCCTCAACCTTTTTTGGTTTACTGGAATGGTTCGGTTACTGTTAGTACCTTCCCTTCCGGATTTGTTTATCTCTCTTTCGCTGTTGCTACAACTTTGCTCTTTTTTTCAAATAAAAAAACCGGCCTCGCCGCTTTACTGACAGGAATTTTAATCGCCATCTCCCAAATTGCCGACGGTTTGCGTTACCCAACCGCGGCAATAATCGGAATTGCAATTGGCATTTTTGCCGGCACTCTGACATACTGGTTTATGGAGCATTTTGAAAATTTCTGGGCCAATAACAGCGCCGAATAAAAAACCGGAATGTTATTATTTTAAAAAAAATAATATTTATCTCTTGAGGAAATTATGTCAATTTTTCATGCAATAATTCTCGGAATTGTTCAGGGAGTCGGCGAATTTTTGCCAATATCATCTTCTGGCCACCTAATAGTAATTCCCTATCTTTTCAACTGGCAATACCAAGGTTTGGAATTTGATGTTGCCCTTCATATGGGAACGTTGTTGGCACTTTTGATATTTTTTTGGCAGGATTGGCGAAAAATTATCGCCAGCGGAATTTCAATCAAATCGGAAATTCAGGAAGAAAAAAACAATCACAATTTACTCTGGATAATTCTTGTCGCCACAATTCCGGCTGCTATTGCCGGCTACTTTTTGCAATCTTTGGCCGAACATGCTTTGCGCAATCCGCTTTTGGTGGCGATTTTGCTTGCGGTTTTTGGATTGATTCTTTGGCTTGTCGATCTTTCAACTTCCGGAAAAATGAAGATTAAGGAACTTGGTTATTTTAAAGGTTTTATTATTGGTATTGGTCAAGCAATTGCAATTTTTCCCGGCGTCTCTCGCTCCGGTTCAACAATCACCGCCGGACTTTTAACCGGTTTCAATCGGGAAAATGCCACCCGTTTTAGCTTTCTTTTGGCCGTGCCAACAGTTCTTGGTGCTTTCGCATTATCATTAAAAACTTTCAATTCATCACTAATAACCGTCCCATTTCTGGTTGCGATCGCTACCAGCGCCGCATTCGGTCTACTTTCAATCCGTTTTCTTCTTCGCTATGTCTCCAAACATAATTTTGCTTGGTTTGCAATTTATCGCTTTTTGCTTGCAGCCGTGATAATAATTTTATATTTTACGCGATAAAACTGTTCTAATTTTTTTATTTATGCCCAAAATAATTAAACCAATTATCATAGCTTTCTCTGTCATTGTGCTGATTTTTGTCGCAACTATTCCTTGGCGGCGTTATGTTTTTAATAAAAATATCTCCGCTGGCGACATACTGCTTTCCGAAGAGAATTTCACTGACGCCTATGTAAAATATCAAAAAGCCGGACTTTTGCAAATCGATAGCAAGAAAGCCACCGAGCGTCAGAAATTGGCCAAAGATTCGGCAAAGGATTTTTCAATTTTGAAAGGGTTTCTGGCTTATAATAAATTTGATGATGTGAAAAAAAATGTTGACAGCGCCGACAGTAAAGTTTGCAATTTACAGACCGATCGAGCGCTAATAGATAAAAATTTGGCCGCTCTGGCAATTATTAATTTGAAATTTTGCGCCAACGCCGGACCGAAAGATTATCAAAGTTGGGTCTTTCTCGGCTTGGCAAATTTGAAACTGGCAAATAATGATCAGATGTTTTTTGAATTAAAACCGAGTTTTCGCCAATTGGCGGCCGAGGATTTTGAAAAAGCTTATTATTTCAATCCGATCAATAAAGAAGCACTAAACTACCTAATTTCCACTGAAAAAGCAATCGGCGATAGGGATAAGGTTGATTATTGGCAGAAAATATTAGATAATCTAAATAAGATTTCCAAATAACAAATTGGACAGAAATTAATTCTGATGCTTGCGGGATTATTGGTTTGGAATTTATATTATTAGTTTCCAGCGATAACAAGGAGGGATAATGTTCACTGGTTCTCACAAAACTGTCAAAAGAATGACCATCATTCTTTTAATTTTTGCTACAATATTTCTTTCATTTTCCCAAGTTCTCTTAGCCCAAAAAGCCAAAGCTCAAAATCCGCCGCATCCAGACGACATCACAGTCAAATTTAGTTTTACTAACACGGATTTAAACGAAGTCATGGCGGAAGCAACTGCGGGGACAGTTCATACCAACTATTATTACGAAAAAGTCGAGAACATTCTACATCCACTTAGTTCAATAAAAAACAGTGATATTCCCAAAATAGCTAGTGGTTCTGAAACAATTTTAGCGAAGGATGGGGACTCAATTGTACGGTTAGAAGCTATCAAAAAAAACCCAGACGGAACAACATTACCGGTTGACAAGTGCACAAACAACAGAGCAATAAATCTTATAATATGGAAGCCGGCCAGCATAAGACTTTGGACCGTTGCAGGTGTTTATATTTTTGTCTCCGAAAAGTGGCAGTATATCAGTTCTTCGGACCTGAATAGTGGCAAATGTTCGGCCATTGGGAGAAGCGACAAAATGATGGCAAACACAATCATTTCAACCAATAACAGCGTTCAACCAACTACATCGACTCACATATTCAATACACTGAATACAGCAGACAAAGATGCGGTATGCACTAATATGTCTGTCGCATGGGAAAAAGTAAAAGATAATATTCGAGAATTGCTGACAACCGCCCCACCTGGTAATTACTGGCAAGATGCGGGAAAATCAGCAGTTGGTACTGCGATCAACCTAACTGCTATTAATTTAATACTAGGAGGAGCGGCTGGCGCAAGATTTGGCGGGGCAATTGGGTTGGGAGTTGGACTAGTTTCAGGAGCAGTACTCACCAACATTGAAACCTCCTGGGGAACGAGATTAGAAGATACAGACAAATGGGAGCTAAACGAGCAAGGTCGCCAAGTATTAAGTACAATTTACTATGATGTTCGGGAATTAGAAAATGACATACAGCTTCTCAATAATGGTAGCAATGAAAATACTTGGCCTTGCAGTCAAAAACTTACAATTTTTAAATATGATAAAAATTTGGAAACTGTACATAATGCTAAAACCTATTCGACAATTGGAGTCTTCTCCAATGCCGTCGATGAAACAATCAAGCAGTTCGAAAATTTTAAAGCTATAATCGAAACACCCACGACATCATCAACTGGCGATGAGGGTATTTGCGGCGGTCTAACAAGTGCAAATCCCGACGTCATCCTTGGCGTAATGACCTGCAGTATTGCTCTTATGATCCACAACGCCGCGGTCTTCTTGATGAAAGAGGCCTATTTCATTCTTAACAAAAGTATCGGACTTGGAACACAGTACAATCTACAATTTGAAGAACCCGGTAAAAAATCCCCGAGCTCCACAACAACCACACCGGCTGCTGACACCACATCAACCATCACTGGCACCAATCCTTAACATTATTAGATCCAAAATAAGCGAAATCAATATCCAATAATCAATAATTCAATGTAAGAACAACAAGAATTAAAAATTGCTTGTTTGTAATTTGAGATTTGCCCTGCCGGTAGGCAGGTTTGGGGTTTAATTATTGTGATTTGGGATTTTACTGATTATTATTTCAACTCAAATGTCAAAACTTTCACTTAAAACTTTCAATAAAATTCTCCTCTTTGCGGCTGGGGTCTTTTTTCTGTCGTTTTTTATTTTCTCTTATGCTCCAAAAGCTCAAGCGATAGACTGGCCAACGGTTGAACCGATATACAAAGTCCTATCACCAGATACCAGCAAACCCAACTGCTCGTCAACAGCTGCCAACATCGGCGCCGGCGGCAACACTGCCAGCTGCTTTACCGATGCCAGTGGCAATGACACTATGGGTTCAGTCACGGTTAAAATTTGGGGAATTATTCTAAATATAATGAATACTCTAGTTTTGGCAGCGTTGATTTGGGTCGCCTTTATGAATATTCTCCGCATTCAGATTGACTCCTACGCCGTTAAGAAAATTTTGCCGACTTTTATTATGTCGGTTGTTTTGGCAAACTTTAGCTTTCTAATCGCCAGAATGATAATTGATCTTAGTAATGTCTCAATCTCGGTCTTTCTAACCGGAAGTCCATCAAATGGTGTTACTGGCGCTTTTAACGATATTCTCAGTCAAACTCCCAATAGACCGGTTCCGTCAGATAACAGCTATTCCGGCTATATTATAGTTTATATTTTAAAACAGTTTTTTGTCATTGTCGGTGCCGTTTTGATGGCAATTCTTGGCTTTATATTTCTTGTTCGAAACTTTTTTCTTTATTTTCTGATTTGCGTCGCACCAGCCGCTTTTATGGCAATGATTTTGCCGATGACCAAAAAATACTTCCAACAGTGGTGGAGCCAATTTTGGAAATGGGTTTTTATGCCGGTTATATCCGTTTTTTGGCTCTGGCTGGCCGGAGAATTTTTAGCCGCCATTGGGGCAAACGGCACTTGGGTCTTGCCAATGGCATTTGCCGGAATTTGTTTGTATATGGCAATTACCTCGCCGTTTAAAGTTGATAAAGCCGTCGGTTCTTGGGCTGGCTTGGGTAAAAAAGTTTGGGGCAAAACTGGGGGGCGAGTTACCGGTGCAGCTAAAAACGGATTTGATCGCCGATATAACAGAGCAAAACAAAATTTCACTAATAAAATGATGGATACCCGTCTAGGGCGATGGTATGAAAGACATGCGGCTTATCAAATTTTTGCTGATCAACTGCCAACTGATGTTCGCAACAAAGCTAAAAGTAATGCCGAACGAGATGTTTATCAACGAGCATATTCCGACCATATCACTGGCAAAAAAAAGCTACCTGACGCGGCATTTAGTCGGGTCAAAGCCAGAGATCGCAACAACATTAGTGAAAACCAAATTACCATTCGTGGAGCAGAATCCGAAGCGCTGTTTGAGCAGCTGGGACAACTTGGAGCTCTTGACAGAAATGATAGATTAAAACCTGAAACCAAGTTGGCAAAATTTGAACCTGGCAAATATATTGAAATAAAAACCATCGTTAAAGAACTCCGCGAACAAACACAGCATAACGCAACCAGAGGCACGGCAGTTCCAATCTGGAAAAAACTTACTTACCTCGGGGGAGTTGATGAAAGAAACAATGTCCGACGCGCAAAATATGCAACTGCCAGCGATATTGCTGATGATGTATTGCCGCCAACTCCAGAAGAAGTGACAGAACAAGTTGGGGCGGGTAAAGATCCAAAATTTAAATACAAAACAACATCAGAATTGGATGCTATGGATCAGAGTCTTTTTGAATATCCGCGAAGAAGAAGTGGCGGTCCTTCATCCGCCATACCGATGACCGGACAGAACGACCAGTCTGCCGATTCTTCGGCAACGCCCGGACAGAACGACCAGCCACCACCTGCCGACGGCAATACTGATTTTTCCCGAATGGAAGAATTGCTCGAACAACTGGTTGAACAAGGGAAAGTTTCTTCGAAAGTCTCTGATTCTGTTGCGGCCAATGTCGTTAAGCCTTCCGGCGAAACTGGTATTTCTGCCGGAGTTTTTCATATGCCGGAAGTTTCTGTCCGGATAAAATCGATCGATCCGGTTGCCGGCGAACAATTACGAACATTGCAAATGAGAGTTGCCAAAGCTAACAGTACTACATCTCTGCGAATGGCTCAGCGTCAAGAGCTGGCATTGCAAAGTGTTGCTAAAATGCTTAAAGATGGGCAATCGCCAGATGAAATTGATTCTTTGGTCAAACAAGGTCGAGAGCAGTTGGCTGCCGGAGACACCGAAGGCGCTCGAAAAACCGCACTGAAAATAAATCCCAACGCAGAACCATCATTGAATTTGGAAGGAGAACAAAATGGCCAGTAATATCAATGAAAAATTGAAAGATATTTTTGATAATGCTGAAAAAGCGGCGCAAATTGTTCGCGCTCACCCCGGTCAAAATATTGACCAAGTCCGAAAATCGGTCAACACAAACATTGTCGCCCATGTTTCCGCCTCGAATCATATCGGGCTTTTCGTTTCCAAAGTTTTGAATCGCAAAGGCGATTTAAAAACCTTGGCTGACACCACTACTAAACGGATAATTCTCTCCGACATTCGAATTGAAAACACTTTTAAAAAACTTTCGGTTGATGAAAAAACCAAGCGTGCTGAAGCGATTTATAATGTTGTCTTGCCAGAACTGATGTCTTACTTTGAAAAACTCAAAGGCAAAAAGCTCGATCAGAAGCAAATTTCCGAAGAATTGACGGTAACGATTGTTAAAAAAATCGCTGAGACATTGAAACAATTTTAAATTTATTTTCTGCCATCCCGAACTTGTTTCGAAATGACGAATTTGTCTTACATCTAAGATTTCTCGTCTTCCAAGTAATCGGATTGACTCAAAATAACGAAGAATTTTTAAATTTTATTATTATGACTGAATTACCAACAGATTTAATTGATGAACCGGTCGTTCCCGAGACTGAAGCTCCAATCGAAGATTTGCCAGTTTCGGGTGACGCTAAACCTTCCGCTAAGCACACCAGATTAAAAGCGGTTAGAGCCCGACAACAAATTCGTGCCGGAATTGAGCCACTTTACAAATTGGCTCAATCAAAAGAGTTTGACGATTCAAAAATTATCGCTTTCACAACTGGCTGGGCGAAAGAGCATGGCGAAAGCGAAGAAAATTTGGCTGAAACGCTAAAATATTTTCAGTTTGCGGAATCGATTGTCAGCCCAAAATTTTCACCCGAACACAGAGTGGAAATCACCCGTGCTCTAGCCGAATTAGTTGCCGACGGAGTTTTTGATGGCGAAACACTAAAAGCACTGGCGGTCAAGATTGTTGACGGCGGTGAAAGCGGAACAATGGATAAAGTCTGTGAATACAGCGAAAATTTGCCGATAATTAAGGTTTATGACGAACTTTTCGAAGAGATTGATGGCCAGCCGCAAGACATCACTCACATTTTGAAACACGAAATCTCCCACGGACTTTCTCGGTTGGCTGGGATTGGTAGTGACGAAGAAACTCAAAACAAAATTGGTGCTTTGATCGCCGACAACAATTTGCACTTTCGCGAATCATACCGGACAGTCAACGCACTTAATCAATTTGCAGCTGCTAAAAACCGCGAGGGAGTTACCGACGAAGAGATAAAAAGATGGTCGGCTTGGCTCTCCGAAGAGATTCTGGCCGAAAAAATCGTCGCTTATCTTGCTTCCGGCGGTGAATTCAGTGGTTTTATCTGTGAACTGGGAGATACAATGCCACCAGAAAATCAAAGGCGATTAAGGGCAGATCACATCCTTTTTAAAACATGGTTGGACGAAAACCGCTTCTTTTTCGAAAAAATTCAAAGTCAGATGGCTGATAAAGAAAAACTGAAAATCAAAATTGCTGAAGCTAGCCAGAGAGAGATTGCCGAAGCTGACCTTGATGATATTGCCGGCATGTTTGATTTTAGCGGCAATTATTTTGGCGGTGGTCTTAGCGAACCAGCAGTTCCAAAAAACGCACCGGCACATTCAGGAGACAATATTTGGAACGCGTTAGCGAATTTCGCTGGTACATTCGGCGACGAAATAAAATCAGTAATGCCGCTACCAAATGTTGAACAATAATCGTTTTTTCGCATTGTCAACAGAATTTGTTATAATATAATTGTAACCAATTAAAAATTTAAAACCTAAATGCCAAATGAAGCTCAAAACTGAAAGATTGGAGTGTTTGACATTTAGTTTTTATTTGTAATTTGATATTTGAGATTGAGTTATGCAATTCAAAGTTCCGCAAAAAATTGATATTGAAGACCGAATTCTCGGCCCGCTGACTATGATTCAGATTGTTTATACCGCTGTCGGTGCCGGTGCCGGTTACATTATTCTTTCGGCAATTTCCGGAATAGTCGGTTGGATTTTCGCTTTGCCAATCTTTCTGCTGACATTTTTTGTTGTTTTTGTAAAAATTAACGGCCAGTCGTTCGGCTTATTTTTGAGAAATTTGGCTACATATATGTCAAATCCGAAAACCCGACTTTGGCGCAAAGGAGATAATAATATTCGAGTTGAAATTTATCATCCGCAAATTACCAAAGCCGCCGACCCCTATGCCAACAAACATTACTCCAGAGCTGACATTGAAAAACTGGCCAATATTATTGATTCCAGAGGGAAAAACAATCCACCGGCGGTAAATTAAAATACTAAATTCTAAACCCTAAACAAATCCAAATGATCAAAATTCCAATTTCAAAACAATTTAGAGTTTAGATATTGGGATTTTGAGTTTAACCTTACAAGGAGGGGTTATCGCGAATCAGAAGACAAAACTCGCCGCATCGACCCAAGAAACTTTGGAGATTGCCGGTGTAGAAGACAGCATCGTAATTTTGAAAGACGGTTCATATCGGCTGATTTTTGAAGTTACCGCTGTCAATTTTGGTTTGAAAAGCGAACGCGAACAAAATTCGATCATTTTTCAATTTCAAGGTTTTTTAAACTCTCTCCATTTTCCGGTTGAGCTTTTAGTTCAATCAAGAAAACTCGATCTTACCCCATATTTAGCCAAACTTCGCCAAAGAGCGACTGTTCAAACAACTGATCTTCTGAAAGCTCAGACGCTCGACTACATTGATTTTGTTACCGAGTTGATAAATATGGCCAACATTATGAAAAAACGCTTTTACGTTATTATCGGTTGGGAAAATATTGAGCTTCAAAACATCTCTTTTGTTGATAAACTCCTAAACCGTGGCAATTCGGTTTCGCTGCTGAAAATTTCGGAAAAAGATTTTAAAAGTCATGGTGAAGAACTGCGGCAACGAGCCGATGTTATTGCTTCCGGGCTTGGTTCAATTGGTTTGCACTGCAAACAGCTGTCAACCAGCGAACTGATCGAGCTGTATTATAATTTTTACAATCCGAGCATTGCTGACAAGGAACGTCTTGGCGATCTTGAAGGTCTTCAAGCAAATATTGTCAGCGGAAAAGAAAGTGTGGCAGGCGGTCAAATTGATATTGAAAAACCGCTTGATACTGTTGGCGAAACTCCGGTGATTGACAACACCAGTTATGTTCGCGAACAAGATAAGATAAAAAAGCAGGCCGGGGCGGTCGAAAGTGGTCAAACAACCCCAACTGCCGCCAACGCTACGGGAACACTTGAACCGCAAGAAGTTGAAGCGAAACCGCCGCCAACAGCGCCACCCGAACAAACAATCCCCCCAACACAAAATCCGACTCCTTAATTTTAATTTATTATTTTAAATTTAGGATTTTTTAAAAAATTAGACATTACCATTAGTGCATAATTGTCATTGCGAGCGCAGTGTCAACATAGCGTGGTAATCTATTTAATAGAGATTGCTTCGTCGTTCGCTTATCGGCGAACTCCTCGCAATGACGAACCAAAAGAGACGCACACAGTAATATTAAAATTTATCAACGGAGTTCATTTTATGCCCGATTTAATTCCCAAAAACTCAAGTAACAGTCAAAACGCTAATCAGCCGCGAACTGATTTTAGTATTCCAATCAACAATTCAGCCGACAACCAACAACCGACATCAGCCGGTGGCAGTGATGATTTTTGGGCCAACACTCCACAAAATAAAATTAGTGATAAAACCGACCTTTCCGACCCATTGACGGCTCCCAAAAAATTCAAATTGCCGACTCAAATAGGTGTTCCAACCAACAATTCGCCATCCACACCACCAACCTCACCAACAAACAATAATTCTGCCAATGTTACTCAAACAACCAATCAGCCGGTCACCAACGATCCGCGCCTAACCGCTCAAGAAACGATTGAAGCTAGAGAAGCGCAAAAAATTTTCCAAGAAGGAATGCTGACCGTTCGCGACATCATTGCACCGGCAGCTTATGTTATCAATCCGAACTATTTACAACTTGGTGATACTTTTTGCAAAACACTTTTTGTTTACACTTACCCGCGATATTTGGAAGCCAACTGGTTATCGCCGTTGATAAATTATGACATTACAATGGATATTGGTATGCATATTCACCCGCTTGAAACCTCAAATGTGATGAAAGATTTAAAGAGCCAAGTTGGTAAAATTCAGTCATCTTTAATGATCGCCCAAGAAAAAGGTCAGCCACGGGATCCGGAGTTGGAAACCGCTCTTGGCGATGTTGAAGCGTTGCGCGACGTTTTGCAACGCGGCGAAGTCCGACTGTTTCAGCTTGGCTTGTACTTCACAATTTACGCTCACTCACTCGAAGAATTAAATACTTTAACCAAACAGATGGAATCAACTCTCGGTGGAATGTTAATTTATACCAAAGAAACTCTGCTTCAAATGTCTGACGGATTCATCTCGACCGCACCAATGATGCGCGACAAAATCTCCGTTTTGCGCAATTTAGATACCGGATCAATTTCCTCAATCTTCCCCTTTACTTCTTCTGAATTGACACAGGAAGATGGAATTCTGTACGGCATCAATCGCCACAACAATTCGTTGATAATTTTTGACCGTTTTAGCTTGGAAAACGCCAATTCGGTTGTTTTCGCCAAGTCCGGTTCGGGAAAATCTTATATGATCAAACTCGAAGCGCTTAGAGGTTTAATGTTCGGAACCGATATTATTATTGTCGATCCGGAATCAGAATACAAAAATCTCTGCGACGCCGTCGGTGGCAGTTATCTTCAATATTCTCTAAATTCTCAACAGCGAATTAACCCTTTTGATCTGCCGCGTAGTCTCGATTCGGAGAAGGAATCGGGCGAAGATGTTCTGCGTTCAAATGTCTCCTCGCTCCATGGGCTAATAAATTTGATGGTTGGCGGACTGACGCCGGCCGAAGATTCGTTGGTTGAAAAAGGTTTGTACGAGGCCTACGCGCTAAAAGATATTACCACCGATCCGGAGAGCCAAAAAAACGAACCGCCTATTATGCAAGATTTTTACAATGTTCTTTCAAATATGAACGGCACCGAAAGCATTACCAGACGGCTGTCAAAATATGTTGAAGGAACTTTTGCCGGCATTTTCAATGCGCCGACTAATTTTGAATTAAAACCCGGCTTTGTTGTCTTTTCGGTTCGTGATCTCGAGGAACAACTGCGACCGGTGGCAATGTACACAATTTTGAATTATATTTGGACGAAAATCCGGATGGATATGCGCCGCCGACTGATGATTATCGATGAAGCTTGGTGGATGATGCAGTATGAAGATTCAGCCAAATTCTTACACGGGTTGGCAAAACGCGCTAGAAAATATTATTTAGGGCTGACGATTATTAGCCAAGATGTCGAGGATTTTCTTTCATCTCGCTACGGCAAAGCGATCGTTTCCAACTCCTCGATGCAAGTTCTA
The DNA here is from genome assembly GCA_964515615.1 of uncultured Candidatus Saccharibacteria bacterium. Lineage (GTDB taxonomy): Bacteria > Patescibacteriota > UBA1384 > XYA2-FULL-43-10 > CAINNR01 > CAZEVI01. Next base: position 8,084 of record CAZEVI010000008.1, on the reverse strand, counting down.
CTCAAACAATCAAACGCTTCAATCGACATTATCGCCGAAACATTCGGGTTGACCGAAGGCGAAAAATATCTGCTTTTGGAGAGCGATGTCGGCGAGGGATTGTTTTTTGCCGGCTTGAATCATGTTGCGATTAAAGTCATCGCTTCCTACTCCGAAGACCAAGTAATCACCACCAATCCGGAACAGCTGCTAGCCCAATCAGGACAGTCTCCGTCAGACCAAGCAGAGATGTAAAAGTAATTTTAAATTTTAAATTATAGAAATTATGCCCGAAGATGCCGAACAATCTACAACCGATGAAATTTCCACTGACGGTGGCAAAAGTTCTGGCTTGAATAAAGTCAGGAATTTTTTCACAATGGGTGGCGACAAGAAAAAATGGACCAAGACGCTAATTGTTTCCGCCGCAGTGTTTTTTGTTTTCGGTTTTCTGGCAACCGCCGTTTGGGGAATGGCCCTATCTTTTCTCTCCCGCTCAATCGCCGAACCGAGCGGGGCAAATGCTGGAGTTAATGGTTTGACTTGTGGGGGAAATGTAATTCCTAATTATTCTTCCACGGCTACTTTATCGGATGGCAAAAGCTACACAATAAAAAACGATGGCAAGGGTATTGTTGTCCAAGAAGATCATAACAAAACTACGGCTGATCCGCCATCAGTAACTCCAGCTGATTTGGTACAACACTTGGCAGTGACTAATTTCGCAGCCAACTGTCCATCATCAAATAGCGTTTGTAAAAATACTCATTGGACTCCGGCAGCTGGTGGTGGTGCCTACGGATCAAGTTCTAGAACACCGCCGCCTGACGCAGAACCGTGGATGATAAATTTTAATATTGTCCACAATGGGAAGAAATTACTTCCACCAGCTGGAACTAGAGTTATTGTTTATGCACCAAAAACTAAAAAAGCAATTATTGCTGCTGGCGGTTATGAGTGGGGACCCGAAACTTACTCCAAATGGGTTGCTGGTGTTAAGCCAGAAGTCTTGGCCCAACTCGGAATTCAAACCAATGACCGCATTGAAACTGGTTTTTCCTCTGATCAAACACTGTCGTATGGAATGGTTTTTGGTGATTGCGTACAAAATTTTACAAGTGGCACCGTTGATGTTAACAATTTAGCCAGTTGGTATTATGGACAAGGGCAACAGCCATGGGGAGACAAACCGGGACAATGCAGCGGATGGAGTGTTAATAAATACAGTGCTAGAGGATGTGCAGTTACCTCAGCTGCGATGATCGCTCGTTACTACGGAAAAAATATTAATCCGTACCAAATGGGGGCTGAAATGTGTAGCAATGGCACTATCGGTTTGGATGTCGGCAAGGTGGCAAATTTAATCGGAAAATCATACAAAGGACAAAGCAATCCATCAATCAGCTATCTTCAGTCAGCTCTAACTCACGGACCGGTACTGGCACAAGGAGTCAAAGCATTTCAGGCAAGCGGTCAGCATTGGGTGGTAATAGTTTCAATCTCTGGTGATAAAATGATTATTAGCGACCCAACAATTCGCAATGTCGGTGGGTCAGGCAAGGAGTGGTCGACATCGGAAGTTTCAAAACTGACGAATGTCTATTATTTCTATTAAGTTAAATGCATAAATTAAGCAAAAAACAGAGTGTTTTAATCCTTCGAATGGCGTTGGTAGTTTTTGCGATTGTTGTTGCTGTCGTTATTTATTTGGTCTTTTTTATTCACGCCAAAGTTTCAGTTGAAGTTGTGCCGACCAGTGCTATTGTTACTCTTGACAACCAGCCGACGGCGGTTGTCAACGGCAATGCTAGTTTTGTTACTACTCTTGGCAAACACACCTTGCGGGTCGATTCCGACAATTACGTTGGCTATAAGGAGGAGATAAATTTAACCCGCGGTCGCAACTTCTCTAAAAAAATTACCTTAACCAAAGCTCCGGAACCAATTAAAATCACTAGCAAAGCCAATCACATTGCCATTCAGGATAATAATGTTTTTTATCAAAACCCGGAAAATCAGCTTTTCTATATGAAAACAATCAATTTTAATACCTCGGGCGACAATTTAATTTTCGAAAAACAGATCAGCTCGACTCCGATAAATCCGAGCTCAACAGTCATCTGGTCGCCAGACAAAGATTTACTTCTGGTCAAAAGCGGCTCCTCGGTTGATCTGGTTGATTTCAAAAAATATGATTTTGTTCACCAATCGATAACTCATTTCGGTGACTACATTGGTGATATTGTTTGGGCACCAGATAATTCTCGGATCGCTTATTACTACGCCCCGCCAAGCGGGGAACGATCACTGATTTTTTCCGACGCCAACAATCAAAATATCTTCCGAGCGGCTAATTTAGCAGATTTGGGAATTGAAAATCCCTACATCGCCTTCTCACCTGATTCGCAGTATTTGACAATCATTCCCAGAAACACCGACTTCAGCAAAAACAAAATTTATCTAATGAATGTTTACACCAAGGAGATAAAACTTTTGATCGATAGCAGCGACCAAAAAGAAGCGGTTTTTTCAGCCGACAGCCAAAAGATAATTTATTCAACTTATTCAAGCGACAGTTCAAATCTACTCCATCAAACACTCTCGGTTGCCAATATTGACGGTAGCAACATCCACTCTCTGGGAATTTCGGCCAAAGCCTCCGATATTCGTTATTGGCAAAATGCAAATCAAATTTTCTTGCCAATTGATTTGGTACGGAGTAAAATGATATTAGTAGATATTGATAGCGGAAAAACTTTGGAGTTTTACTTTAACGGTCAAAAAGATTCGGCAATCAATGAAATTTATCTTAGCAATGATGAAAAAGAAGCGATTTATGTTTCCAATTGGGAGCTGTATTTTGTTAAACTAATCTCTAATTAAAAATTGATATTATATTTTCGATAAACGGTAGATATAAATTGTCAGTTCTGGATTAAATAATTTTTACAAAATGGCAAATGGAGGGGAGCAATCAGATAAAGATCAATCACGCGAAGATTACCAACGCCGGCTAGCAAATGATATCCAAAAGTCGCAAGTTGGAACTTCCAGTGGAAATGATCTGAAAACTGAGGCGAATTCAGATTCGCCCGATTTTGATTTTGAACAAGACGACGCACCGGAGCAAGAAGAAGATCAGGATCAACCAGACACACCAGTTCAGACCACCGATAACTTAAAAAAAACTTCCGAAGCAGCAAGCGTTGACCAGCAGATCGCCGAAAAACAAAAAAATGTTCCTGAATATACAGTCCAGTCTCCAGCCGCCAAAAAAAAATTGCCCGGCGGACCGGCAGTCAAAGCCGGAGTAAAAACCGCACAAAATGGCGAAAGCAAAGTGGCCGGAGGCGTGCAAAAAGCATTATCCGCTGAAGCCGAGGGAGTCGGAAAAGTTGGCGCTCAAGTTGCCAAAAAAGTCGCTGCCAACGCCGGACAAGCAGTTGCCAAATTGGCGGTAAACATTGGAATTAAAGTTGCTGCGGCAACCGCCGAATACTGGTTGCCGATTTTACTGGCAATAATGGCCTTAGTAATTGTGATCTTTGGTGTCATCTTTTTAATCAAAAGCTTACAAACTCCAAATGTTAATGGCTCAAGTCCGGTTCAAGCCGCCGATATTTTGAATGACCGTCCATGGATTTCAAAAGTTTTAGCTTTAAGCGGAAACAAAGAAATTGCCGCTTCACTAACGGCTGATGTGTTATCGGGATTGCAGGAAAATTTAGTGGTATTGAAAGATGATCTGGTTAAACCGCCGTTAAGCAATTACGACGATATGACTAAACAAAAAATTTCCGCAAAAATTGACGAAGTAAACCAGCTTGTGGTCGATTTTCAAAAACTTCAACCAACGGATCCCACCCGAGAGGACGCGGGAATGAAAATCGTTAATGCCGTTGGTCAACTTGTTGACACTCTTAGTTCTGCCCCTTTCCATTACTCCGGACCAACAACCTACCCTATAGACCCAGCAAAAATTACAGGGTTTAATAATAGTCCCCATTGCAATACATTCGCTCATCCAGCTCCTTGCAAAAGCCACAGAACGTTTCAGGCCTTTAGAAAAAATATCGCTGACGCTGCCGACATTGGCTCAACTAGCGGCACAGAAGTTCGCGCCTCTTTCGCTGGCAAGGTAATCAGAAAAAGTGTTGTTTCTAAAAGCTATGCCGGAGGTTATTACATATACATAGAAAACACCGATTCACAAGGAAAGAAATGCGTTGCTACCTATGCGCATCTTAATAATGATGCGGTTTCCGAGGGAACTACTGTGGAACTTGGGGAAAAAATCGGTACCCTTTTCCCGCTCGGAGTCAGCGCCCCACACGTCCATTTTGAGCTTAGTTGTAACGGTCAATTTATTGTTATGACAAAAGAAGAACTCGCTAATTGGAATAGCCCGAACCGAAAATATTCCGAAGCGGGAGAATATGTTTATTACAGCCTAATGAACGCACTAAATTTAGACCCAACTAAAAGAAAATGAAAAAAAATATCAAAAAATTTATTATTATTTTAAACCTGCTTTTAATCGCTTTGCCTTTAAATTTGCTTTCTGCATGGTCAACATTTGACAAAGCGAAAGCCGAAAATAATGACAGCGACCCAGCAGACATCACGGAAAACATCGTACCAGAGAATTCTGACTACGACGGACCAGATGATGATTTTGCTGATAGCAGTGGTGTACAGGTGACAAAAATGCCGGAATCAGTCATCAGTATAACTAACTTTTTTGATAACAATTATACAACCAACGACCAATATGAAATGTCGCAATCAGGTTTTCTTTGGGCGGTAGAGAATATTGCCTCTGATCCAAAATTAATCCTTAATCCCTCAGATTTGCAAGATATTAGAACTCTTTATTGTCTTGGCAGTGTTGTTCCCGATTTTGCCAATCACGATGATGCGCTGGCGGCCGCCAGCGGAAAAACCCTATCGCAAATCGCCAACCTTAAAGCATCAAACCTAAAGGATTATCAAGCTCTGGTAATTCAGGCGCAGGAATCAGCCAAAAAAGATATCGTTTCCGACTTAAAAAATGATTTACCGAACTTTGCTTGTATTGCCGGTGTTAATCAAAATCAAGCTGCTGATATGTTGAAATATGATCCGGATTCAGTTAAAGCGATCATCGACAACGCCCAAAACAAAGTTGTTATTGATCGACGAATTTTGGAACTTTTGGTCAACTTGGTAACGCCAAAGAATCAAGGCGGCGCCGGTCATGAATTGATAAAAGTTCAACGAATTCGAAACGGTTACAATCGTGATGCCAAACAAAACTCGCGGGAATCGGATGCCATTTATCAGCAAATTGCCGAAGCAAACAGTGTTGGAAAGTCAACACTAAATACCGTCGGCGATATCGCCTCTGCCAATAAAGACGCTCTCTCCAACGATCCGACAATTGCCGGCGCCGCCGGTCAAGCCGAAGTTTTGGATTCCACCGGTGCTAGCCAAGGCGACTTAATTTTTTCCGATCAGGAAACAGCAAGCAACCTTTCAGCCCACTACAAGGGTGAAGCCGTTGACATTGCCGCCGTTGATAATATTAAATGCACTTTAATTAAGAAAAAATATATCGGCTCCGACACCAAGCGTAAATTGCCGGCAACTCCAATTAGTTTGGCATGGCAAACATCTTCCGGCTACGACAACTCTCCGCCACCGGATTATTCGAGCTTAGACGCCAATTTGCGTCAGCTGGCTAGCGGAAATTATCTCGACCTGATTGATCAGCTTGGAATATCCGTCGATTCAAGTGAAGATTTATCCGACTCATCTTTTTCCGATATCGTTAGTTTAATCGGTCAATCTTTGCTCGGCGAAATGCTAAATTCACCAAATATGGCAATCTCCGGCACCACTTTTGCCGACACGATTAAAAAAATTGGCGGTATGGCTTTGGCCGACCACTTGAACTTGCCACGACAGGCCTTTGTTGATGCCAATTTGGCCGATTTGAACGACTTGGAATCCAAGATCGGCGAGGCGCAAATTGAACAAAAGATGAATTTGCCTTGGGGTTCTCTTCGTGGCAACAATATGAATGATATTTTTACCAACGCTGGTGAGCGTCATGTTGAAAACGCCCTTCATCTTCCGGAAAACACACTTAACACTTCAATCACCGATCAAAATGGTTTTCTGTTAACGGTTGGCCGGCGGACAATTGAGCAGGCACTTTCCCTGCCGGCGAGTATCTTTGACTCTTCAACCAATTTTAGTAAACTCGAGCAACTCGGAGGTAAAAGAAAAGTTGATCTGGTTTATCAAAATCCGACCAGCGTTGACGAGCGGCTCGGACTCGGACTTGGTGATTACTCGCGCAACTATAAATCCGGATCGCTGTCTCCGGACGACTATGCTATTTTAGTTGCCAGAAAAGCACTTTTCGACAATGTTTATTTTTTCGCTTCATCAACCGCCGCCTCCAATGCCGCCCGCCTTTCAGTCGACAGCACATCAAATAGTATTACCACTGCCACCGCCGACGCTCGAATGACCGATATTCTAAAAGGTCAAAATTTGCAACTCAATTTCCAGCAGATCGGCATGGATATTGTTTCTCAAGCGTTTAGCAAAGAGAGCGATGTCCGAGCCGCACTGTCGCAATGGTTTAACAACAAATCCGCCAGCACCGACTGTGCCGTTCCGGCAAAGGCAACTGTTGCAATCAATATCGCCGCGAGTAATCCGCCGCAACAAAAAAATGTTTCCTTGCCCGAAGATCAATTCATCTCCGACTACGGATTTGCCCGTGGCGATTTTTACCGACTCTTCGGCTGTGCCAGTGTTAATCCGACGCCGGTTTTCCGCAATATCGGCCGCAAATCACTTTATAACTCAATCGCCAGTTCCTCGGCCGCCCAACGGGCAAAGGCATCATTTTTAGCCCAGCATCCGGAGATTACCTCGAAACTGCAAACGATTGAATTCTATACTTCCAGAATCAAAACTATTAAATCAACAAGCGATAAAATTAAAAATGATTGGGCAAATGCTAACAACAGCGATCCGCAAATTGTCGCTTTCAAAAATCAAATTTCAACACTTTCAACATCACTGGCAAATTTGAATCCTGACTCCCTTAAATCCGGAGCCGAGGCGGTTAACAAAATTCGGGAGATTGTTGTCAATAGCGATCAATCCTCTGGAACTCTCCAAATAGCAAATGTTTCCGATCAAGATCTTCGCAACAAAATTAATGACACTTTGGTCGACTTTTCAATTCTCAACCAATCATTTACTGAGATTCTCACCGGCGAGCCGGTAAACGATGTCAAAACCCTAAATCTTTCTCAGCTCAACGATATTGGGCATAACAACACCAACTCAGCGACCGGCAGCGGTACAAAAATCTCGGCTGCTTCTCTAGCCCTAATGCTCTCGGGAAAGCTGTCTCCGGTAGATTTTCTAATCTCAATCGGTGGCAACAAGATCGAAGATTCACTCGATCTTCCAAGTAACGCGATTTTTTATTTTTCAAACTACGTTCGCAATCGTAGCGACCAAGCCAAAATTGACGGCAAAGATGCCTTTTTTCAAGCTATCGGTCAGGCACGATTTGAGGAAACTTTTGATCTGCCGCCAAATTTCTTCCAGGGCGAAACACCGGGCGATCAAGCAACATTGGCTGATGTTCGAAATCATGTTTCCAAAGTTTGGAACATTTCACAAGCCGAAGCTGGCGCTCAAATTATGCGAGCACTCGATCTGCCGGGAGATTTCTCATCGGTTGCTTCAAATAATACTTTTTCCGCTGGCTCCCTAATTGGGCTGGCGGCTGGAAATATCGATTCCAAGCTGTCAATTGAGAACGGATCAACACTTAACTTCTTAAACGGCGGAGCAGTTGCGCTTGACACGCTGGGTAGCACCGATGCCGAATTGGTCGCTGGCCGTCTAAATTTGCCAGAAAATATTATTACCACCTTTGCCAGAGTCAAATCCAAAGGAGAAAATCTTTCCGACGCACTAAAGCAAAATTATACCAGCCAAATCACTTACAACAGCCACAACGGTTATTCTTTGCAAATTCCGAGCCAGTCAACCACCAACAACAGGCCAGTCAATTTCAGTTACACCAGCAA
>CAZEVI010000007.1:0-27371 GCA_964515615.1 uncultured Candidatus Saccharibacteria bacterium | reverse complement strand
CTAAGAGTAACCCTTGGTTATCAAGTGGCTGTAATTTAGTTTTCGGATTCACGGAGCTAGGTATTGACTTTTTAAATAGTATATGCTATACTGAAGTAGTTGTTTTCGAAAGAGGGCAACATTTTTAGTTCACACCATGTTCGTTTAGTCGACGAGCGCGGTATGAACTTGTATTATTAACAAACTCTGGCGCAAGTAGGCTCGCTTCGGCGATACCGTTCGAACGCCAGAATAACGTACATGACTCTTAAATTCGGCTCAGGGCGTACTGTTAAGATCAAAATTAACAAAACCGCCAACAGTCTTATGGAGAGGATCAAGTCGTATTTTAACAAATTATCGCTTGAGAATACGCACTACACCAAAATGGCTTCTATAACCGTTATTGGTGCTTTGGTACCGTTGTCTGTTTTGCCGGTAATTGCCGACCAAAACCAGAACGGTTTCAAAAGTGATGTCGTTTTGGTCAAGAACAGCCAAATCGTCAGCATTGACGCTAAAGCTCCGACAATTGTTCCCGGTGAAAGTCAGGACCAAATTGCCGCCCGAGTTGCGGTCGAAAATGCTGCCAACGCCGCTAAAGCGGCCCAAGCCACTAAGGCTGCCCAAGCCACTAAGGCTGCCAAAATTACGGTTTCCAGGGCATATGTTGACCCCTCAAACTTTGACGGAATTTATCAGTTTGCAGCTGCCACCTACGGTATTGACTGGCGAATTCTAAAAGCTGTTCACTATGTTGAAACCGGCTGTTCCGGTTCAACTGCCAAAAGAAATCCTTCCGGTGCGACCGGACCGATGCAGTTTATACCTTCCACTTGGAGACATTACGGCGTTGATGGTAACGGTGACGGAGTTGTTGACATTACCAATGTTTCCGACGCAATTTATGCCGCCGCCCACTATCTCGCCGCTTCTGGTGGTTCAATGAATGGTTACAAAACTGCTTTGTGGTCATATAACCCGTCTTCTTCATACTTCTATAAGGTTATGAATGTTGCAAAAAGTATAGGATTCTAAGCCCAAAAAACCCGCTCGTAGAAATACGGCGGGTTTTTTGATACTGCTAAATGTACTAATCGCCCGAATATGCGAATAGTTATTCCACGATATCTCGCAAATTTGCAGGTCGGAGAGGATTTTTCTAAATGTCAAATTACTCATTTCAAATGAAATTCAAAAAAACTGAATGCCAAATTGGAATTTGGATGTTTGAAATTTTATTAGGAATTAGACATTAGAAATTTTATTGCAGTCCGGTATTTTGGCTAACATCGCGAGTCGCCAATTTTGCTTGATCGCCTAAAATCATCTCAATCTCTTTTAATCGATTGTATTTTGAAGTTCTCTCACTTCGGCAAGGTGCGCCAGATTTTATCATCCCGCCGCCGGCCGCAACCGCCAAATCGGCGATAAAAGTGTCCTCGTTTTCTCCGGAGCGGTGAGAGATCATAAACTTCATATTGTTTTGTTTGGCAAAATTAATTGCCTGAATTGTTTCAGTTAATGTCCCGATTTGGTTTGGTTTTATCAATATTGAATTTGAAGCCCGTTTGGCGATGCCGATTTTTATTCGCTCAATGTTGGTGGTGTAGAGATCATCGCCGATAATTTCCAAGTTGCTTCCAAATTCGGCAGTCAGTCTTTGCCACCCTTGCCAATCGTCTTCGGAAAGTCCGTCTTCAATTGAAATAATTGGGTATTTTTCAACCCAAGTTTTATAAAAATCAACTAGCTCATCGCCGGTAAAAGTCCGATTTTCACGATGCAGCTGGTAAACATCTTGATAAAAAAACCTTGAAGCGGCTGGATCGAGGGCAATGAAAACTTCTTCGCCGGCGGCATAGCCAGCATCTTTTATCGCCATCATCAAAAGTTCCATCGCTTGTTCGTTTGAGAAGAGCGAAGGAGCAAAACCACCTTCGTCGCCCACTAACGGTTGATAATTTCTTTCGAGCAAAATTTTTCCTAGGGCGTGGTAGATTTCGGTTCCGGCACGATAAGATTCAGAAAAAGTAGGAAATTTCACCGGAACAATCATAAATTCTTGAAAATCGGTCGAACCGATAGCGTGTTTGCCACCGTTTAGAATATTAAAATATGGCAGGGGCAGAAGATATTGATTTGAAGGAGCAAAATATGTGGCCAAGTATTCAAACATATTTAGCTTTTTACTCTTTGCCAGAGCATCGGCGACAGAGATTGAGACTGCTAAAATTGCGTTGGCGCCGAGTTTTGATTTATTGGGAGTTCCATCAAGCTGAATCATTTTTTCATCTACTTGACGAAAATCATCAATTTCAACCCCGACAATTGCGGGCGCAATTATTTCAACTATATTTTTTATAGCAGCCAACACACCTTTACCGTTAAACCGTTTTGGATCTTTGTCGTGCAGTTCCAGCGCTTCGTATTTACCGGTTGAAGCTCCGGAAGGAACATAGCCAACGCCACAAGTTCCATCTTCGAGAAAAGTTTTGGCAAAAACCGTCGGATTCCCGCGGGAATCCAAAACTTCCAATGGAATTATTTTGCTAATTTTAGCCATAGTTTTCCTTATATATTGAAGTACAAACTCTCACTAATCTATCAACACTAATTTAGATTGATTTTTCCTACTTGTGGTCATCAGTGTCGATAACCTTGTGAAAGTTTTTTACTTCCTTAAATTATGAACTTACAAATGATTGATCCGGTGGGATTATTTCAATCCAAGTTTGTCCGGGATTGAACTGTATTTCAGCTCCGGTTTTTTTATCGTAAAATCTAGTTCTGGAATTTTCATTATCTTTTTTCCAAGTGGCTTCGATTTTATTTCCGTCCTGAAAAACCGTAGCTGTGCCTGAGCCGACAGTATCTATAATGTAGCCGTGTTCGTTAATTGCGGTAACCGTTGGTCGCCAATTTACAGCTTGTATAACAATATTTTTTGCTGCCAGTTGATGATTATTTAAAGCATCAATATGAGGTTTTCCGGCTAGACTACGCAGATAACTGTTGGAACTTTGGTTGTAGTTGTAGACAACATTGTAATTGGCATTACCAAAATTAACACTGATTGTTTGATATGTCGGAACAATTTTATCTGCTTCCGGTTCAGTTTTAAAAGTGTAAGGGACAAAGGTATTGGCGGTAGTATATTTTTTATCGGAGGCAACACCGTAAAGTTTTGAGGTATCGGTATACATTGTGTGTTCAGATGCTACCTTTCGCGAACGGTCGCGCCAATAAGCCGAAGGATTGGAAAATTGATCAAGGTCCAAAATGCCAACGCTTTTAATTAGTTGCAACGCGTCATAATTACCACCGACATGGGCATAGTAACCATTTAATTCGCGAATCCAATCAACGTAGTAAGTTCGAGCGGAACGAACCGGACCGACTGTTTCAGCCCCTTTTGGGCCGAAAACAGCCAAAAATCTGGTAATTCCACCTTCAGCAATGGCTTCGTAAACGATTGATGTTTGAGAAAGGCCGGATTGCGGACGAGCATCAACGTGGTTTTCAACCATTACTCCAAGTGGGTGCCGGTTAGCGTCTTCGGAATTTACCATTGTGCCATCTAGAAGCGAGGCATAAAGCGCCGGTTTTTCTTCGGTTTTGTTAATATTTAAATTCAAAACCGATGTGTCGTTCTTAAAAATCAAAAAATAGAAACCGACAGCTAGTGCGACCAAAATTATCACGATTATATAGATAATTACGATGACTCGATTTCTTTTTTTTGACCAGAAATCAGCCAACTTTTGTCGTAACGATTTTTTACCGTTGACGACGATTTCCCCCTCTTGTTTTAGGTTAATGTTTGTCATTGCCCCTCGCATTAAAAATTAAAAAATCAAACTGACAAAACCTAAAAAATGCTGTCATTATTATTATAGACTAATTTGTTTCATCATGCCAATATTTTCGTTTGTGAAGATTTTTTGGTCGATGATCTTTTGTCTTGTATGGCTCGTATCCTTTACCAAAACCAAAATCTTTCATCATTTTTGTCGGTGCGTTTCGAATATCAAGTGGAATTGGATCGAGCCGCAAATTTTTAATATCATCAACTGCTTTGGTGTAAGCACTGTCAACTGCTCGTGATTTTTTGGCTTTTGCCAAATAAATTGTTAACTCCGCCAAAGCATCACTGGCTTCCGGCATTCCCATAAAAGAGATTGTTTGTTGGGTAGCAGAAGCTAACATCAAAGCAAACGGATCGGCCATTCCAATATCTTCCGATGCAGCTCGCATTAATCGTCGAATGATGTAGAGCGGTTCTTCGCCAGCCTCGATCATTCTGGCTAAGTAGTGAAGTGATGCATCAATATCAGACGCACGAACTGATTTGTGAAGTGCTGAAATAACATCAAAATGTCCGTCAGCGGATTTGTCATAACGGATAAATTTTGCCTGAATCGCCTCCTCGGCATCGGCAGTTGTTATATTTATTGTTCCGAAATTATCCTTTTTGGCAGTTACTATTGCTAACTCGAGTGCATTATAGGCATCTCGAGCATCGCCTTCGGAGAGTTTGGCAATATGTCGAAGTGCTGCGGCATCAATTTTAATTTTAAGTTTTGCAAATCCCCTGATTTTATCTTTAATCGCTGTTTTTAAAAGCTTAATAATATCATCTTCTGAAAGTTCACGCAAATGGAAGACTCTCGCTCGCGAAAGAAGCGGAGCATTTACCTGAAAAGAAGGATTTTCAGTTGTTGCGCCGATCAAAATAATTGTGCCGTTTTCAACTGTCGGCAAAAAAGCATCCTGCTGGGTTTTATTAAAGTGATGAATTTCATCAACAAACAAAACTGTTTTTTGCTGATGAAATTTTTTCCGTGTTTTTGCTTCATCCAAAGCTTTTCGAACATCAGAAATGCCGGAGGTAACGGCAGAAAATGGTTGGAAAAATGATTTGGTTTTTTTGGAGATTAAACAAGCCAGCGTAGTTTTGCCCGATCCCGGAGGTCCCCAAAGAATCATTGAAAAAAGTTTATCGGCATCAATAGCTTTGCGTAAAATTTTATCGGGTGCCAAAATATGTTTTTGTCCGATATAATCCGAAAAATTTTCTGGCCGCATTCGGTCAGCAAGAGGAGCTCCGAGAACTAAATTTCGGTCAAACAAATCTGTCATACATTATACATTTTAACTCAATCATGACGGATACGGATGTTTGCTAAATATGCCACATGATTATACCAGACATTAACAACAACAATAACAATAATTTCTGATTACATATATTTATCCGACCAGGTAAATATATGTGAATTATTTTATAAACATTTTATCTATCGCCCCATCAATATCTGATTTTGCAGAGATGATATTTATAATATATTTTTTAATATTCATCTCCAAAGCAATTTCTTGGACTAAGTCGTAAACACCATGGTTTGTAACCCACAAGCTTTCTTGAATTTGCTTAAATCCCAACGGTTTTTAATGCCTTTCTAAATTCTGCTCTGGCATTTCGTCTGTATTCAGGAATATCGAATGACAAAAAATGGAATTGATCTAGTTTTTCGGTGGCGATCTTAATTCTGTCAATTTCTGGATTAATATCAAATTCTTGTTGCTAAAAGTGGTTGTTTAATAAGTTCCAGAAATTATTTATTGGTGTTTATTTGCAAGTTTCCGTAAATAAACCATCAGTTATCTACTATGAAACTGGAAAAACCTTGCAATGAAACAACAATTTTTTGCAATTATGCCAAATTAGTTTTAATTTCGATTTTGTAGTAAATTGAACTGAATCGGAATTAGCCGAATAACATAAATACTCCTGATCGCGTAACCGATATAGCCATTTTGCAAAAGGTACTTCGGAATATTCTCGGTAAATATTTTGATTAAAAATCTTGTAAACAGATTTTTTGCTAAATGCCGCTTCTAAAGAAGCTCCTCCAATATTATAAAAATGTTCTAAAATTTCAATTGTGAGATTTATCACTCTGTCTTTAATTTTGGCTTTTTTGCTTCGTTTCATATTAGTTTTTATTAAAAATTACGATTATAAATAACATTATCACATATATTTATCCGGCCGGATAAATATATGTGATAATTGATACCAATTTATTCTAAAAATTCTAATAGTTTGGTTGTCTATTATTGTTACTGAATGATTATAATTTGAGTGTTAAAAAATTATCAATAAAAAGGTTGGGATTTTTGACAATAAACAAGACCGATGTGTACATTGAAAATGTGTATCACAAAATGATAATTTATTTTTTTTCGTCGATATATTTTGCGGCGGAGAGGGCGGCAATTGCGCCTTCACCAGCGGAAATTACGATCTGTTTATAATATGAATTTGTTAGGTCGCCAGCGGCAAATACGCCTTCGCGTGAAGTCGAGTGATCCTTCTTGACCTTAATTTGATTTCTTTCATCCATTTCAACAAAATCTTTTATTAGCCCATCAACTACAATGTAGCCGATTTCGATAAAAATTCCGTCAACTGCAATTTCCATTTCTTTTCCATCTTTGTGATAAACTATTGACTGAACTTGATCTTTGCCTTTAATTTCAATAATAATGGCCTCGGTGATAATTTCAACATTTTTTAATTTTTTAACCTTTTCAATTAAAATTTCCTCGGCGCGGAATTCATCTCTTCGATGAATCAAGTAAATTTTTTTGGCGACTTTGGCTAAAAGAAGCGCAGCGTCAAAAGCTGAGTTTCCACCGCCATTTACAACAACTATCTTGTTTTTAAAGAAAGGCGCATCACAAGTTGAGCAGTACGAAACACCTTTGCCTTTGAGCTCTCTTTCGCCCGGAATATTTAGTTTTCTGGGGACTTTACCGAAAGCCAAGATTAGACTTTTGGCAAGATATTTCCCATTTCTGCCCGTAACAATAAATTCAGCTTTTTTATCATCCAAGTGAGTAACTTCATCATATGCAATTTCGGCGCCGAATTTTTTTGCTTGAGTGATAAATTTTTGAGCCAATTCGGGGCCGAAAATTAGGTCAAAACCCGGATAATTTTCGATATCCGGTGTTCTTACCACTTGTCCGCCAATCTCTTTGGTGATGACCAAAGTTTTTAACATTCTCCTGGCGGTATAAATTGCTGCCGAAATTCCGGCCGGACCGCCACCAACAATTATAACATCATATTCTTCACCCGAAGCGGACTTCGCCTTGCTATTCATATAACTCCTACTAATTACTAATAATTTGTCGGTTGTGAAAGCAGAAAGAAGGATTATAAATCCAATAAATTCAAACCGATCTCTCCATTATGCTTTCGAGTCAACTCAATATCTAGTTGTTGCAGAACTATTTCACAAGTGGCGGCAATTATCAACTCGTCGGCGTGTCCGCCAACAGCGGAAAAATTATTACCGGAGAGTGTTACGTGGCTGTGGACAATTATTTTTTTGTCTAGGCTACTGATATTTCCATTAAAATTCAAAATTTCATATATTCCGGATATTTCTTTCCGAATATACTCTTTTTTGTCCAAGTCATAAATTGCCAATTTAGCTTTTGACGCGGCTCCAATCCCAAAAAACCAAGCGCTATTGATTCCTTTTTTTTCGCAGAATTCGATTATTTTAGATATTGCTTCATCACCTTTTTTCAGGCGAATAACCGATGTTTTCATAATTAAATATGTAAAATTAAAAATGTTCCTAAAATTAATAAAATTCGACCAATGCTTTTAACGGCCGGCCAAGCTGCTGGAATGAAAATCAAAATTAAAATTATCCAAATAAAATTGCCTCGGATGAAGTGCCAAAACGACCATAAAAGAACTAAAAGTATTGCCAGTGAAATTAGCCCCGAATATCCGGGTGATAATCCCATTATTGTTTTGTCGTAAAATGAAAAAATTGAGTCTAACATTTAAGTTTTTCCGACGACGACTACGATGTCATAGGCTGATCCGACAATTGAAGCGTTTTTGACGGCTTCGCAATCTCTGCCACTCAATGATGCTTTTATCAAATCGGCAACGGTTGAGTCGTCTGTTTTATAATAAATATAAGTTTTGGCGTAGTTAAATGATCTGGCGTTGGAGATGGTTTTAATTTGAAAGCCGGCAGATTTTAAAGTGTCAGCAATAGTAGCCGCCGAGTTTTTTACTCCCGAACCGTTTAGAACCGAGATAGTTAGTGCCGATCTGTCAATCTCCGGAGTCGTCGGTTGTTGCTCTGCAGTAGATGACTGTGTGGCTGTTTGTTTGCCATTATTATAATTTTCGCTTGATTTAGAGGTAGAATCAATAATATCACTTAACTTTTGATCGTTTTGATTTTTGTAACTTCCGTCAATGTAGCCCTTGATTGTTGAATAATTTTGCCAAACAATCAATCCGATTAAAACACAAATAACCAAAACAATTATTGTAGTATGTATCCATCGATAACTGTGGCGATGTTCGAAATTATGATCGTTGTTAAATTTTGGCTGATTGCTATTTTTTATTGGCGTGTCAGCAAAAAAATCGCCATCGTCAGCTTGTTGAAAAAGCTGGCCGTCGTCGCGCTGTTTAAGCTGTTTTTGGGCACTTTTTATTATTCTTTTTTCCGTTTTTTTGGAAATCGGCCGAAATTTTTTCGGGCGAATGTCATCAGAAATTCCCAAGATCCCTCCTTGTGTCAACATCTGAAAATAACTACTGTCAAAAATATTGTAGCAAATATGAGTAGTTCAAACAATTGTTAGAATAATATTACCAGCGAGTTTTTTTGTTTTTGGAAGAACTTTTAGCTTGCTTGTCGTCTGGAAGTTTGTCAGCTAATTTTTCTTTGGTTGTGCTGCTGCCTTTCTTAATCACAATCTCACCTTTATTCTCATCGACTTGCAAATTAACAACTTCACCTTTTTGCCACTTCAGTTCTTTGATTACCCATTTTGGCAGAGTAACACACAAACTGTAGTTTGAGAACTTAATAAGTTTTCTTTTCTCCATCTTCATAGAAGCTCCTTGGTAGTATAAATTCGAAAATAACTGACCTTAGTATATATCTTGCGCCAATTAATTTCAACAAATTTAAATTGTCAATGGAATTTTCTAATTACACCCTTAACTTTTCCTTGAATTGTTACACGACGTTTGGCAAAATGCATTGGTTTCATTGTTTTATTGGCAGGCTGTAAGCGGATGCCGCCGGCTTCGTTGTAATAACGTTTCAGAGTTGCATTTTCGTTGTCGATTAATGCAACAACAATTTCACCATTACGAGGATTTTGAGATTGCTCAATTATTACATAGTCGCCGTCTAAAATGCCGTCGTCAATCATTGATTCGCCGCGAACTCGAAGAGCAAATGTTCGTCGCCCCATCATGTCCTTGGGGATATCAATTGTTTCATTGGTCCGAATGGCCTCAATTGGTTTTCCGGCATCGATGACGCCGGAGAGTGGGATTTCGAAGGTGTCAATTCCAGAGGCGAAAGCCGGAGTCAGCTGGATTGATCTGGCTTCCATTGCCTCTTTGGTTAAATATCCTTTTTCCTCCAAAATTGAAATGTATTCGGCAATAGTGGAAACTGACGATAGTTCAAAATAGTAAGCAATCTCTCGGAAACTCGGCGCGTAGCCGTTTTCAGCGATAAAATGACTGATAAAATCGAGAATTTCTTTTTGTCTTTTAGTCAAACTTTCCATTTTTTACTCCAAAAATCCGCCGTTAAACGGCTCAAATTTAAATTCTAATATGTTTGGTCTATGTTCGGTCATAACAATTTTATTGTACCAAACAAACACCGAACGTTGTCAATCTTTTTTACATCAAGTGGACGAAAAAGCAATACAGAAAGAACAATTTATGTTTTTTTATCGAGAAAAATTGTAAGATTGGCTTCTTAAGAATTCAATCCCTCAAACTTTTCAGTCATAATCCGAGAATGAATTTCCAAAGCGGCAACTGCGCCCTCTCCGGCGGCGATAATTGCTTGATCCGGACCGTCATTGCATGGACCGACGGCAAACAAATTTGTGGTAGAGCTTTCATAATTATCAAAATTAACAACAATAAAACCTTTTTCATTTCTTTCTGGTGAAATATTTCCCTTATCCAAAAATTTATCGCGTCTGATAAAACCAAGAGTTTCAAATATAATTTGGCACTCAACGTTCTGGCCGTTTTCTAAGACAATTTTTTGGACGACGTCATTTTTACCGATAATCTCTCTGATGGGGCTTTGATAAATTTGAATTTTCAGCTTTTTTGATATTTTAATTAACTCTTTGTCAAAGCTAAAATTTTCATCAGTCGGAACAACAGAGAGTTTTGGAGGCATTTCCATTTTTGCAATTGTGGCGGCAGTAAAAATTGCTTCTTCATTATTGCCGGCAACAACAATTTTCTTATTTCGATTTTGCCACCAGTCGCAGGCCAAACAGTGAAAAATTGATTTATCATAATATTTATCAATATTTGGCAGTTTAATATAACCATCAAATAAACCAACCGCGACAATTAGATATTTTACCTGAAATTTGTGATTATTTTCAATTATAATATTAAAAATTCCATTTTTGCTTTGGTTAATTTCAACGACTTTTTCTTTAATAAATTCAATTGGAAAGCGTTTGATTTGCTGGCGGATGTTGTTGATAAATTCCTTGCCGGTTAATTTATCTGAATGTCCGAGATAATTTTGCAAATCAGGCGCCATTGAAGTTCGGCCATCAGAAATTTTTTTATCAAATAAAAGCACGTTATGAGCGAAACGAGAAAGATAAATTGCGGCACTGGTGCCGGCAGGACCGGCGCCGATTATTGCAGTTTTGTCCATAATTATTAAAATCAATTGTTGGCTTTTTCCAAAAGACAAACACATTCGATGTGATGAGTTTGAGGAAACATATCAATAGGTTGAATTTTTTTTGCTATCACTCCCCTTTTTTCAAACTCTTTTAAATCGCGGGCGAACGTTGCCTGATTGCAGGAAATATAGATTAACCGTTTAAAATCAAGTTTGGCGATTTCTGGGATTAATTCTTTTTTTAAACCGGCTCGCGGAGGGTCAACTATTATTACAAAATTTTTATATTTGAAGATATCCAATTTATTTGCATCCAGACAGATAAATTCAGCGTTTTGGATTTTGTTGATTTTTGCATTATCTTTGGCGTCACGTATCGCCTCAGGGACGACATCAACCCCAACAACTTTTTTGGCTAAGGTTGAAAGATAAATCCCAATCGATCCGGTTCCGCAATATAAATCTAACAAATTTTCCCCCATTTTAATATTGGCGATTTGTTTAATTGTGTCGTAAAGATTTTTTACACCGAAAGAATTAGTTTGAAAGAAACTCTCCGGTGAAATTTGAAAAGTGAAAGAGCCAATCTTTTCGTAAATCACAGGAAAGCCGAAAATTAACCGCCGTCTTAAATTTAATAGTGATTTTCCGGGAGTGATTGTGTGATAAATTGATTTTATTCCATTAATGGTTTTTAATGTTTTAACAATTTCTTCCTCACCCGGCAAATCATTATTTGGAGTAATTATTTCAACCATTACGTCGCCTGTTTGTTTTCCCTCTCGAATTTTTAATTGCCAAAAAGTTTCTTTATTGGCTACATTTTTGTTTATACAATTTAACAATTTTGACAGTATTAAATTGGATTTTTCTGATTGAAGCAAGCATTTATCAACGACAACTAATTTCAGGTTGTTTGAATTTTGATTGTGGGCAGTATGAAGTTGATTTTTTTTGTCGAGAAAAAACATAAAACGTATTGAATTTCGGTAGTAAAATTCTTTGTTGGAAGCCGGAATTATCGGCAAGACTTGGTTTTCAATTCTTTGTCGTTGTAACGATTCTTCAACTAATTTTTGCTTAATTTTCAATTGATTTTTGTAAGAAATATTTTGGTGATCGCATCCGCCACATTGGTAAAAATATTCACATTTCGGTTTAATTCGATCTGGCGAAGATTCTATTACTTTTTCTGCCAATCCAAAAGCAAAATCGCTTTTTTCGTCGGTAATTTCTATTTCAACAATATCACCTGGCACAACTTTTTTAATAAAAATCTTTTTTCCATTTGGGAGATTGCCGATTCCGGCCCCGGCGAACGCCATTTTTTCAATTTTAATTTCCATAGTTTTGTTATTTTTTGTCGTTATGTGGTCTAGTTACCAATTTTTTAATGCCATTAAAGCAAGTGAAACAAAATTATTCCGACGGCGGTGGCAACATTTAGAGAATTAGCAATTCCATACATCGGAATTTCTATGGAGACATCGCAAATATCTAGAAGATCATCGCTAACTCCTTCGACTTCGTGGCCGACAATTATTGCCAGCGGCTTTTGAAATTCAAAATTTTTATAATTTTTACTTTCAGTTGTTTGTTCTAGGGCAACCGTTTGAACGCCCTTTTTATTTAATTCTAAAATTAAATCTTTGGCATTTTCTCGATACTCCCATGGAACAAAATCAACCGTTTTTAGGGCCGTTTTTCCAATCTCTTTTCGTACAGGAGTGGCGGTAATTCCGCAGAGAAAAATTTTTTTAACTCTAGCGGCGTCAGCAGTTCGGAAAATGGCTCCGACATTATACATTGAACGAATATTGTCCAAAATTAAAAAAACCGGATTTCGCTCTCCGTTTTTAATTTGAGCTAAATTTTTTTCAGCTACCAGTTGGGCAGTCGTTCTTTTTGACATATTTCTCTTTGATCAATTCAATGGCGCTAGCTGTTGAAAGATCTTCTTGGGTACTTGTTTTTAGATCTCGAACTAAAACCGATCCGTTAAGTGCCTCCTGCTGACCGACTATTAGCGCAAAATCAGCACTAAGTTTTGCTGCCATTTTCAGCTGTGCCCGAAGAGAATCTTTTGACGGAATATAAAAAACATTAATATCGTCTTTTTCAAAAGCATCAAATAATTTTCGGCAAACTTTTTTAGCGGTGTCGCCAACCTCAAGAATCACCACATCAATGCCATGGACTTTGGGAATTTTGATTTTATTATCAACTAAAAGTTCAACAACTCGATCGGCTCCCATCCCCCAGCCGACCGCCGGAGTTTTGACACCGCCGAGAGTTGCGACCAAATTGTCATATCGGCCGCCGCCGCAAAGTGTGCTTTTTCGCTCTTTGTCGCTACTGGCTGATATTTCAAAAACGGTTTTTGTGTAGTAATCGAGTCCACGAACTAAGGTATTATCCAAATTAAATTTAATTCCAAAATCGTCGAGATATTGCAAAACGTCTTGAAAGTGGTCGCGACATTCGGAGCAAAGTGAATCAACCATCTGTGGTGTCTTAGATTTTAACTTTTGACAACTTTCATTTTTGCAATCAAGCATTCGCAACGGATTTGTATCAAAGCGTCTTCTGCAATCGGAGCAAACTTCGGTTAATTTATCAGCATAAAACTCTTTAAGTTTTATCAAATATTTTGGTCGGCATTCCGAACAACCGATTGAATTTATAGCCACATTCAAACTGGAAAATCCGAGTTTTTTAAAAATTTCAATTGCCGACAAAATAGCTAAATAATCTGATTTTGCACTCTGGTCGCCAAAGATTTCTGCACCAACTTGGCGATGTTCGCGAAATCGTCCTTTTTGTGGCCGTTCATGCCGATACATAGGGCCAGAATAATATAATCGAACAGGTTGTGGCCAAGAGCTCATACCGTTTTCAATATATGCTCTGGCAACACCGGCCGTTCCCTCTGGCCGAAGCGCCAGCTGATATTCATCGTCATCTGAGAACGATTCAATTAAATATATCTCTTTTTCAATAATATCCGTTCCCTTGCCAACTCCGCGATCGTAAATTCGTTTGTCTTCAAAAAGCGGCGTATCAATTTTATTAAAGCCGAGTCCGTCGAGAACTTTTTCTGAAAGATCTCGAAAATAACGCCAGCGATTTTGTTCGTTTGGCAAGATATCTTTTGTTCCCCGTGGTTTTTGAAATTGTTTATCAATCATTTTTTTCTCTTAATTGCAATCTATCAAAATTTAATAAATATTGCAATTAGCGGAAATAATTTCTAAAAAATTAGCACCAATTTCCATTGATGATTCTACTTTTGTCGAACTTTTTAGTTTCTGGGCAATTTGCCTTGTGAACAGTGATTATTTTTTGCAATGTAATGTAGCCAATAATTTTGTCTATATTTTTCGGTTTACAACAGTTTGCTAAACGGTATGTGATTCCGTTACCAATTTCAAAATTAACATTTCCAACACCGGTGATTTTTTTTGCTTCTTTATTTTCAGAGAAGTTCGCATTTTCGTACAAAACCTTAATTACATCATTTTTGGAAATTTCTTTTTTACCGACTAGAACCAGAGCGGTTTCCAAATCATTAAACGGCAATTTTGAACGGCTAATTTTATCTGAAAGTTGCTTAAAATTTTTTTCAGTAATCGGCAACAGTTCAAATTTCATCAACTGAGTATTTACAATTTCTTGTCCAATCGAAAGGTGTTTTGGCCTTTCCAGATTGTTAAAGTAATCTCGAATTTTATTTTTGGCAAAATTGGTCTTTACAAAACCAAGCCAATCAAGTGATGGTTTAGTTCGTTCGTTTTTAATAATTTCGACAATATCACCAGTTTTTAGTTTGGCGGAAATATGCCCGATTTTATTGTTAATTTTGGATCCGTAGCAGGAGAGACCGAGCTGACTGTGGATATGAAAAGCAAAATCAAGTGGAGTTGCATTTTTTGGCAACTCAATAATTTTTCCTTGTGGAGTAAAAACAAAAATTTTGTCGGAAAAAAAATTCTTCTTTGAGCCAAATATATCACCAGATCCGAGCTCTTCGATCCATCTTTTAGCATCTTTTTCTCCGGTCGATCTAATTTTTTTTTCTTTGTAATACCAATGGGCTGCAATTCCGAATTCGGCGATTTTGTGCATTCGTGGAGTTCGAATTTGAATTTCAAATTTAACATTATCAGGACCGATGACAATTGAGTGCAAAGATTGATAAACATTTTCTCGCGGCTTGGCGATATAGTCGGTCACCCCTTCCGGCAGTGGAGCGAATATTTCGTGAATTTGACCGAGCGCGTGGTAGCATTTTTCAACGGTTGGAACAATAATTCGAATCGCAACTAAATCGAAAATATTTTCTAACGACTCTTTTTCCAGAAGTTTATTATAAAGTGAAAAATTATGTTTAGCACGACCGTAGATCTCTGAACCTGGAAAATGATTTTTCAAAATTTTGATAATTTTTATAATATATTTTTCTCGATCTTCTTTCGCAACAGTGATATTTTTTATAAAAGCACTATATTCTTCCGGAAAAGCATACGGAAAACTGTTATCTTCTAATTCGGATTTTATAGTTGACATTCCAATTCGTTCTGCCAGCGGTGCAAAAACTTGAATAGTTTCCAGAGCATAAAATTTTTGTTTTGATTTTGGTAGCCATTCGAGAGTTTGTGAATTGTGAAGGCGATCGTAGAGTTTAATGATTAAAACTCGTGGGTCGCCAGCCATGGCGGTCAATAGTTTTCTATACGAATCTATCTGCGAAGAGATATGGTTTTTGTCAAATTCAAGCCCGAGAGCTTTTTCCTTCATTTCGATTAAAGAAATTTTTGTTACTCCGTCGACCAACTTTGCCACCTCATGACCGAATTTTTTCTCAATTTCAGAAACCGAAACTTCGCAATCTTCGACCACGTCGTGCAAAAGTGCAGCCGCAACTATTTCTTTATCTGGTTGATGTTTTATTAATTCCTTAGCAATATTTAACGGATGAATAAAATAATCTTCTCCACTAAATCTTTTTTGACCGAAATGTTTTTCCTTAGCAAAATCAAAAACCGATTCAATAAATTGAATTTCATTTACTTCGAAGTCGGAGAGAAACGGAATTAGACTATCATTAAAACTTCCGACCGATTGATCGATTTTTTTCATTTTCGAGGTCATCGGTGTTACTTTTTAAAAATAATTTTGTGATCCACAAGATGAACAGATATTGTGTTTCCAGAATCAAACTTGCCGGCAATAATAGATTCAGAAATTGGGTCTTCAAGTTTGTCAGTAATTGTTCGTCGAATTGGTCGAGCGCCAAATTGATCCGAATATCCTTTGTCAGCGATGTATTTTTTAACTTCGTTGTCAACTATTAACGAGATTTCCTGCTTTTTTAAGCGCTTGGTCAGTTCTTTAATATTTAGTTCGACAATTTTAGAAATCGCCGCTTGGTCTAATGGATGAAATACAATAATTGAATCCAGCCGATTTATGAGTTCTGGGCGAACTTCGCGGGAAACGGTTTCCATGACCATATTCTTCATTACCTCGTATCTAGTTTGTGAATTTTCATTTGACTTGAAGCCAATCTCTTTGGCTTTTTTTAAGTCGGATGTTCCTAAATTGGAAGTTAGAATTATAATTGTATTTCTAAAATTGACTCGACGACCTTTGGCATCGGTTAGATATCCATCTTCCAAAATTTGCAACAAGATATTAAATACTTCTGGATGGGCTTTTTCAATTTCGTCAAAAAGAATAATCGAGTATGGTTTTTTTCTAACTGCCTCGGTTAACTTTCCCCCGTCGTCATATCCAACATAACCGGCAGGAGCACCGACTAATCTTGAAACATTATGTTTCTCCATAAATTCAGACATATCAATCTTTATCAGATTATCTTCAGAGCCAAAAAGTAAACTTGCCAAAGTTTTAGAGAGAAATGTTTTGCCGACGCCGGTTGGGCCAAGAAATAGATATGAACCGATTGGTCTATCTGGATCAGAAATTCCGGCTTTGTTGCGGCGAATTGATTTCGCCAACTCGGAGATTGCTTCGTCTTGGCCGATAACGCTTTTTTTCAATCTTTTTTCCAAGTTCAGGTAATGTTTTCTTTCGTCGATTGACAAATTTTCGACATTAACTCCTGTCCATCGGGCGACGATCTTGGCAATATCTTCCGCGTCGATGAGCTTCTTTTTTTGTCCGGCATTAGTTTTTTCAAGCGCCAATATTTGATCGGTTAGCTTAATCTCTTCTTCTCGAAAATAGGTTGCTGATTCGTAATTCTCGGCTGAAACCGCCTCATCTTTTTTACTCTGTATTTCCAGAAGTTTAGTTTGTAATTTTGCCAATTTGGTGCCTTCCGGAGTAACAACGTTGGTTGCTGCTGCGGCTTCATCAATTAGATCAATTGCTTTGTCTGGCAAAAAGCGATCAGTAATATAACGCTCGGAAAGTTCGGCGGCAGCAATTAAAGAATCAGCGGAAAATTTTATTGTATGATGTTGCTCGTATTTGGTTTTGAGACCGCGGAGAATTTTGATTGTTTCAGCGACCGATGGTTCGGGAATTTGAACAACTTGAAATCGTCGTTCGTAAGCTGGGTCTTTTTCGATGTGTTTTTTATATTCCTCAAAAGTTGTGGCGCCAATAACTTGGAAATCACCTCTGGCTAATATCGGTTTTAGCATATTGGCGGTGTCAAGTGATCCTTCGGCTGATCCGGTTCCGATTGTAGTATGAATTTCATCGATAAATAAAATTGTCTTTCCGGCGTTTTTTATTTCGGCAAAAAGTTTTTTTAGTCGTCCTTCAAATTGACCACGATAAACAGTTCCGGCCAGTAGAGAGCCAATATCCAGCGAGAGAATTGTTTTTCCGCTTAAAGTTTGAGGCACACAACCATCGACAATTCTCTGTGCCAATCCTTCAACAATCGCCGTTTTTCCGACTCCGGGCTCGCCGATTAAAAGTGGGTTGTTTTTGGTTCTTCGAGATAATATTTGCGTCGCTCGTTCAGTTTCATTTTCTCGGCCGATCATTGGATCAAGCTGCTTCTTTTTGGCCATTCCAGTCAAATTTAGTGTAAATTGTTCAAGAAAACTTTTTTCATTTTCAGCGGTTTTTGTCCGGCTTCCCATTTCCGGAAAATCAGCTGGAATTTCATCGCCACCGTCATCACCAAAGTTAGGCAAATCAAAACTTTTTGCTGAACCATTATTCAAAAATCCGCCAGCTTTTGATATTTCAGTAAAAATTGAAGATACTTGGCCGGCAACTTTTTCCGGTTTGATTCCAATTCTTTCAACAACATTGTATGAATTGAATTTAGGGTTTGAAAGAAGTACTAAAAGCAAGTGTTCGGCATCGACAACAATGTGATTGTATTCAGCGGCAGTTCTAATTGCCGATTGAAGAGCGTTTTTGGCATCGTCGGAGATTTTCGGAATCGTTCGTTTACTGTTTTGATTGCTGACCAGTTTGGCGACGATTGAGACTTTGTCGGGAACAATTTCGGCCGATATTAAAATATCGGAGGCTAGTGTGCCTTTTGTCAGTACCATCGCTAAAAGCATGTCTTCGGTGTCGAGAGCTTTTTTGGAATCTCTGGCAATTTTCTCTGCCAAAACCAAAATTTTGCGTAAATTATCGGAAAATTTTCCAAAAATATTCGGATCCATTTTAATCTTATTTTAAATTAAAAATATTTGATGAAATGTTTATATTTATATATTTGTTGTCGCTGATGCGCAATTGTTATTGCAAACGCTGTATCAAACGAAGAGAAACAATCTACATGCTAGAGTTTGTTTAGCCGTTTCTCCTCGCAAGGACGAACGAATAAGAATTAGGCAACACTGATAAATTATTCTTTATTACGATTATTTTTTGCCTTCTTTGATATTTTTATCTTCATCCATTGGTAGATCTTCTTTGACAATTTCCTTTTTTTCAACACTAACGGCAGTAGTTTTACTGTTGGTGTCTGAATCATTTTTTTTGTCTTTTTTGAGTTTTTTATCTTTGCCTTGGCTTTCCGCTTTTTCGATATCAATTCCCCAACCGGTTAGCTTTGATGCCAAGCGAACATTTTGGCCGTTTTTTCCAATTGCTAATGACAGCGAATCGTCGGGGACATAAACAATTGCTTTATTGTCTTTTGATGAAATTACGATTTTTTCGCATTTTGCTGGAGAAAGGGCATTGACAATAAATTTTTCAACATCCTCGTCCCAGAGAATAATATCGATCTTTTCGTCGCCAATTTCCGCCAACACTGATTGAACGCGAGTGCCACGTTGTCCGACACAAGAACCGATTGGGTCAATATTTTCATCATGAGCAATAACTGCCATTTTTGTTCTTGTTCCGGCTTCTCTAGCCAAGCTTTTAATTTCAACTGTTTCGTTAGCGATCTCCGGCACTTCCAATTCAAAAAGTCCTTTAATCAAACCTTCGTCTGTTCGGGAAACTAAAACTTGCGGGCCTCTGGAGGTTTGAGCGACTTCTTTAATATAGACTTTAAGTCTTTGACCGACATAATAATTTTCGTCGCGAATTTGATCGCTTGGAAATAAAATCGCATTTACCTTTCCCAGTGAAACAATTACGTTTTTGCCCTCGATTTGCTGAACCGATCCATTGCCAATTGTATGCTCTCGATCTTTGAATTCGCTGAAAATCATATCGCGTTCGGCTTCGCGGATTCGTTGAATAATTACCTGTTTGGCTGTTTGAGCAGCGATTCGGCCAAAATTTTCTTCTTTTGGCATTGGTTCGATAATTTCATCGCCGACTTTGTAATCTTTTTTAATTTTCTTAGCATCAGTTAGCGTAATTTCGGCTTCTGGATTTTCAAATTCTTCATCATCAATAACAGTTGTAACTTTGAACATTTCGGCATCGCCGGTTTTTGGATCCATTTTTGCTCGAATTACTTGGTGCGGTTTTCCGTAATCTTTTCGATATGCTGCGGCCAGTGCGGCCTCTACGGTTGAAATTACCGTTTCTTTGTTAAGCCCTTTTTCGTCGCACAATTCATCGATTGCATCGATAAAATTTACTGAGTCCTGAGTCATTTTTCTCCTTTTTGCCCCGCCAATGCGGAATAAATTGATATTAAATTGTCCTTACGAATTTACAAATAAATCCAAGAACTAAATTACCAATAAATCTTATTTGTAATTTCGAGAAATTATTCGAAAATTGGTAAGAAAAAAGCGTATGCTTTTTAAAAAAGTGGCCACCGCAGGGTCACCACAATCCACAATTATATAATATCAAAAATGGCTAGGTTTTGTCAATACCCGTATTTTGTGAAAAGAAAAATCTGATTATGGAAACTGAAAACGCCGATAAAAATCACTTGTCGGACAAAGAAATTAAATTATTAAAAAATAAATTATTAAAGAAATGACCGAAAAATATTGGTCCGGCAAAATATTTTAATTATTAGCCAATATTAGCGAGTTTGATTTGAAAATATTAGTTTTCTAATTTATATTTTAAAACTTTCCAAACCAGTCGTGGCAGAGCGAGCTGACGGCGAAAACGTCGCGGTTCCAAGATTAATCTCCAAAGCCATTCCAAACCAAACGCTTGAAAAAACTTTGGCGCTCGTTTGTGACGACCAGCCAGAAAGTCAAAAGTTCCACCAACACCAATTCCTATTTTGGCTCCGGTGTTTGCCAGATTTCGATCAAGCCACAATTCTTCCGCCGGCACACCGTATGCGACAAACAAAATGTCCGGTTTGGCTTTTTGAATCATTTCGACAATTTTTTTCTTGTCTTCAATTTTTGGCGACCCGCAGTAAGTTCCAGCAACTTTTAAACCATAAATTTCGGTTTGCAATCTTAAGGCGGCTTGTTCCGGAACTGTTGGTTGACCGCCAAGAAGAAATATTCGATAATCTTTTTTCACTGCTAGATGACATAAATCCCAAATAAAGTCCGAACCAGAAATTCGTTCAGGGATCGGTTTTCGCAAATATTTCGGATAAAAAATAATTGCTAGAAGTGATCCTATAAATTTCAGAATACCAATCAGATAACGAAAAAATTTATTTTTTGGCAAAGTTAACGATAAAAATTTTGCTGACCAAAGAATGCCGATCCCGTCGGCGAAATTTAAATTGCTATTATGTAGCATCTGTTTGACCTCATCATCCATTATTGCCCGAAAAAGAAATTCGGCGTTAACAGTTGTCAAAAAAAACGGTTTTTTACCGAGAGTGCCGAGTTTTTGTTCAATAAACTTGATCGATTCTAGTCGGCTAAAAGAGTCAATGGGAACATCAAAAAGGTTAATTTTTTTTCGGTTTAGCTTCATTTGTCAAAATTATTATTTTATGAAGAATGTTCAGCTTCTTTGTCCTTTTTATAATGGCTACTAAAAGATTTGTATTTTTCTTCAATAAATTGTTTAAAATTTTTGATAAATATCTCCTCGGAGAATTTTTCGGCCTGTTTTTGGCAATCTTCCGGTCGGTAATGAAAATTGTTTTCAACTTTTCTAACCGTCTTTTCCAAATCGTCTGTGCTGTTTGTGTCTTCAAAAAATTCACCGGTTACTCCCGCTACAACCGTTTCGGTTACTCCGCCGGCATTTAAAGCGATAACTGGCCGGCCGGTAGCCATTGCTTCGACCGGAGTTAGGCCAAAATCGTCTTCTCCGGGAAAAACAAAGGCTTTGCATTCGGAGAGATAATCATCGCGGTCTTTATCATTTTGCCAGTCCAAAAATTTAACATTTTCTTTTGCCAAAGATTTCAATCGCTGCAAATCTTGTCCCTCGCCAATGATATAAAGTGGTAGTCGGAGTTTGTTAAAAGCCAGAATTGCCAAGTCAATATTTTTGTATTGTGTTAAGCGGGAAACTATTAAGTAATAATCTTTTGCCGGTTTTTTACTTTTGAGCAAATTGGAAATTTCTGTTGGTGGATAGATAACTTTTGAATCGGTACGATAATATTTTTTAATCCGTCTGGCGACGGTTTTAGAAATTGCAATCCAAAAATCAGTTCTTTTTGAGGCGTAAAAATCCCAGAGACGAATTTTGGAAATTTGCGAGCGAATAAACAGTCCCAAAAGTCCAAAACCGATATTGTTTTCTGCTAAATATTTTTGTGCCCAATCCCATGAATAGCGCATTGGTGAATAGCAATATGTGATGTGAAGCGTTTCCGGAGATGTAATTATTCCGTGGGCAAAAGAATTACTGGAAGATATTACAAGATCAAATTCGGAAAAATCAAATTGTTCAATAGCTTGGGGAAATTTAGAAAATAACAATCGAGATCGTTTTCTGATAAATGTCGGATATTTTTGCAGATTGGAAGTTCGAATATCAGAGTTTTCAAAAAGATTTCGAGTTGTTTTTTTGTCGTACAATAATGTATAAATTGGTGCCTCGGGAAAAATTTTGTGTAAGATCAAAAGAACGCGCTCGGCGCCTCCAATCTTGGTTATAAAATCATGGACTAATGCAACCTTCATTTTATCTCCAGAATTTTCAAAGTATATTCGGCGCATTGTTGCCACGAATAATGTTTTAACTGCGATTGACCTTCTCTAATTAATTTTTCACGAAGTTGAGGTTTGTTTAGAATTTGGCTCATTGCCGCGGCGATTTCAAATGGCTTTTTCGGATTTACCAATATCGCGCCTTTTCCGGCCACTTCCGGCATCGAAGAAGTATTTGAGGTAATTACCGGAATTTTGGCACTATACGCTTCAAAAATTGGAAAACCAAAACCTTCGTAAAACGATGGAAAAACAAAAATTGAAGCATTTTTGTAAAGCTGGCTGAGATCTTTATCACTAACAAATCCGGTTTCTATAATATCATCCTTGTATTTTGATTTTTCAATCGCTAATTTAATCTTCTCGTAGCCGAAACCTGGTTTCCCGACCAACAGCAATTTGTGATTTATCTTCCGCTCGCTTCGTAACATAGTATATGCTTCGATCAAATTTGTCATATTTTTTCTTAATTCAATACGCCCGACAAAAAGCAAATACGGTTGTTTTGTCTTGACTGACAGGTGTGAATTGGTTTGATTTAAGGTATCGCCTTGGACATGTCGGCTAGTTTGACTGTCGCGGTTTTTATTATTAAAAAGATTACCAAACCCCATTGGTACAAAATGCAATTTGTTTTTATTGATCTTGTAAAATTTCTGTAAATCTCTAACAGTTGAGGAAGAATATACTATTATTTCGGCCTCTTGCTTAATTGCTCGGCGAATTGATAAATCTTGCAAACGCAATTCAGCCGGAGAATACATATCGGGAAAATATTTCCAAGCAAGGTCATGAATGGTGATGATTGCTTTTTTTGCTGGAATTGGCGGAAGGATATGCGACGGGATAAATAGAACATCCGGTTTGTTTTTAAACATCTCGAAAGAAAGACCGATTTGAGTCCAATATTTTTTATTTGGAATAATCTTTATTGAAAAGTTCTTTGGAAAGTTGTCAAAAGTTCCATCGTAATCAGGCCCGGCATAAAGAATATACTGATTTTTCGCATCAATTTTGGCTAGTTCAAAAATCAGATTACGAGAGTAATTTTCAGTCCCTGTGCGTTCTTTTTTTACCGCTCTCGAAGCGTCAATTCCGATGATCATTTTCTTACTAATTAGGAAATTAGAAATTTTATTGCATTTATTCTCTGGCCCAAAGAATTGATTTTTTGAATGCGTCTAAATGTTCAACGGCAATTCCGGCACCTTTAACAACACAACTTTCGGGATCTTCGGCGATTTGGCAAGGCACGCCGGTAACCTTGGTTAGCAGCGTATCAATATCACGAAGTAGCGCGCCACCGCCAGAGACGATAATCCCCTTGTCCATAACGTCCGAAGCTAATTCAGGGGGAGTTTGCTGAAGAACATTTTTAACTGTTCCGATAATTTCTGAAAGCGGCGGTTTGATTGCTTTGACCAAGTCTTCGGAAGTAACAATTATGCTTTCAGGCAATCCGGTGATGGCGTTCGATCCGGAGACTTCCATTTTGGCTTCTTTTTTGGGGACAATTGCACTACCGATTCTTTTTTTTATCTCTTCCGAGGTTTGCTCTCCAATAATTAAATTATGCTTTTTCCGAATGTAGGCCGCGATTGCCGAATCGATTTTATTTCCGCCGATTCTGGCTGAGCTGGCGGCAACAACGTCGCCAAGCGCAATTACCGCAACCTCGGTGGTTCCGCCGCCAATATCAATAATCATATTTCCCGACGCCGTAGCAATTGGAATCCCTGCACCAAGTGCAGCGGCGATTGGTTGTTTTATCAAATATGCCTGTTTGGCTCCGGCTGACAATGTGGCGTCGATAACCGCGCGCCGTTCAGTGGACGTAATCCCAACCGGAACGGCAATCATTACTTCCGGTTTGCCAATGCGGATTTTTCCGGAAACTTGATTGATAAAATGTTTAAGCATTGTTTCGGAGATGTGATAGTTGGCGATTACCCCGTCCTTTAACGGGTGTGCGGCGACAATGCTTTCCGGAGTGCGGCCGATCATCTTTTTAGCTTCGGCGCCAATTGCAACTATTTGATTATTTTCGACCTGCATGGCAACGACCGACGGCTCGTTAATAACAATGCCTTTTTTAGGAATATATACTAAAACATTGGTTGTACCTAAATCGATTGCAATCCGTTTTGCCATTATTTAACCCTTTCAATCTCCGCCCCGATTCCCCGTAGCCGTTGGTCGAAATCTTCGTATCCACGATCGATATATTCTATGTTTTCAATTTCTGAATCGCCTTCTGCGCACATCGCCGCCAGAACAAGTGATGCACCACCTCGCAAATCGGAGCATTCAATCTTTTTGGCTTTTAACGATGATACACCGCGAACCTCAATCATATGAGGATTCAAAATTTTAATGTCGGCGCCCATTGCCACCAGCCATTTGACATAATCAAATCGAGAATCGAAAATTGTTTCAAACATTCGACAACGGCCTTCGGCTTGGGTTAGAAGCACGGTAAATGGTGATTGTAAATCGGTTGGAAATCCCGGATATGGGCGGGTGTCAATCCACTTAACATCCGGAGCGATTAACTTTCTTTTTTGCTTTACAATTAAGTCGGCGTATTTATCTTCTTTTTTGCTAATTTCAAAATCAACATTTGCCATTTCGAACTTGCTTAGTGGCAGTTGCAGATGTTCGGGGATAATATCTTCAATCGTAACTTTTCCACCGCAAATTGCAGCGGCAATGACAATTGTTCCGGCCTCGATTCTATCGGGAATTACAGTATGTTCGGCAGGGTGAAGTTCTCGTATTCCATCAACGATGATTGTGTGAGTTCCGGCACCGGAGATTTTGGCGCCGGCTTTGTTTAGAAAATTAGCCAAGTCAACAATTTCCGGTTCACAGGCAGCGATATTAATTTTTGTTTTTCCGTCTCGGAGTACAGCCCCCATCATCACATTTTCAGTTGTCGTTACCGACATTTCCGCGAGTGTAATTTCCTTGTTTCCCTGCCGGTAATGTCCGTCATCAATCAGTGAATATTTGCCTTCTTTCTTATATTCTTTAACAGTGACCCCCAAATCGGAAAAAGCTTTTAAATGAAAACCGATTGGTCTGGAGCCGATTAAACAGCCGCCCGGTTCGGAAAAATTGGCTTTTCCAAAACGAGAAAGCAGTGGACCAATTATTACGACCGAGCCACGGAGTTTTTTAACCGGAGTTTCGTCCGGTGACCAGCTTTTGACATTAGTTCCATCAATTTTTAAGGTATTGCCACTAAAATCAACTTTTGCACCGAGACTTTGAATTACCTCAATCATTCGAAAAATATCAAGAATTCTCGGAACATTATGCAGTACAACTTCTCCCGGGATTAAAACTGCGGCAGCAATCATTTTTAATGCTGCATTTTTCGCACCGGTAACTTTAAAATTGCCATTAAAATTTTTCTTTCCCCGAACTTTGAATTTTGCCATAATCTCCTTTGAAAACCGTTAATTTGTTCGATAACTGTTCTCTAAACGATTGTAACTTGATTTTACAATTTTATCAATACGAGCTAATATAATGGTATGAAAGAATATCTTCATAGGCCAAGAGAAAAAAGACTGAAAGAAATTATTGTCGGCCAAAGCCTCGTCGCCCTTTTGATATTGGTAATTTCTTCTTGTCTGGTTTTCTGGGGCATGGGTTACAAATTCAATTGGCAAACAATGAAAATTATTCACACCGGCATTGTCTATATGACATTTGCCCCTGACAATGTCGAAGTTGCCGTCTCGGGACAAAAACCTTCCGAAGTCAAGTCAGTTTTTGAAGCGCAATTTTTGCCCGGTTACTACGATGTTAAAATTTCAAAAGATGGATATTATAGTTGGCAACAACATATTAAAGTGATTGCCGATCAAGTTGGTTGGTATAAAAACATTGTTTTGTTTAAAACCAAACCGGAAATTTCGGTAATCAGCGATCAAAATATTATATCGTCTATCGATTCACCATATGACATTTTAGTTAAAAACCCCGAAGGAGATTTGTCTTTTAATCAACATGAAATTTGGCTCGGCGACGATTTGGTTACTCGGCTTTCAAATCAAATTTCAAGTGTAATTTGGTATCCGGGATCGGAATATTTGGCATATCAACAAGCCGATGAAATTCGAATTATCGAGAAAAATGGCAGCAACGATGTTCTTTTAGTAAAATTATCGAGTAGCGATAAAACTAATTTCCTTTTCAGCTGGGACGGTTCAGTGCTACTTTATCGTGATGGCGCAGTTTATAAACGTGCCGTTATCCGTTAAAGGCACATTTATAAATTAGTATTTTCCAGTATATATCAATGAACACTGTCGGGGACTACCCCGATATTTTTATTTGTCGTCGGTTTATTATAAGAAGGAGAAGGAATGATTTGGTCGGCTTGGACTATTAGCCTTTTCAAATTTGTTCCCAGCGGTGTACAAGTCATTAGAGTGAGTGTTGATTTTGAATCGTTTGAATTCATTACTGAAACATCAGATGGCGCAACCACAAAATTTTTTGAAACTTGGTAAATATAGATAGTATCGTGAAATTTGATTTGCAGCAAATCACCAACTACAACATTGCCAAGAAGGGCGAAAACCGAATTGTATTTGCTTCTAACCCATGGATAATTTGATGAGTGACCGGTGATAAAAACATTGCCGGTTTCTCCGGGCAAACTGGTACCGGAAATTTGGATAACTCCGTTCTTTAAATTTGACGCAACGGCCGACTCATTATTTTCAATTCCGAAAGAAATTGGCGCATTTAGCTTGATGCTTTCGATATAAATTGAATTATCAGAGATGTTTGGAAATTCGGGATCACTATTTTTTTCGACTTGATTGTTTTGATATTTTTTGACTGAATCGACCAAAATGTGTGGCGACGTTCCAAATTCATCTTGCCACCACCAAGCTATTTTTTTATTATAAGCTCCGAAATTCAGCAAATATGTTACAACCAAAAAAATTAAAACAAACAGTCCGGCAAAAGATAAAAAAACCAGAAGCGGATTTCGTCGCCGATAGCGTCTGGTAATGAACAGTTGTTCTAAATCTTTTTCGTCGAGTTTATATTTCATTTTTTTGGTAATTTTGGTGGCCGAGGTGGGAATTGAACCCACATGATATTACTACCACACGATTTTGAG
>CAZEVI010000006.1:0-28408 GCA_964515615.1 uncultured Candidatus Saccharibacteria bacterium | reverse complement strand
TCAGATAAATATTTTTTGAAAGCCAGCCAATTAGAAAGTGCCTGTCGTCCAAGAACCGTCCGAATTGGCATTTTGCTGCCGATGATAATGACAATGATTGCAGAAACCATCATCCCAATCCAGAAAAACGAAACATATTGTAAAGTCGGAAAATATTTAAAACTAAGAAAAAAGCAGATTAAAGCAAAAAAGAAAAGAATAACTCCGATAAATTGATATTTTCGATGCATTCTCGCCGGATTTTCCCTAAAGTAGCCGAGTCGAGTCGCCAAAGCATAAATACCTCTGGTAAAAAGCGACATTTTGTGGCTATAAAGATGATCGACGAAACGCTCATTTATTTGCTGTTCGGAAATTTTCAAGCTGTTGCGAAAAATCTTCGAAAGTAAAAATTTTTCAAATTCCAAAAGAACACCACTGAACGATCTTTTACCAAAAGCAAAACCACGATCACGATCGACGATAAAAATAAATTTTCGTAACGATAAATCAATTAATGTTGCGGCAATCTCTCTTGACCCAACATCTTGATTTGCCAAAACACCAACAACTGCCGGCGGCAAAGCCATTGGCGGAGCTGAAATTGCTCTGTCAGGGGCTAACACTCTTTGCGATCTTTGATGCAGTAACACTAGAAGAAAAAGATAGATTAAAGTTAGCGCCGGAATAATGATAGCGACGATAAACCAAACTTTGCCGCCAAAATTCGAAAGGGTGTAGATTAACCGGTCAAGGATTGGCAATTGAATAATACCTTTGGGAATTTGGGCAATAACGGTAACTGTTGCAGTGCCGCTGACACCGGTTGCCTCATAAACAATTGTCGAATCACCGGAAATTTCGGCAATCGAGGAATCAACTCCGTGGATCGCCAAAATCTGCGGATTGGATTGGTTGGCAACGGTAGCTGGAAGCGTTAAGTCAATTTTTAAATCATCGAGATAATAGCCATTTTTATCAAAAACCACCAGTCGAAGCTCGTCAAAATCTTTTTGCGGCGAAATTCTTGATTTGATTTTTACGCCATCTTGATAAACACTGCCGTTTCCTTCAACATTTAATGTAACAGTTGAACTAGTAAGTGTTTTTGCCAAATTTTCGTCGTTTGTATCAGCGGAAAATTTGGATGTTGAAATTAACTGCCAAGTTACTAAGGCAACCAGAAAAAAGGCCGAAAAGAAAACAAATTTCCGCCAATTAATTTCCAAAAATGGGATTTTCTTCTGTTTCTTCCCTTCCAATTTCCCCTCTCACCCCGCCACTGCAGGGAAATTCTAAACTCTAATATCTAAATTCTAAACATTTTTTAAATTTGATCATTTGGGCTTGTTTAGAAATTAGGATTCAGAAATTAGAAATTGTTATCTCTATTATACTATATTGTTAGGTCGGCCAAAAGCTTTTCCAGCGCCAGCCGAGATTCGACCCGGCCAGTTTTAATATCAAGATCGGTTTGCTGCAAGCGATAATAAATTCTCCGCAAGAGTGGCAAATCGTAGCTGTTTAGCGCTCGGATCGTTTTACTGACAACAAAAGGATGAAGTTCAGCCTCGGATGGAATTACATCTCTCTTCGTCCCTCGACTGATCAAATCTTGAACTATCAACATATTTCGAAATTGATAAACAATCATCGTTAAAATATAATTTTCGTTTTTCCCGCTGGCAAACAAATTGTGCAGATACTTTATTGCCAGTTTGGAGTTGCGTTCACCCAAAGCGTTGATAAAATCGAATATATTTTGGTCATGTTCCGATTCGACCATTTCTTCAATGTCGGCCGATGAAATTTCTTGCTGATTTTTTGCCAATCGAAATAAATCCAATTTTTCCAGCTCGTTAGTCAGCCGAAAACTGTTGTTGCCAGCAGTTGCGATTAATTTTTTTATTGCCGACAATTTAATTGGAATTTTTTTGGCTTCAGCTTCTTTAGCCAGCCAATTCTCCAAATTGTTGCCTTTTCGCAGCGGAAAATGCTCGACTGCTTTCATTTTCAAAAGCTTTTTATAAAGTTTTAGATTTTTATTAAAATCGCCGGTTTCGAGAAGAATAATGTCTGACGATTGTGGAAATTTAGCCAAATTATCTTCAAAATAGTTGCGAATTTTTTCATCGCCGTCTCGAAGCAAATCGCTGATAATGATTAAACGCTTATCAGCCAAAAACGGCACTGCGGTTACGCTCCGAAGAAAATTGTCAAAAAGTAGATTTTGACCTTCAAATTTAACAATGTTTAAGTCGCCAAAATTGGCCAGAAAAAATTCCGATTCGATTTTTTTGATTTGCTGATTCAGCGAATAGCTGTCCTCGCCGTAAAAAAGTTTAATCATAATTTTGAAAAAAATTATCTTTTCTGCTAGAATAATAGCATTGTCGTGAAAGGGGGTAGTAACATTGCCGTTGAAGGATACAGTTGCGGCAATTATTTGCCCGTTGTTTTTGTTGCCACCTTCGGCAATAAAATTTATTGATTTTCGTGCGATTCATCCGAATGCCCTTGTCGATATTACAACTCTCTCTCGACTTGGTTGGCGGTTTCGAGTCGAGAACCCATCAGCTTCGATTGACGATTTTATTGCCGCACATCAATTTTTCTTTCTAATGCCACTTGACTTTACCGATTAGCCCCCTCTCCTCGAGCGGGGCATTTTTTTAATCTGATTTTTTCTGATAGTCCGCGATAATTCACTAAAGTTTTTACTGTAATATGTTATTTTTTGCCTCGTCCCAATTATCACCAAAGCCGATGTCAACTTCAACCGGAACCGAAAGTTTGACCTCGCTCTCCATTACTTCTTTCATTAATTTGGCAATTTTTGTTGCTTCTTTTTCCGGTGCTTCGACAATAAGTTCGTCATGAACCGTGAGGATAAGTTTAGAATTTGGAATTTGAGATTTATTTGTTCCCTGTGTCTTGTGTTTTGTTTCTTGTTTATTTAGTTTTCGATGCAGTTGTATCATCGCCAATTTTAATATTTCGGCTGCTGTGCCTTGAATCGGCGTGTTAATCGCAATTCTTTGAGCCGATTCGAAAAGATTACGGTTTGAGGAATTTATCTCCGGCAACTGGCGACGAAAACCAAATAGCGTCTCCACATAACCATTTTTTTTGGCAAAAGCAATTTGATCTTCACAATATTTCTTAATACCGGAATGGATCTTAAAATACTGCAGAATATATTTCGCCGCTTCTTCCTGTTTGATTCCCAGTGTTTGCGATAATCCGTAGGGGCTAATACCATACAAAACGCCGAAATTGACCGTTTTCGCCACTCGGCGCTGTTCGGGAGTGATCTTTTCCACCGGTGTAGAAAAAATTTCTGAAGCCGTTTTAGTATGAATATCAACGCCGCCGTTAAATGCCCGAATCATCGTTTCATCGCCCGAAAGGCAAGAGACAACTCGAAGTTCAATTTGCGAATAGTCAGCCGAAATTAATTTTGCTCCCTTTTCAGCGACGAAAGCCTGACGAATTTCCAGTCCAAATTCGCCGCGAATTGGAATATTTTGCAAATTAGGATTGTTAGATGTTAACCGACCGGTTCTAGTATCCTCGCCAAAATGAGTGTGAAGACGTGAATTTTCATCAACTAGTTTTGGCAATGGTTCAAGATATGTCGATAATAATTTTGACAGCTCACGGAATTCAAGAATCTTAGGAATAATTTTATTTTCCGATCGCAATTTCAACAATTCCGATGCTCCGGTTGATATCCCTGATTTGGTGCGGCGGATGTCGGCAGTCGGCAGTTTTAATTTTTCAAAAAGGATATTTGATAGTTGCGACGGCGAAGCGAGATTAAATTCTTCTCCGGCCAGTTTTTGGATGCTTTTTTCCAATTTTTGACATTTGGCCGTTAATTTTTTTTCTAATGATTGTACGGCTGGAACATTTAATTTAATGCCAATTTCTTCCATTTGGCGCAAAACCGGTTTAAGCTGGCGATCGATAATATCCCATTTCTTTTTTGGAACAATACAACCAAGAAATTTTGCTTTTTTAAGAATATTTTTCATATTGCCTTGTTATTGCGAGGCTGCAGGCCGTGGCAATCTATAATAATTTTAATTGCTCGTCATTTTTCCCAATTTCCGCCTTTTGATCTTCGTCCTTTTTGCTTTTTGACTCATCTGTTTTCGATGATTTATCAAACCTCCGAAGCAACGACAAAAAACCCAACTCCTCAAACAGTTTCTGCAATTTTTCTTTATCATACTCGCCCCATCTGCAATCTTCAAGAGAGAATCCAATTGGCACATCGCGGTGGATTGTTGCCAGTTTTTGCGACAAAAACGCCTGCGGCTGATAACTAATTAGTAAACCGAGAATTCTTGGTTTGATTTTCATCTCATCTGACATTTTTTTTATTCCATTGAAATAATTTTCAATTTTCAATTTAAAATTTTCAATCAATTTTTCAATGTTTGAATTTTCAGAACTGGAATTTGAAATTTGTTTAGAATTTAGAAATGCGGATTTAGAAATTATACCGTCGCGATCGAGAAAATCGGCAATTTTATCATAAAGCTTATCAATTGTATCGTATCGCTGGATCAAATCAACTGCAGTTTTTTCTCCGATTCCCGGCACTCCGGGGATATTGTCAGAAGGATCGCCGGCCAATGCTTTTAAGTCGATAAAATCATTAGGTTGTAAATCGTACTCATTTTCGATCGTCTGGCGATCAATAATTTGCATTTGTGATAATCCGCGTCGCAACGAATAAACAAAAACATTGCCATTTACCAGTTGATAAATATCTTTGTCGCCGCTCACTATATATGTTTGGATATTTTTGCTCGTTTCTTGTGTTTTACGAACAATCGTTCCGATTATATCATCAGCCTCAAAACCCTGTTTTTCATAAATCGGAATTTTCATTGTCACCAGTAGCTCTTTGATGTGGGGAATTTGGTCATAAAGTTCCTGATCGGCTTTAATCCGTGTTGCTTTATACTCTTTATAATGCTCGTGGCGAAATGTCGGACCTGCCAAATCAAATGAGGCGGCAATATAGCACGGATGCAAATCTTCAAGAACTTTAATCAAGGTCGTCGTAAAACCGTAAATCGCATTTGTCTGCTCGCCCTGACGATTGGACATTGTTTTCGGCAAGGCGTGATAAGCACGATGAATTATTGCATTGCTGTCGATTAGAACTAATTTTTTCATATCTTTATTTTAGCACAACGGCAAAAAAATATGCCGAAGACGATCTGTTGATGATCAACGATTCATCTTCGGCCGGTTTTCATCTCCTTTTTCCCAAGCGGGATAATTTCTGCAATCACTTCTCCTAATTTTTCCAATAACTGGCAACAGCTGAAATGAAATTTATAGTGCGACGAATCGCTGGAAGATTGCCTCATCCCCGCCTGATGATACCAGATAAGATTGTTAATTACTTTCAATAATCGGCTTAAACTTACCCACGACATTTTTCCGAGTGAACGATCATAGAGTTCGCTCGGTTTAAGCTCAGTTTTGACTTTCTGAATCACCTCATTTTCGGAATTTATTTCTTTGACGGTCGATGATAGCAATGTAAACAATTTATTCGAACCGTTGTCCACATTCTCATCCCCTTTCACTTATACGGAAGTGTAATCTGCACTTGCATTGTAGCACTTTTTGACGATAAATCAAGAGCGTTTTAAATTAAAATTGCAGATATTTCAAAGACGGAGGTGTTGAAGATGCAAGTCATAGTTGAATTTGTATTTGGGGTTATAGTGACTTTGATATACTCCAAGATTTTGGTTTGGTTTGAATCTCGAGCAAGAAAATCGCCGCATATTCGTCGCAATAGTGACAGAGATTATGTTGTTGAAGACGAAGGCGGCAAAGTTCTTTAGAATTACAACCCATTGGCGCGCGCCAGAGCAAAAGCATTGATAACAAAAAGGTAATTTAATTTTTCAATTGCCTCAAGGCACAACAGTCGCCTCTTTTTTACTAAAAAACACCCTATTCGGTGCGCTTGGGTAAAAAATCAATTTCGGGCCGGTCGTGCAAGTTCGTTTGGGGAACAGCCAACATCACAATGAAATGCTGAACCTCTGGCTTCCACGGCTTCATCTCCAACCAATACTTTCTGGTTTGATACTTCATGAGCGGCATTTAGCGTTCGCTGACTGACAATTTGCACACATAGTGAATCGTCGTTTCTCTCGGTGTTATAAAGCATTTCTCCCCAATCATCAATAAATTCAAGAAAATCCCTATGCCTATTTGAATCGCGAAATCTAATTTTTGGCGGATCCGATTGCGCTAGTTTTATCCAATCAGGAAGATCACACTCCCCAATAAGTTCCAACACCTTTTCAAAAGAAAGTTTTGTTTCGTCGGATCGAAAAACCATCACCAAAAACAACTTTCTTAATTTCTTCTCTTGGAACAAATGGTATATTTTCGATCATAGGATGTTCTTTAATATTTAAGTAATATTATATTCTATATATTAGCATTTTTAACATTGATAAAAAAGAAAAAAACCGCTCCGACACAGAGTCAAAGCGGTTTTTATAAAACTTTTTTAACAGTGATTATTTAACCAACAGGCCGCCCCATTCAACTAGCGTAAATCCGTCTCGATTATAATGTGGCAAAATTTGCGGGGAAATATTTTCTTTTGATGACAGGCCGGCGAAATCCAAGAAAACCCGAATTGTGCTGTCTGGCTTCGGCGAAACTGCCAGCGGTGCCAAAGTATTCATCTGCTCAGTTGTTAGCCAAGTTAGTCGAGTGTATGGAGTCGTCGGCATTTTCGGCAGCCAAAACTCTTTGAAGTCACTGATCTCTTTAGAGTTTAATCCAATTGTTGCAAGTTGTAATGAAATGGTGGCGGCAACACGCGATGATTCAACAATCGTTCCCGAAGTTATCGTCGGATATTCTCCAAAACCAGTGCCTTCCCAAAACAGGGAATCATAAGTTTTTTCAGCAAGTGATAACAAACCAGATGGTGAAGCTATTACCTTCCAACCGTTGTTGTACGCTGGATCTGATTTTGTAATACTGGCACCAACTTTGATCGAAACTTCGGTGGTTTTTGTCGGATAGAGATATATAACTGGTTTGCCGCATTCAACCGCCGGCATATATTTGTTATTCAAATAAGCAGCCCAATTTCCGTAGCCGTCTTGAATTGTCAAAAGTCCCAAATCAGCCAACATTGTCGATTTTGATGCTTTATCCCCCATACCATCCATTAAATAAACTTGGTAAGCAAATTCGGCCAAATCCGATGATTCAGCGACGGTATAAACCTTAGTTCCTGATGAAGATGAACCAACAACGCTTTTACTGGTCAAAGATGATTCATTGACTATTAGCGGAAACGATCCGCCGGAACTGCCACAGCCGGAAGTTTGGATTTGAGAGAATTTTTGATTTTGGCCAACCGAGTTGCTCCAAGTAATATTTAGTGTGCCATCGTCGTTTCGGAAAGTCGCTTCCGGATGATAAATAATTCGCTGGCCATCGTTGCGAAGAATATAGTATTGGGCAACTTTTGCCAAACCGTTTGATTTATCAATATCTTTACCTTCCAAAAGATAAAGATCACCCCATTTGGTCTCAGCAACTTTATCGCCAGCAGTCGTGTCCGAAGCAAAAGAGTCAACTCTTGAAGCACCAGTATCCTGAGTTAGTTTTGTCGATCCCTTGGTTAAGGTTTTGTCCAATTGAAGCGATTTGATAACAAAAGTGCTGTTGGTGTCTGAAGTCGTTCGCGCATAGACGTTGACACCGTCGGCGCCGATTGTGTCGGAATTTTCCGACAGCCAATAATATGTTCCATTCTTTTTTAAGAAATGATGAAAATCGTCAGAAGTTCCCATTGTTTCAACTTTGACAATTGCCAAGATAATTTCTCCGCCATCGGAAGTTGTTGCAACTTTGTAATAGTCGGTGCCGGTGTAACCAGCCCCGGGATCGTCGGCGTTGTGGGTCGTCGCCTTAAATAATCCCAAATCGGCTAATTTTACTCGCGGGGTTAGCCAAGTAATCCCCTCATCGACACTTGTTGATGTTGTTCCTCCGG
This sequence comes from uncultured Candidatus Saccharibacteria bacterium, assembly GCA_964515615.1. Classification (GTDB taxonomy): domain Bacteria; phylum Patescibacteriota; class UBA1384; order XYA2-FULL-43-10; family CAINNR01; genus CAZEVI01. Next base: position 20,364 of record CAZEVI010000006.1, on the reverse strand, counting down.
ACGACGAAGTGGTTGTGTCGTCGATTATTGCGGTTTCCTCTTCAGCTTTCGGTGGCCAAATTTTGTCCTTAATTGCGCCACGATAAGCAAAAGCGGCGACTCCACCACCAACAACTACTGCGGTAATTAGAATCCACAGCCAAGTAAGATTTCTCTTCTTTTTTGCTGGCATTTCAATATGCATCGGTGCATCTGATGCCGGCTTTTTCTCCTCCTCCATAGCTCTTCCCTGTTATCTTTATAATTTATCTTGTTATTTCTATTGTATCACCATTTTTCTTGATAAATCCAGTTTCGGAATTTATGTCAAAAATTGATTCAATCTTGGCAGTTTTAGCATTACCAGTCATAAATTGCGGTTTAACTTTCTTCTCAACAGTCGGCAAAAAAGTCAGAGTAATTTTATCTTTGCTGATAGTGCCGGCAACCACCAATCCTTCCTGTGTTTCTTGACTGAAAAATTGATCAAAAACAAAATTCCCTAGCGAATAAATTACCGGCTTGCCATCAATTAGTTGAAAATCCTCAACCACGTGTGGATGCGATCCAATGATAATGTCGGCGCCGGCGGAGATCCAACTTTTGGCCAATTGTTCTTGTGATATCGAATGTTTCGGCGCATATTCCGTCCCCCAATGCGGGAAAATGATAATAGTGCAACCGGCGGCTTTTTCGACTTTAATCGATGATTCCATCGCCGCTTGGTCAAAACTGTCAAGGGCCATTATTCCAATGATTGTTGTCGGAATCGGACCGTCAATTTGCAAAATCGAAGCGTCTTTATTAAACCCTTGCGGCTGACCGAAATATTTAATCTCCGATTTTGAAAGCATTGATTTGGTGGTGGCAAATCCGGAATTGCCGGCATTATTGGTGTGATTGTTGGCCAATGAAACTGCGCCGACATTTAGATATGACAATACCGATGGCACCTGTGGCTGGAAATTAAAACTCATACCGCCGGTTTGGATGCCCGGATGAGAAACGGAACTGACCGGACCTTCCAAATTTAAAATTGGCGCATCGACTCCGCGAAAAACCCGAGTGCCAAAATTGGAGAAAACATTTTTCAGATCCGACTGATAACTTTGCCAAACATTGCGATCGAACATTGCATCGCCGGCAATGACAAATGAAGTAGACGGCTCTCCACCAGCCAGCGAATTTTCCGGCGTTTTATTTGAGTAATATCCCAAAACTACGCTGGTGGTCTCCGAATCATCATTATTATTTACCGCTCCCGAATTGCTGTTATAAAAAAGATGAAAATTCTTGGCGGCTGAAGTTGTGGCAATTTTTTCTGCCAAATACAGCGTTTGCGACGAATCGGTCTCAGCCGTCCAAGTTTTTTCGCTGTCCAAATTTGCCAGTGCTTGAATTGAAAACCGGTCGTGAATTTGAGCCAAAGCGTTTGGCTGATAATGTGAAAAATCAACCGAAGCGACCAAAATTGCGTCAGAGATGTTAGCTGAAAGCCAATCGGCTAATTTATCAATTTGATCTCGCGGCGTGTTATCACGGATGATAATCGGCAGAAAATTTTTGCTAATACTGTCGCGAACACTTGGCAGGACGTTGGTGATTCCGTGCTCTTTGTCGAAAGCCGACGAATCGGAATCAGCCAAGCCTGATGCCACTAGTTTTTGGGCGAAATCTTTGTTTGATTGCATATCACCACCATTTAGAGCCCAATTACGGTCGGCAGTAATAATTGATGCCGAGCCGGAATTGAAATGGTTTACAGAAACAACAACGGCAATTTTCGGCTGATATTTTTCTCCGATATCTTTTAAAAGTTCTGCTCGCTTGTCGGCGAAATTATCAAAATGCGGTACAATGACGACCGGAATCTTTTCGCTTCCGTTGTCGGTAGAGTGACGCACCGGCGCCAGCGCTTTGTTCATAAACCAAAAATAATAACTGCCGGCAATTATTAACAGTGAAATTAAAATCAGCAAAAATTTTTTCATTTTTTCCTTTAAAACTTGGTTTCCTTAAATTGATTGTTCCTAAAAAAATTATTTTGACTCCGACAAAAAGCAAAAGTGTGGCAATTACCAGCCAGCGAGCGGTTAGAATACCGATTAAATGATCGGAAGCGAAGTACATTAAAAACGACCAAAAAGTGTTCCAGAAAAGCACCGCAAAAAATGAATGCAAATAAAAACTTTTTAGCGGCAATTTCAAAACGCCGAAAGCTGTTGATGTCAGTGCCCCGAGATTTGGATGAACATAGGAGATCCAAATCCAAAATATTCCGTGTTTATCAATCCGCTTAGCAGTTTTGTCGAGGGCGTCACCAAGTCCAAAGCGATGGAAAACCTTATGCCAACCATGATAGCCAACCAGATAATTCAGCGTGTAGGTCAATATAAAAGCCAAACAACCGACCAGAATTACCAAAAAGATGTTTAGTGTTCCCTGTCGGGAAAAAGCTGCCCCCAAAAGAATAATCGACGAGCCGGGGAAGTAAAGATTGATAATTGGAATTGCCTCAATTACACCGAATATAAACAAAACTGGATATCCCCAGAGCTCAAAATAATGCCGCAAAACTTCTAAAAGTGCGTCTGGGGTTGGAAAAAATATTGAAGTAAGAACAAAAAAAACAGCCAGCGTTCCCAAAAATATTAATGGCAAAGCCAAATGTTTGAGAATTTTTTTCATTAATTCTATTTTAGCAGAAAAATTGCCAAACATTTTATCACCACTTCCTAATAGTTTTAATAGAAAAAAGGCCGCGCTACTGCGCGGCTTGAGAATGAGTTTCTTTTTCAATGTAACCATCAAGAGGGCAATCTGCGCCAGAGCAAATATTGCCGTTACTATAAACAGTAACCAGATTGGTTGAGAATCCGGCAGTCATAAACAGATACAAGCAGCGGAAAAATTCTTTAGAAGCCTCTGCAAAATATCTGAGACAAAGCAACTCCCAAAAAAGAAAAAATGAAATTTTCGCCAATCGGAATCTGTCTCTTGGCACAAAACGATCAACAATTTTCGCCATGTCAATCGCCTCCTGACATGATTTGTGCTAATTCAACTATATCACTTTAATTTAAATAAAAAAAAACCACCCTCAAATGTCAGCGGCAAACAAGCTATTGACACGCCGTTTTAATGTCGCACTTCTCTTTTTTAGCAATTTCTTGGTTTGAAGAAAAATCTCTTGCCCGATTATTTCAATCGATCTTTCTCCATTAATACTGATGATGTCACTAGACGATTTTGCTAGATTTTTGTATGTTTTTTGAACTTTTACCAGTTTGTTTTTTTCTTCAAATAATTCAAACTCGTTACGATTTTCATGAATGCGCTTAATGCAATTTTCTGCCGACACATCGATAAAGAATGTTACATCCGGCAAAATAAATTGTTCATTGATATCAATTAGCCATTTTTTTTCGCTATTGAGAGAACCAAAAGCAATCGACGACAAATAATATCGATCTGAAACAATAATATTACCTTTTTCAAGTGCCGGAATTATTTCTCTTTTAAGATGATGAGCTCGATCAGCGGCGTAAAGAAGTTGCATACACTCCGGAGAGGCTTGCCAACTTTTTGTTAATGCCGCCCTAATTAAGCCACCAATCAAATTATTTGTTGGCTCTTTTGTCAAATAAGAATAAAACCCAAAATTATTGAGTCGCTCGACTAGCTTACTTGCTTGTGTTGATGAACCGGCGCCGTCCAATCCTTCGAAGGAGATAAACAAACCGACATAATTATGTTTTTTCATGCAATATTTTATTTATGGTGTTCAGCCAATTTTATCACAGAAAATGGACTCCACCAAATTATGAAAAACCCGCCCTCAACAAAAGGACGGGCAACCCAAATACTAAAAATCCGAATTATTTTTTCAGATATTCTTCTCGTTCGTGTGCCAATTTGGCTTTAACAGTTTCTGAAGCATCTTCCATAATATTGGCAATTTGCGAATCGTTGGTTCTAAAAGTTCGCTGTTCAAAGGTTCTCGTTTCCAAATTCTGCAAAAATCGGCCGGTAAAATCCTTGAAATATGATCCGTAAATGTGAAAACTGTCAGCAACATGATCATATTGACCAACTTCAATCTTTCGATCAAGTCGCCGACTGATCTCTTCGGCAACATTACGCTGAAGATCGGTAAAAACGTACATATTCATAAATGCTGCTTTCCAAGCATCATTGCTGCGCATTCGGCAACGCATGACTAACTTATCGTCGAGAATTCGAAACCAAAGACTTTGCAAACAAGCCGGATCATCAATGGAGGCATCTTCCCACGGCTTCCAAATTACCGCCTGCGCTCGACGACTATGTGTTGCCGAACAAAGTTGATTAATAACTGCTTCAATTTGATTGATTGGATCGGGAATTCCCGGAACCGTGTAATTATAAATCCGCTCGTGATAAGTGTACTGCCACTTTCCGGCTTCCGGATCAATCCAACTATCATGAACCCCATCAAGAACTTCGCGTCGATACATCTCCAAAGCTTCAAAACCACCAGGCATATCACGATGAATTCGTGGCTCGGCAAATGGATTAAGAATTGTCAAATTCAAAGCAACATCACGGCTTGCCGAATCGTCAGGTCTATCATATTGCGTTTTGATTTTGGCTCCAAATTCCCAGCAACACTTGACAGCTTCTTCCCAACCTTGTGGCAAATTTTCAGCAATGATTTGAACATTTGGAAGTAACATTTTCTTCAATAATTCCGGATCAGTCATTAAAGGCATGATTGATCACCTCCGTTGGTAATGTGCAACTGCAAAAAACGGCAAACGGGCACTCGCCCGCAAAAACTATTTTAACAGATATTTTCCCAAATCAAGATGTTAAAAAAACCGATCCGAAAAAAGCCGGATCGGCGGTGTAAATTTTGAAAAAATTACCATTTGATAATTTCTCGAAGTCGGGTAAGAAATATTTGCCAACGCCAGATATTAACCAAATGATGAGTCTTTCAATTTGATATTTACTTTTTTTAATCCTTTGATACTGCACAATCAAGTCCGACAATAAGCGATGCGGTAAGGAGTCAGCATGACAGCAAGAAAGGAAGGCGAGGAAGCTGACACGAGCAATTGTAGCGACTGACTGTCCAGAAAAAATAAATGAGATACAAAATTTTCTGATTCGAGTTTGCCACTTATCAGAAGATGAAATCGATTTTGCCGGCTCAACAAGCGAACTTTATGACCTTTTTATTGATAGCACCGCATTCAGTTATGATGAGTTAAGGTTGATAGTTATTGACACACAATTGCCAAAATCCTGCGAGGGAGATTTTGTTGAAAATGTAGCTACTCAAATTGAGCACACAGAATGGTACGACAGTGGCAAGATGAAGGCAATAATTCTTTTCTCGAGCAAAAATTTGGTTTCTTACCCATATGATCAGTATCAATCAATAACTTCACTTTGTAGAAGAGCTTTGGGGGATCCAGTTTTAGCTTCTTTCGGAAAATAGTTAATTTCAACAACCCGTCAATCAGCGGGTTGTTTATTAATAATTTTGCAGGTAGTAGAAAATAAAAACGAGCAATAGAATCTGCTCGCCGGAAAAAAGATAATGGATAATAAGGAATTGTAATTATTGTTGACTAAAAAGCAAATTTAGTCTTGACTGCCGTGCCAAAACCGATCGGGATACTGCCAGAATTTGCTGACAATTTTTCTTCGTCCGATTTCGGACAAGATGGTCTTTTATTCTGACAATCTTTGCACTCAGAAAACATGCCACCAAAATGACAACATTTTCTACCGTCCGGCAATTCAGCAGGATAATTCATCAATCACCATCATCCTTTCAGAAAAGATGATATCATTTTTCCCCTTTACTATCAACCCTCTTCGCGCTACAATCGAATAAAGATTAATATTAATTAAATTGATATGAGCCTAAAAATCGGGATAGTTGGTTTGCCAAATGTTGGCAAGAGTACGCTGTTCAATGCTCTGGTCAAAGGATCACAAGCAGAAGCGGCCAACTATCCTTTTTGCACAATTGAGCCGAATGTTGGAATTGTTGAAGTTCCGGATGAGAGATTGGCGCCGCTGGCGCAGGTTTCCAAATCGAAAAAAATCGTCCCGACTGTCGTCGAGTTTGTTGATATTGCCGGCTTAGTTCGCGGAGCTTCCAAAGGCGAAGGACTCGGCAATCAATTTCTCTCTCACATTCGCGAATGCGACGCCATTGCTATGGTCGTTCGTTTTTTTGAAGACGAAAATGTTACTCACGTTGCCGGAAAAATTTCTCCAACCAATGACATTGAAACTATTGAAACCGAACTGCAACTGGCTGATATTCCAACAGTTGAAAAACGTCAATACAATTTGGATCGCGATATAAAAGGCGGTTCAAAAGATGCAAAACTGGAGAAAACTGCCTTGGAAAAAATTATTAAGAAATTATTCAATGCCAAAAATGCTCGCGAAGCTGATTTATCCGAGGATGAAATGAAATTGCTAAAATCATTGGAGTTGATGACTATGAAACCAATTTTGTACGTTGCCAACTGCTCCGAAAATCAGCTTCGCGGTTTCGAAGATAATAAATTTATTCCGATTTCCGCCAAAATTGAGAGTGAATTAAACGAACTCGATGATCAGGAAAAGAAGGAATACCTCGAAAGTTTAGGTATCGCCGACACCGGCATTAATCGGCTGATAAAAGAAGCTTACAGAGCACTAAATTTAATTACCTATTTCACTTCCGGTGAGCCGGAAACTCGCGCTTGGACAGTTCGCAACGGAGCAAAAGCACCCGAGGCTGCCGGTGTAATTCACACTGATTTCGAACGAGGTTTTATTGCCGCCGATGTCGTTTCTTGGCAAGATCTCTATGCTCAAAATGGCTGGACCGGCGCCCGCACCCACGGACTGGTTCGCACCGAAGGCAAAAATTATCTCGTCAAAGATGGTGATGTTTGCCTTTTTAAGTTTAATGTTTAATGTAAGCAACCATAAATCGTCAAATTTGTCTGGTCGATATCGCTGTGACGAATTATCCTAATTAAAAACTTTTAGAATGAAACTCAATGAATCCAACGGTTTAGCCAGCCAAATAAACTAAAACCGGATGAGATATTTTTTAACTGATCCCGAAGCTTCAACTGCTGGTTTTGAAGCACAATAACCTGATTGGCAATTTTCAGTTGATCTGCTTGATTTTCAACTTGCGATTGTATTTTTTCTAATTCTTGAATTTGATTGCGATTTTGCTCCATTATGGTTTGGATGTTTTTAATCTCTGAAAAATTTGTACCAATAAAAAACTTTGCCAGCGAACTTCTGTTTTCAGCTTTATCAACTGATTGATTTATCTTATCTTGGTTCTCGGATTGTGTACGAGCAATATTGCGAATTTGATCACCAATTCCCTGATTTTGAACATTTTCAGCTACTCGTATCAGATTCTCAGCAGCAAGAGCAACTTCACTCATTCTAGTTTGTGCCTGCTCATTTCGCGGAGAGTATTCCGATTTTGATTCTTGAATTCTTTCTTCCAATTGGGTTTGTGTTTGGGTCTGAGTTCCGGTGCCCGGATTATTTGTCTGAACCTGAACTTGATTTTGATTTGTTATGGCTGACGAACTGGCGGAATTCCCATTTGAATTCGTCGTTGATTGTCCATTTCCGTTACTACTTGCAGCAAACGCCAACGTTCCAAAAGCAAAAATTGCGAACGCCGATAAAATGTAAGTCAATTTTTTCATCTTCCTCCTTTTAAATGTCTGTCTAAATTTTATCATAACAATATACAAATCAGCAACACCGGCGTTGCTTCTTTTTTGATTCGGCTGGCTTAAAAAAAGATATTTATTTATGGTTTTTCTGAAATTTTGGGCAAAAAAACGACCCGAATTGTTCGAATCGCAGATCAAAAATGTTAGTAAATTTTAATCATTGGTCAGGATGGTTGTTAATTCAGTTCCGATGGCTTTTAGGCAAAATTGTTGACTTTTTGCCAGTGCCTTGATAATATAAGTTCACAAATTAAATATTACTTATTATCCAATTCCGCTTAAAGCGGACTTCGCCCAAACTAAACGGGAACAACGAAGGCCATAAAGGAGAAAAATGAGAGAGTACGAACTTACGTATTTGGTTTCTGATGATGTTTTGGAAGCCGATTTGAAAAAAGTTAGCGACAAAGTTGCCGCTTTTATTACTGATGCCGAGGGCAAAATTAGCAAAGATGAATCTTGGGGACGACGAAAGCTGACTTATCCGATCAATAAACAAAATTTCGCCACCTATATTACACTTTGGTTTGAACTTGACGGTCAGAAATTGGCTGAAATTGATCATGAAGTGAAAGTAATGCCACAAATTATTCGTCATTTGATAACGTTGAAAGTCGAAAAGAACGAAGTACTTTCCGTCGCCAGCGAAGATGTCGTTGCCGCACAGGAAGTTGAAAATGTCATCGGTGAGCGAAGTTTTGAAGTTGTTGAAGGCCAAACTGAAGAATCGAAAGATTTAATGGCCAAACGAGAAACAAGCGAGGAGGTTGAGGAAGATCAGAAAGTTGTTGAGGAAACAAAAGACGATAAATTGGTCGACGAAAAGAAATCCAAAGAAGAAATTGTTGAAGAAGAAAAACTAGCCGAACCAAAAGTAGAAAAACCGAAAAAAAGCAAAAAACCAGTTAGCGAAGAAAAACCAGCCAAGCAAAAGAAAGAATCGAAAGAAGATGAATCAGACAGAATTAAGAAGCTCGATGAAAAACTTGACGAACTTTTGAAAGACGATCTGTAAAAACTTGTTTAGTATCTTAATTAGCATTTACAACTCACAAACCAAGATATGATACAATCAAAAAAGATTAGTTAAGTTATAAAAAAGGAGCAATATGTTTTCATTAAACAGAGCAATGGTTATTGGCAACGCTACACGCGATCCGGAAATGCGCTATACTCCCAACGGTCAAGCAGTTTGTTCATTCGGAGTCGCCACCAATCGCCGCTGGACAAATCGCGACACCGGCGAAATGCAAGAGCAAACCGAATTTCACGACATTGTGGTTTGGGGCAAAATGGCCGAAAATGTCAGTCAATTTGTCAAAAAAGGCGCACCAGTCTATGTTGAAGGTCGTTTGCAAACCCGCCAATGGGAAGGTCAAGACGGCGCCAAGCGCCAGCGAACAGAAATTATCGCTGAAAATGTCATTGCTCTCGGACGAAAAGGCGAAAGTTATTCGCGATCTGATTCCGGCAGCAAAAATCCGGTTGCTGATATTGTCAAACCGGAGGAAAAGGTGCCTGATAAAAAAGATGAAAAAACAGCCGACAACGAAGAGATTGATATAGACGAGATACCATTTTAAAAGTTTCGCATTGGCGCTAACCACAATATCATCAGCGCAAGATTAATATATTTTCAAATCAAACATACATAGAGGAGTTTTATGAACGAAGGATTTCAAAACAAGAAAAAATGCTATTTCTGCAAAAATAAGGTTGCCGAAATTGACTATAAAGATGTTTCGACTCTGTCGCGATATCTTAATCGTTGGTCAAAAATTGATCCGGCGTCGCGTACTGGTGTTTGTTCTCGCCACCAACGACAACTTTCAACAGCTATTAAACGCGCCCGCCAATTGGCACTTTTACCGTATATTACAAGGTAATTAATTTAAAAGTTGGAAGTTAAAATTGCAATTGAGATATTTTTAATTTTGAATTACACTTTTGACTTTTGATTTTTGACTTTTAAACATATGTATTCAATCACCGACCTAAAAGTTGGGACAAAAATAACAATTGACGGCGAACCATACGCCATCACTTTTTCCCAACACTCAAAACAAGGACGAAGTGGCGCGGTAATGCGAACTAAATTGAAAAATATGATCAGTGGGACGACCATTGACAAAACTTTTCAAGGTTCGGACAAAGTTGAAGAAGCCGATCTTTCGCATAAATCGGCTCAATTTCTCTACTCCGACAGCGACAACGCCTACTTTATGGACAACTCCAATTATGAACAGTTCAAATTGCCGGTTTCCCAGCTTTCTAATCAACTGGGATATTTAGCCGAAAATTCGCCGGTGGAGATTCTTTACTTTCAAGACAAACCGATTGATATTGAAATTCCGATCAAAATGACTTTCGAAGTTACCGACGCGCCACCGGGCGTTCGCGGCAACAGCGCCGGCACAGTAACTAAAATAGTAACTCTAAATACCAAAAATAAAATTGCCGTTCCACTTTTTATCAAACCGGGCGATAAAATTGTCGTCGATACTCGGACGAACTCCTATATTGAACGGGCAAATTAATTCAAAATTTTTACAATTTTGTAATATGAAATCAATTTTTATCAACTAAATGTTTGAAAGGTTTTAAATTTGCTATAATAATATCATGTTGATTGAAAGATCAAATTTAGTCGGGTTGCCGGTTTTTGAGCTGGAAAATCAAATCCAAATTGCCGAACTGGTCGATTTTTTTGTCGATGATGACGAAATCAAAATCGAAGCAGCAATTGTTAAAACCGGCGGGTTAATTCATCATCAAAAATTTATTTCGGCCAAAGAGATCTCCGACCTTTCAAAAGCAGCACTAATTGTTCAAAGTGAAGACAGCTTGGCCGATCCTCAAGAAATGGTTCGCCTGTCGAAAAAAATTAAAAAACGGGCCAAAATTGTCGGTGAAAAAGTTTATACTAAAAAGGGTGAATTTTTGGGAACAGTTTTTGATTATGTTATTGAAAGCCCAACACTGGCAATTAGCAGAATATACTTGAAAAAATTTCTTGACCAGCGGATAATTCACGCGTCGGCAATTGTTAAAATTGAGCAAAACAAAATTATTGTCAAAGATAATTTTGAGATGACTAAACCGGAGCCAATTCCAGCTTCCGCCTACACGAAATTGGCATAGAAATTTAAGCAGAAGGACTAATTTTACAACCCCCCGATCGGGGGGTTGTGGTTTTAAATTTAATATTAATTAGATTTCCTGGCTGTCTATTCCCAGCTTCCAATGCAACTCTCGGCCGGCCCAAAACGGATAAACGCATTTCGGACTCCATTTTGGATTGTTGGAAAACACTGGAATATCTGGATAAACGCTGGGGACAATCCACTGACCATGAACCAAAGTGACTAAGTTGGCATCGTTGTAAATCGGTTCAAGACCAAAGAATTTTTTAGCATTAGTTCGAACAAAACGAATGAACAAATTTTCCTAATCTGCATATCCACTGTCTTTAAAGTAATGTAACAAAACTGAATAAAGGATCTCCGGCCAACCGTTGATAATTGAAATTTGCTCTTGGCAATTTTGGCGGTAAAAATAAATATCTCAACTGGTCTGAACTAGCTGCTCAGTATTTACAATCGCCATAATTCGGCTAAACAAGCCGAGCTGACAAGTTGTAACTTGCGTAAAAAGAAAATGCTGATCCCAATCAATCGGAGCAATATCGCGATAACATTCTCGATGATTATAAGGCGTTGGTTGCCCGCCTAAATGCCGATGGCAATCAAATCCGGCAGCAAATTTAATTGAGCTTGTTAAAGTGCTAACCACCCAAACCGCCCCCTTATGAGGATTATCACTCAAGATCAATTTAGCAAAAAACAACCCAAATATCAAAAAACGAAGTCAAAGTGACTTCGCCGAGAAATAATCTTTCGACTAAAAAGGCCAAAATTCTAAATTAGCTTCGACTGACAGCGGAAGACTGGGGGCAACTAAAACGAATAAATATTCTCAGGCCAACAGATTTGTAGCGTTTTCAAGCAGAAAGTGTTTATCAATATACCGCAGACAGAAGCAGTTTCAATGGTATCTCAAATCGGAAACTCTATTGTCGGGAATGTCTCCCCTGCATTTTAGCTGCCATTCATCGAAAAATTATGCTCGGATTTAATCCAAATACCCGTAATAATTGTCTCAATGCTTCAATTACCGACCTATTTTTAGAAAATGCCAGAAATTCGATTCTTGTCATTTTGTGCCCTCTTCCCTATGTATCCGACTATCTGAATTATAGCAAAAAAACAATTTGTCCAACCGGCAAAACATATTTGATAATAAAAAATCCCCAGCAATTTTTCACCGGAGATTTTTTAACTCGGTAACTATCGGTTATTAGTTATTTGTTATTAGTTATTCCTTGTTGGTTATTCGTTATTCGTTTTATTCTACATCCCCATCATGCTCGGATCCATTCCGCCACCCATCGGAGGCATTTGATCCTTTTTCTCCGGCTTTTCGGCTACCGCCACCTCCATTGTCAGAAACATTGCCGCAACCGAGGCAGCATTTTGCAAGGCATTGCGAGTAACTTTTGCCGGATCGATAATTCCGAATTTGATCATATCGCCATATTCGCCAGTGGCCGCATTATAACCTTCGCCGGCTTCCATATTACGAACTTTTTCAATCACCACGCCGCCATCAACTCCGGCATTTTGGGCAATCATTCTCATTGGCTCTTCGAGTGATCGTTTAACAATCTCCACACCAACCGCTTCGTCCCCTTCCAACTGAAGTTCGGAAATGGCCGGGATGGCATCAACCAACGCCGCTCCGCCGCCAGCGACAATTCCTTCAAGAGTTGCCGCTTTGGTCGCTGCCACAGCATCTTCGATTCGGTGTTTTCTCTCTTTAAGTTCAACTTCTGTCGCCGCACCAACTTTAATTACGCCAACGCCGCCGGAAAGTTTAGCCATCCGCTCTTCCATTTTTTCCCGATCATAATCCGACTTTGAAGCCTCGGCCTGTTTTTTAATCGCTTCAATTCGAGCTTTAATTTTTGCTTTGTCGCCTTTACCATCCACAATTGTGGTTTTATCTTTGTCAGCAACCAATTTTCTGGCGCTACCAAGCATTTCAATTGTCGTTTCGTTAATTTTACCAGCGGTTTGTTCGCTTACCACTTGGCCACCGGTCAAGATAGCAATATCCTCAAGCATTGCTGATCGACGATCGCCAAAACCTGGGGTTTTCACCGCCAAAACGCTGAATGATCCTCGAAGCTTGTTCAAAACCAGAGTCGTTAGCGCTTCGCCGTCAACATCTTCGGCGACAATTACCAATTCCTTAGTTCCCGACTGTGCCAACGACTCTAGAAGAGGTAAAATATCTTGAATCGAAGAAATTTTCTTATCAGTTAGAAGAATTTTCGGATTTTCAAAAACGGACTCCATTCGAGTAGTGTCAGTAATCATATAGGGTGAAATATAACCAGAATCAAATTGCATTCCTTCAACAACTTCTCTTTCCAAACCGAAAGTGTTTGATTCCTCAACAGTGATCACTCCGTCTTTGCCAATCTCATCCATAACTTCGGCAATCAAACTACCGACTTCTTCATCGGCAGCCGAAATTGATGCCACTTGAGCAATTTCACTTTTGCCGGCAACATCTTTTGAATTCTTTTTAATCGCCTCCACAACAACAACAACTGCTTTTTCAATTCCGTGACGAATTGACATTGGGTTGGCTCCGGCGGCAACATTTTTCAATCCGGAATTAATCATTGCCTGAGCCAGAATCGTTGCCGTTGTCGTTCCATCGCCAGCAACGTCATTGGTTTTTTGAGCGACTTCTTTAATTAACTGCGCACCCATATCTTCAAATTTATCTTCCAAATCAATCTCTTTGGCAATAGTTACGCCGTCGTTGGTAATTGTTGGTGCGCCGAAACCTTTGTCAAGAACGACATTTCGACCACGCGGTCCAATTGTTACTTTAACAGTATCAGCCAAAGCGTTGACTCCATTTTGCAGCGACTTGCGCGCATCTTCACTAAATTTGATTAATTTTGACATATTTATCTCCTAACTAATAATTGATAACGAATAGCGGATAGACGCAACCAAATAACTTTTTAACATTTGATATTTGGATTTTTTAATTTGTTTGGAATTTGCTTCTTGCTACTTGCGATTTATAGTGTTCCCAGTATTTCGTCTTCTTTTACAACTTTATAATCTTTGTTGTCAATTTTGACTTCCTCACCGGAATATTTTCCGTACAAAACTTTGTCGCCAACTTTAACCGAAAATTTGTATTCCTTACCTTCAACCAACCCCGATCCGATAGCAACAACTTTTCCCTCGCTCCGTTCCTCTTTGGCGCTGTCAGGAATGATGATGCCAGCTTTTGTCACCTCTTCAGCTTTAAGCGGCTCGATTAAAATTTTGTTCCCCAATGGTTTTAACATTTGACTCCTTTCAATCACTAGTTTAATAGTGCCGTAATTTCAGGCAATTTCTAGCGATTTTTTATATTTTGTATTTCTAATTATAAAGCAAACTTTACATTTGTCAAGAGATCAATTATGTTCAGTAGCGGATAAAAAAAGCAGGCTTTCCTCCTGCATCACTTTAAATTATAACAAAAAAAATGCCACTTTTCAAGAGCCACTTAAAAAGCCACTTAAAAAGGCGCGCCGTACAGGCCCGCCACGGACAAATAATGTTACAACTAGGAACCGGCAATTTTGAAATCTTTGGCAGGATATCTGCTCAATATTTTCTGCCCGCGTTTCACGGTTAGCCAGACTCCAGAATTTTCTTGAATGATTGCCTCGACAGTAAATGGACCATTACCTAATGTATCAAGTTGTTTTTTGTGATTCAAATTATTGAATTGATGGCCATGTTCCGGATCCGGTTGCCGAAGTTCGACTGGCAAAATATCAACTTTAGATCCGCATTGAACGACAACTTTTTTGCCACTAATTTTCCCATCCGAAATTTCAGTTTCAGACAATGAACGAACATATACTACCGGCATTTTCTCACCCCCGAGAGTGATCGGTAATAAATATAATATTAGCCAATAAATATAATTTGTCAATAAAAAAATCGCTCAAATATTTTTGGCGATTAGTGGCGGCACGGAAGGGGGAACCGTGCCGCCACTAATAACTTACTAAATCGAACTCAATTTGTCAACTTTTTTTTCGGATGAAATCGAAGCTCATTTGGCGAAACAATTATGGTCTTGCTATTTAATTTATATAGTTCAGTTGAGGTAATTTTTTTTATCTGCCAAACCGAGATAAAATTTTCAAAACGCTCTCCAATGCCAGCGGATAATATCCACTCCCATGGTCGGCGGATAATTGAAAAAAGCAATAACCGATCAAGCGGGAAAATCGACTTTAGCCGTCTGACCTTTTCTTCATCGGCAATTTTGAAATTATATTTGTAAAGCCAAAAATTTTCCCGATATATTCGTTCAAACTCGCCGTCGCGATCCCAAAGACGAATAATTTGTCGATGATGTTTGGCACAGTCAGCCGTATGCGGAAGAATATCCAAATTGTTGGAGGTTAGATAATAATTCAGACAAAATTTTCCAGCCGGATTTTCGTCGTTCGGCTTTCGCCGCCAACCAGTAACTGCAGCCCAAAAAGTTGCGAAAAACCGGGCTGTATAAAGCCGGCGTGGCGTGGTGATAATTAGCAAATCAATGTCAGAAAAAAAATTATTTTCGCCTCTGGTCATTGATCCGGTCAAAATTACCGCTTTAACAAAGGGTGCCAACTGCAAAAGATAACCGAGCCCAGAGAGCCGCCTAGTTCTTTTTTCAAAAATATTTAGTTTGCGAGACATTATTTTCCAACTTAGCAGAAAAACTTTTGAAATGCCAACCCAAATTAATTATAATAGAATTAATAACTGAATAGTTTAATAAAAAAAACTCCCGATTTCCGTACTAGGAGTTTTTTCGTTTGAGATTAATTATTAATTTATCAGATATCGGATTCATCTGCAGATGAGAAAAATTGGGGCAGAAATCCAAATTTGGGGAAAGGAGTATTAATGAAATTTATTTTCGTTACCGGAGGAGTTGTCTCCGGCTTAGGCAAAGGAATTGTTGCCGCGTCGATCGGCAACATTTTGAAGTATCGAGGACAAAAAGTTTTTATTATGAAGTTTGACCAGTATTTGAATGTCGATGCCGGAACCATTAACCCAACCGAACACGGTGAGTGTTTTGTTACTGACGATGGTGCCGAAACCGATCTCGATCTTGGTCATTACGAACGGTTTATCGATCAAAACCTATCGCGCGAAAGTTCGGTAATGTCAGGGCAAATTTACCAAGCGATACTAGAAAATGAGCGCCGCGGTGATTATTTGGGCAAAACAATTCAAATGATTCCTCACGTTACCGACGAAGTCAAGAAAAGAATGATTTCTGCCGCTAAAAATTCCCGCGCCAACGTGACAATTGTCGAAATTGGCGGAACTATTGGCGACTACGAAGGCTCGCATTTTCTCGAAGGAATTCGCCAAATGCGCCGTGATTTCGGATTGGAAAATACCCTCTACCTCCATGTTGGATTTTTCCCATATATGGAAACCACTCACGAGTTAAAAACCAAACCATTGCAAAATTCAATCCGTGATCTGGCCTCTTTCGGCATTCAGCCGGATATAGTTTTCTGCCGCGCCGATCACAAAATAAAAAAGAAAGAACTTGATAAAATTTCCGTTTTTTGCGGCATTGACGAAAATGCAGTAATTCCGGTTGAAACGCTGGATTGCGTTTACAAAGTACCACTTCTTTTGGAAAAATATCATCTTGGCGATGTTATTGGTAAAAAATTAAATTTGAAATTAAAAAAATCCGACAACAGCTGGCAAAAGTTAGTTGATAAGATAGAATCGCCAAAAGAACAAATTAAAATCGCCATTGTCGGCAAATATATGGATATGCGCGATACTTATCTTTCGGTAACCGAAGCACTAAAGGCGGCCTGCTGGGATAATAATTGTCAACTGGAACTCGGCTGGATTGATAGCGAGAAGATAGAAAAACTCGGTGCGGAAAAATTATTGAAAAATTTCGCCGGAATTGTCGTCCCCGGCGGTTTTGGCAATCGAGGAATTGAAGGCAAGATCGCCGCTGCTCGATACGCGCGGGAGAATAATATTCCCTGTCTCGGACTCTGTTTGGGAATGCAAATCGCAACGATTGAATTTGCCAGATTCACACTGAAAACCAAAGACTGCAACTCGGAGGAATTCAGTCCAAAAACTAAAAACCCGGTAATCCATTTGATGGATTCTCAATCGCACATCAAGGAAAAAGGCGGGACTATGCGACTCGGAGCTTATAAATGTAAACTGACAGCCGGAACAATAGCCGCCCGTGCTTATGACCAATCAATAATTTCCGAACGTCATCGCCACAGATTTGAATTTAATAATGACTATCGGGCAAAATTAGAAAAATCTGGGCTGGTGGTTGCCGGCATTAATCCGGAACAAAACTTGGTGGAAATAATCGAACTCAAAGATCATCCATTTTTTGTCGCTTCGCAATTCCATCCGGAATTCAAATCGCGACCAAACCGACCTCATCCGCTATTTCGAGAATTTATTAAAGCCGCAAAAAAACAACGACTGATTTGACATTCTTTGCTACAAAAGTTCATTAACATATTGGACTCCAAGGGTTAATAACCAAGGAATCAAAAATGGAACAGATTTACCTTGAATCTTACTTCAAGAGCGGGTATCGTCGTTTAATGAGTTACGTTTCAAATATCGCTCATCTTGATAAAAAGATTCAATTTGAACTTCGCAAATTGGGAATGAAAACCTATGTTTTCCCAGCGCAATGGTGGATTTATCATAACAAATCGGGTAAAACAACGGGGGTTTCGACTCCCGATCCAAAAATTCTCATTTATTGATTTTTCAACTCTTCCCGCCCCTCCGGTAGGTTTTTTTTTAATTGGAAAAAGCCAATAGCAAACCAAAACAAAAACATTAATTATGAATGCTAAAATTAAAAATTATACAAAAAAATTTACGGACAATCTCTTGTCAATTTAACAATCGAGGTTGCTGACGATAGATTTTGAACGATCGTTCAAAATCTATCGTCAGTTTGGACTCCAAATATTTTAACTTCTCTGCTTATGTTTATTTGTGGTGTAAATTTGTGATCAGACACCGCAATTACTCGTAAACAAAACCTACAACTCGGCACCACAACAACAGAAATCACAAATTTTCTATGCTGCCGGCGTATCGGGCGTCGGAGTGGCATTCGGATCAGGTGTGGGTTCCGGAGTCGGTCCTACCATCCAAATTTCCGGCAAAGCAACATATTTCGAGAGAAAATCAGTTTCCTGCAAAACCTGTCCATCTTTAGAAACTTTGTAATGGAACTTGGCCGAAGCGCCTTGATGCAAATGAGATATTAAATTTCTGCTACCGGCAGGCAAACTCGGGTCAACTGTTTCCACCGGTGCCGGCGGGTCAACGTAATCATAACCGGTAGCTTGACCAATTTCGACTTGCCGGCTGTCTTTCGTACCATAGAATTCGAAGGTGATTTTTGTCCCGACAATTTTCGATTGGATAAATATGTAGCTGGAATAATTATTCACAAATTTAAAATCCGGTGCCGGATCAAAAATTGTTGCGTCCATACCGATCGGCGGCTCGTAATAGGAAACTCGATAAGAGTGATTGCGCCGTTCGGTAATCTTCATTCCGGCATTTAGCGCTGTTCTAAAAAGAGTTGTTGAAACCTGACACAAACCGCCACCATAATCCGGGACGGTTTTGTTATTTTTAATCACCAATTCCGGCAGATAGCCGGCTGACGCATCAATTTTGCCCAAGGCTTTTAGAGTTGAAAATTCCTCGCCCGGTTTTACCAGCGTGCCGTCAATTGCCGAAGCCCCGACGTTAATGTTGTGGATTCTATTTGCTGGTGATTTTATAAAATTAGTCATTCCGCTCGCCACTAATTCAGTTAAACCGTATGATGCCAATTTGGCTGAATCAATATCTGGCGCAATACTTTTAACAGTTAATATTACTTGTAGTCCGTTAGCCGCTGATTCTTCGGCAATTCTCGCCATTAGCGCATTTTCAATATCAATTTTTGTTTGATCTTGATCTAATTTGGCGCCATTTGCCGATTCGGAAAAAATGACAACTTTTCCATCTTTGGCTTCCAAAATCGCATTGCCGGCCGACTTGTCAATCTGTCCGGCTAGCGCCGCCACTTGTTTAGCATTTTTATCAGCAATGATAAATATTTCCATCTCGGTTTTCTTCGATCGAGAACCGACAAGTCCGGCAATCGTATCAACATCCAAATTAAAATTCTGTCCATCGGCAGTTAAAGCCAGCGGTCCGACGGCTAAAATTTTATTAGCTTTTTGCAAACCGATCTCGGCATTTTCCCGACTGATCTGCGGTGAAAAAATATCCGACTCAAAGGCAATTTGTTGCTGTTGAATGTCAGCGATAGAATTTTTAATTTCTGACATTAATTTTTCTTGATCGATTCTTTTACCGTTTTGGCGATCAGTCGTTAGCTCAAAACCGCCGTTGCCACTGTATTTCAAAGCGAAATCTTTTTCCGGCGAATCAACTTCGACGGCAATATCGGCAATCTTTTTCTGAAGCGCATTTTGATTGATATTGTAGCTGGCGTCAACCTGATATTTCGTAAAAAGCGTTTTTAGTTGCTGATAAAAGCTGATAAAAATGTTTCCGCTGCGGCCAACTTTGTACACCCGGTCGCGTGTTTCTTCCAAATTATATGATAACCCTACATCGGCGCCGGAAATTTGATATTCTTTGGCATCGCCACTCTCCGGCTGGTATTTGAGAACAATTTGCGAATTTAGAAATTCATCACTTTTCGGTTTTACTGCATTGATAATTTCTGATTTCTTTTTACCACCGAGGTCAATATTGCCAATGTAAACGTTTCGATAAGCGGTCTTTGCGTAAATTATCGAGTAAATTCCAAATGCCAGCAAAAACAAAACTAAAACCGCACCGATGCCAATTATCGGCCATTTGATTCGTTTCCACAGATGAATTCGCTCGCGAATCTTTTTTAGCCTTTCTCGAGTGCTTTTGATTCTGCTTAAATGTTCCACCTGAGATTCCGAACTCCTTATTTCTTTAGTTTTCATTTTAGCCACACTTCCAATATACCGATGACTAAATCAAAGGTCAATCTTGACAACAAATAACTTATATACTATATTATCGTGGCAACACAAGAGTGGAGGTAAATGGTTTTGATGGGCTTGTCGGGCGCGCGGGGAGCAAAATAACCAAGGAAAAGCTCCTTAAAGGCGCCACCCCAAACGGCAAGTTCGGACGCGGGTTCAATTATCACCACCTCCACCATTTTTCATTTCGTGCCAATTCTTCCGCTTCGCTCGAGCCAATGGCTCTCGCTTGCGGTGGCAAATTCAAGAGTAATTCATATTGTTTTTGAAAACTCATAATGAGTTTTCCGCCCAGCAAAATGCGGTTCGAGCCGACGGTTTTCAAGAAAATTTTCATTCCAGAGAAAATTGGCTTAATGGACAAAAAGTGTTGGTAAATATGGTCATTTAACTAGCCCT
>CAZEVI010000005.1:0-30405 GCA_964515615.1 uncultured Candidatus Saccharibacteria bacterium | reverse complement strand
ATTGCCGAACATTCAATATGCCAACCCGGACGGCCTTTGCCCAATTTCGTCTCCCAAAAAATTTCGCCATCGGTGGAGTTCCAAGATTTCCACAAAACAAAATCAGCCGGATTTTCCTTAGTATATTCGTCTTGAGAAACTCGCGCTCCAGCTTTAATTCCCTCCCTATCCAAACCCGAGAGCTTGCCATAATCAGTAAATTTTTCAATTGAAAAGTAAATTGAACCATCGTCGCCTTTGTAAGCAAAGCCACGATCCACCAGATCGCTGACAAAATCAACAATTTTATCAATATATTCGGTTGCTCTGGTTATCTCTGTCGGTTTTTCAATATTTAACTTGGCTATATCGGCCAAAAAAGCAATTTCATATTTTTTGGTTAATTTTTTAAACTCCTCTGGTTCCCCGCCGGCTGCGGCGATTGTTTTATCATCAACGTCAGTCATATTCATTATTTGATCGACATGGTAGCCGACAAGCTCCAATGTCCGACGTAGTAAATCTTCAAAAATAAAAGTTCGCAAATTGCCAATGTGAGCAAAATTGTAAACCGTCGGGCCGCAAGTATAGAGCTTAACCTTGCCTTGTTCGATCGGTTCAAACTTTTCGACGGATTTTGAGAGAGTATTAAATAATTTCATAGCTTGATAATATCAAATGTCGCCGAATTAAAAAAGCCCCGATGTAAAAAACGAGGCCTTTTTCAAAAATATCGTCTGTTAAGCGGTCTTACTTTGCGGTACTGCCGGCATCTCCGATTCCCCATCCTCATAACGTTCTGCCTGACCGACGGCGTCAAATTCCTCATCGTCGCCAATCGACATCATTACCTGTCCGCACTCTGGACATTTATCAGAATATTCCTCACTGCTGTATCCGCAGTCGCAAACATACTTATCGGGCATCCTTACTCCTCCTATTTATATTTATTTAGAATTTCGACAGTTTATTTTTAGCACGCTAAAACACAAAATGCAATTGTTTTTAGTTATATTTTTTTCTACCTTCCAGCGATCTCGAAAGAGTAACTTCATCAGCATATTCCAAATCGCCGCCAACCGGCAAGCCACGAGCAATTCGAGTAATCTCGATGTCTCTCCCATTTTTTTCGATTTTGCTTCGAATATACGTCGCTGTTGCCTCGCCTTCGAGCGAAGGATTTGTCGCAAGAATTACTTCTCTTATTTTAGGATTATTTGCTATCTTGTCAAGCAATTCTGCAATTCTAAGGTTTTCCGGACCAATTCCATCAATTGGTGATATCACTCCGCCGAGCACATGATACAGACCATCGAAAGCACGGGATTTTTCAAGTGCCACAATATCTAGTGGCTCTTCAACAACGGCTAAAATTGAATGATTTCGCTGACTGTCCAAACAAATTTCGCAAATATCATTATCTGTAATGGAAAAACAGCTACTACAATATTTTATATTCTCCATCAGCTCAATTGCCGCTTGGCCAAAAGCTAAAACATCGCCTTTTGGCTTTTTTAATAAATAGAAAACTAGCCGAGCGGCGGTCTTTGGACCAATCCCCGGCAATTTGGAAAACTCATCTATTAAATTTTGCACTGGTTTTGGAAGCATAATTATAAGTTAAAAATCAAAAGTTAGAATTGTAATCGATAATACCCTAATTTTTCTTTTTAAGTTTTATAACTACTGCCGCTAACATACAGCAAATTTCGCCGTTCTCTTTAATAAGTCCATTAATTTGGGAACCAATGAATATTTTGGAGTCATTAATCATGTTCAACCAATAAAAAGATTCATTGACGCTTTTGAAGGCGATCTCATAAAACTTTTTGAATTCAAGTCTTAAGTTGGATGCTTTTTCCTCTGTGATATTTTCCCAATCGATGTCACTGATCTCATTACCTGATCAGCAATTATCCAAGTGCTCCTTTTTTGCGGGAATTTATCAGTTAAATCAATTATTGCCAACCCAAAATTATAACATCTCGACAGTAGATCACTTCTAAATTTTGAATTACAATTTTGCATTTTAACTTTTGACTTCCAAATTTTCGTTGTCATCGGGTAATTCCGATTCTGCCGCTGTAATAACTTCTGATCCATCACTTTCGTTTTTCTTTTTATTCGGGTCTTGCCAACTGGCATATTTGCATTTCGGATAAGCCGAACAACCCCAAAACATTCGCCCGCGCTTTGTTCGACGCTCAACCAGTGTGCCATTTTTGCACTCAGGACATTTAACTTTTGTATCGGTAATAATCGTTTTGGTATTTTTACACTTCGGATAGTTTTCGCAAGCCAAAAATTTGCCGAATCTCCCCTCTTTCAAAATCATTTTGCCTCCACATTTTTCGCATTTTTCATCGGTGGCATCGGCAACCTTTGTTGTCCTACCATCTTCGGCCGCAACAACGGCATTTTTCATCTCTTTTTTATTTTCCAGCGGGCGAGAATATTTGCAATTTGGATAGTCCGAGCAAGCAATAAATTTACCATATCGGCCAAAACGCTCAACCAACGGTTTTTTGCACTCTGGACATTTTTCGCCGATCTCTTTAACCGGTGCAATATCCTTTTTGTCCAACTCCTTATTTTTATCTTTCAATGTTGCGGCAAAAGGAATATAAAATTCTTCAATAACACTTTGCCATTTCATTTTACCGTCGGCAATGTCATCAAATTCATCTTCCATATGCGCTGTAAATTGGAAATCGACAACTTTCGGAAAATGTTCAACTAAAAGATCGTTAACAATTCCAGCAATCTCCTCCGGATAAAATCTTTTATCTTCCAACCGAACATAGCCCCTGTCTTGAATTGTCGACATTGTCGGTGCATAAGTTGATGGTCGACCGATTCCTAAACTCTCTAATTTTTTAACCAAAGTTGCTTCGGTATAGCGTTTTGACGGTTCGGTAAATTTTTGAATTTTATCAAATTGATGAAAATCCAGCGTTTCATCTTTTTCCAGTTCAGGAATGGTAATTTTTTCTTCCTCAGCTTCGTCGTCCTTACCTTCGGCATATACCTTGATAAATCCGTCGAATTTAATGCTTTCGCCGCGAGCCAAAAATATTAGTTTTTCCTTAACATTGGCTAAAATTCTGGCTTCAACAATTTCGATTTTTGCCGCTGCCATCTGTGAAGCAACCGTGCGCTTCCAAATTAGATCATACAGTCTTTGTTCGCGCGGATCACCAGACGCTACCCGCTCAGAAAAATGAGTCGGACGAATCGCCTCATGTGCTTCTTGGGCATGTTTAGTTTTGGTTTTATATTTAACTTCACCATCAGGTAAATACTTTTTGCCAAAATTTTTTTCAACAACTTTGCGAATCTCTGAAATCGCCGCAGTTGATAAATTGGTCGAGTCGGTTCGCATATAGGTAATTTTTCCTGCTTCATATAGTCTTTGAGCCAGCATCATCGTTTGTTTAACTGAGATTCCCAATTTCCGTGATGATTCCATTTGTAATGTTGATGTTGTAAATGGCGCCGCCGCATTTCGTAACTGTTCATTCTTATCAACTGACAGCACTTTGTATTTGGCATTGGCAAGAGATTTCTCTATTCTCTTAGCATCTTTTTCGGTTTTAATATCAAGTTTTCTAATTGGTTTACCATTTTCTTCAACTAAAAAAGCTTTGAATTTTAGTTGGTCGGATTTTTTTGATAGAACAACGGCCAAAATCCAATATTCCTCTGGCTTAAAAGCCCTAATTTCTCTTTCGCGTTCAACAACCAATCGAACTGCAACCGACTGAACCCGACCGGCAGATAAACCAGATTTGACTTTTTTCCAAAGCAATGGTGAAAGTTTATAGCCAACCAGCCGGTCCAAAACTCGTCTGGCTTGTTGAGCATCAACCAAATTCATATCAATTTTTCGTGGATGTTTAACCGCGTTATTAATTGCCGAATTGGTAATTTCAGAAAAAGTGATCCGTTTAATATGACTGTCGTCATCGGATAATTTTAGCGCTTTGGCTACGTGCCAAGAGATCGCTTCTCCTTCGCGATCCAAGTCAGTTGCCAAGTATATATCTTTTGCTTTTTCACTGCTTTTTCTTAATTCCGAAATTGTTTTTCTAGCCGATGATGGAATCTCATAGGTCGGTTGATAATTATCGGAAACGTCAACTCCGAGTTCTTTTTTCGGCAAGTCGCGAACATGACCGTAAGAAGCCAAAACTTTAAAATCTTTACCTAAAAATTTCTCAATTGTCTTTGCCTTAGCTGGGGATTCAACAATTACCAAGTTCATGATTTTAACTCCTGTTTTTATTTATTTTTATGTCAAATAATTATTTTGTGTTTTTTCTGCCACTCATTACACATCAAAAAGTAATGGATAAATCTTAGTTGTTTGAAAGTCAAATTTGTGTCGAAAAATCAATTTAGATAATGGTTTTTATCTAGTATTTGCTTCTGCTTTTTCCCAAAACAAGCTTATTGCCCCGCTGAAAAGCCTCATTTTTTCAACCTTCCTCTCAGCCGATAACCGTCATGAACTCTCTCAACCTTGCCGGAAATTTCCAAAATCGGCATTAAGGAATTAACTGCTACAATATCAAGCTTAGTCAATTTGGAGATTTTGTCAACCGGAAGTGCTTCCGACTCGATCGATTTTAGTATTTTCTCCTCTTCAACACTTTCCGGGACAATAACTGTTGTTTTGCCGATATTAAATTCAATATTTAATTCCGACAAAATATCGGCGGCACTAGTAACTATTTTTGCCCCCTGTTTAATGAGCCCATTCGTTCCCTCAGAAGCAAAACTGTCGATATTGCCGGGAACGGCAAAAACTTCCCGCCCGAAATCGTTTGACAAACCGGCAGTTATCAATGATCCGGAATCCTTTCTGGCTTCAACAACCAAAGTTCCAGAAGACAAGCCGGCAATTATTCTGTTTCTAAGCGGAAAATTTTGTTTTAACGGCGGTGTGCCCGGTGGAAATTCAGAGATAATTAGTCCACCTTTTTCCAACATTCGCTCCCCGAGTTGGCGATTTGATGTCGGATAAATTTCATCAACCCCGCAACCAAGCACACCGATAGTTTTTCCACCGTTTTCCAAAGCCAGATAATGTGCCATTCCATCAACCCCAACAGCTAAGCCGGAGACGATTGTAATTTTTGATGATACTAAATGAGGAATAATTTTTTCTAAAACCGATTTTGAATAAGAAGTATATTTTCTGCTCCCGACAATGGCAATTGAGATTGAATTTAAGAGTTCACTGTCTCCTCGACAGTATAAAATTACCGGAGGGTCATAAATTTCCGCCAGCAATTTAGGATATACCTTGTCATCAAAAAAAATCGGTTGAATCGAGAATTGCGAATATACCTTTTTGTCTAATTTATTTTTTCTAGTTTCAATAATCCC
The DNA here is from genome assembly GCA_964515615.1 of uncultured Candidatus Saccharibacteria bacterium. Classification (GTDB taxonomy): domain Bacteria; phylum Patescibacteriota; class UBA1384; order XYA2-FULL-43-10; family CAINNR01; genus CAZEVI01. Next base: position 25,035 of record CAZEVI010000005.1, on the reverse strand, counting down.
TTCAAGCGCCGCCCCTTGGAAAAGTTTGCCTAAATTCGTTTCCGAATCATCCAAAATCGCCTGAATATTATTGTTATAATAGTGAACGACTTTTTTCAAAGTTTTGGCACCGATCTTCGGGCTTTGGTCTAAAATCAGAAGCGCCTCTTTTTCACCATCTGATAAATTTTTCTTCATTAATTTTCCCTCACCGGTAGATAAAGCCAAACATTTAGTTTATACCACTAAATTATAACCTAAATTTTATATTTTGTTGAAAACTGCAAAAATAAATTCGATGCCCGTCTAGTATATTCTATTTTTGATTGTTTTTTAGTTTTTTTACGGCCTGATTTAGCAATTTAGTATATAAAACTAGCCCGAGTTGTTCCATATTTCCATGTTGTTGACGGCCGAGAATATTGCCACCACCTCGAATCTCTAAATCGGAATAGGCAATATCAAACCCGCTGCCCAAATCGGTTTTTTCAACCAATGCTTGCAATCTTTTGTAAGCATTCCCAACCAAATTCTTTTTATAGGTAAAGTAAGCATAAGCCTGATTTACACCGCGGCCAATCCGCCCGCGAATTTGATAAAGTTGCGACAACCCGAAATTTTCCGCATTTTCTACAATTAAAGTATTTACTGTTGGTATATCCAATCCATTTTCAATGATTGTCGAACAAAATAATATATCAACTTTCCGGCCGACAAAGTCAGCCATTACTGATGACAACTTTTCCTCTGACATTTGACCATGACCAACGGAAATTTTGGCTTTTGGGAAAAGTTGCCGAAATTCAGCGGCCCTGGCTTCAATTGTTTTGACATCGTTGTGCAAAAAATAAATTTGGCCGCCACATTTTAATTCATTCAATATATACTGTTTGATATTTTCCAAATTGTATTTTTCGACTCTTGTAACAATCGGTTTTCTGCCAGCCGGCGGAGTTTTAATAACTGATAACTGTCGGATTCCGGAAAGAGAGATGAAAAGAGTTCTTGGAATCGGTGTCGCCGAAAGCGATAAAATATCAACATCGTTTTTAAGTGATTTTAATTTTTCCTTATCTTTAACTCCAAACCTCTGTTCTTCGTCGATTATCAAAAGCCCGAGTTTATTAAAAATAATATCTGATTTAATTAATCGATGAGTACCAATAACTAAGTCAATTTTACCACTTTTTAATTCGGAGATAATTTTATTCTGTTCGTTCTTTTTAACAAATCTTGAAAGTTCGCCAACGCGAATCGGAAAATCCTTCAATCGATCACCAATTGTTACAAAGTGCTGGCGGGAAAGAATTGTCGTTGGTGCCAAAATGGCTACCTGCCAACCGTTTTCTATAACTTGTGCAGCAGCCCTGACAGCTACCTCAGTTTTCCCAAATCCGACATCGCCAATTAAAAGACGATCCATTGGCCGACCAAGCTCTAAATCGTGGTATATTTCATCTATCGCCCTTTCTTGGTCAGATGTCTCTTTATGGACAAAACTATCTTTCAATTTTTTATCCCATTCCCGATCTATTCTATATTTCGGACGGGTAATTAATTCTCTTTTTGCATAAACCAAAAGCAACTCCTTTGCTAAAGCGTATATGCTTTCTTCTATTTTTTTCCGCGTTTTTTCCCAAACATTTGAGCCGAGCCGCGAAAGTCGAGGAGTCTTTCTGCTGACTCCGAGATATTTAGTTATTTTAGATATTACCTTTTCCGGCAGATACAAAAAATCACCATTAGCATATTCAACTGCTATAAATTCTCTATAATCATTCAAGTGTTTTTTGAGTATCTTTCCTCGATATATACCAATTCCATGATCAATATGGACAACTAAATCTCCAAGGCTAATCACATTATCATCTGATTTTATTTTGTTATTTGGAATTTCCAGATAGTCCAGCTTCTCCTTTTTTGTGCTGTCGGCTAAATTGAAAGTATATATCTCATCAATTCTATTGCCAAAAAAATCAACTGTGATCGGACTGTTATTTGAACTAGAATAGATTTTTACCAATCCGCCGGAAACTGAAAATTGTCCAAAAGTTGAAATGTAGTCAACCCGCAAATAACCAAAATTATGAAAAAGTGTGATAAGTTCATCAATCTTCATACTTTTATTTAATTCAAGTTTTAGCTTATCTGTTGACATTTATATATTTTTTGATAATCTATAAAATATAGAAAACATTTAACATTTGCATTTGTTTTGCTATCTACGAATCTAGAAAGCCTTTGCCCCTCCTTTGGCTTATCGGGTTGTGGATAGCAAAATGGATGCAATTTTTATTTCTCAATCTTAGCAAAAATCTCCCAATCTTAACAGGGAGATTTTTACTTCAATTTTATCGATGTTGGTCGGTAAATTAACTTGTGGCTACATTAACTTATTTTTCAACTTCAATCCCCATATTTTTAGCAGTACCAGCAAGAGTATTCATTGCGGCCTCAACGGTTTTAGCATTTAAATCCGGTAGTTTTATCTCGGCAATTTCTCGAAGCTTATCCTTGGAAATTTTGCCAACCTTTTCCTTTTTAGCACTTCCAGAACCTTTTTGAATGTTAATTGCCTTTTTAAGTAAAATGGCTGCCGGTGGATTTTTTAAGATAAAAGTAAATGACCGATCTTCGAAAACGGTAATTTCAACTGGAATAATAGTATCGCCTTTCTCTTTAGTTTGATCGTTGAACGAATTGCAAAACTCCATGATGTTAACACCATGTTGCCCAAGCGCCGGGCCAACCGGAGGCGCCGGATTCGCCTTTCCAGCCGGACACTGTAATTTAATTATTGCTTTTATCTCTTTTGCCATAAATATTCTCCAAAAGTTTTATCTGTAATTGATGAATTTATCTAATCTTATCTAATATATTATCTTGTTCGTTAGATCAATATATCGGTAATTAATCATATTTTCTTAACTTGAAGGAAATCAAGATTAACCGGAGTTTCCCGACTAAACATATTGACCAATACTTTAATTTTTCCTTTTCCTTGATCAATGTCTTCTACTTTGGCTTCAAAGCCTTTCAATGCACCGTCAGCAATTCGAACCAAATCTCCAATTTCGAATTCAATTTTGTATTTTGGTTCTTCCACGCCCATTCGTTTTTTAATTCGCTCAATTTCCTCGATTGACATTGGAGTCGGCCGAACGCCAAAACCGATAAAACCGGTTACATTTGGCGTATTTCGAACAACATACCACGAATCATCATCAACAATCATATCAACCAAAACATAACCCGGAAAGATTCTTTTTTCAACCGTTCGTCTTTTGCCGTTGCGAATTTCAATCTGTTTTTCTTTTGGCACAATAACATCAAAAATTTTATCTTCCATGCCAAAGGATTCAATCCGCTGTTTTAGATTGTCGGCAACTTGTTCCTCGTAGCCGGAGTAAGTGTGGATTACATACCAGTTTCGTTCGCCTGACTGACGATTGGTCTTTAAATTAGCCGGTTTTCGATTTTCGTCGACTTTTTCATCTTTGGGAATTTCTTCCGCTTCCGTTTTTTCCATCATTAAATCTTCAATTTTTTTCTGATCGTTTTTGATTTTTTGCTTTGACATAATTTATCCTTTTGAGGCAACAAGATATTGGATAGCACTTATTAACCCTAAATCGATTAAAGCCAAAATTGCAGTTGCCACTATTGCAGAAATTATAACAATTGCCGAGTCTCTGATCAACTGCTTTCGCGTCGGCCATGTGACTTTTTGCAATTCTTGGTAGGAATCAATTAAATATTTTACCAGCTTGTTATTTTTCAACATAGAAAAATAAAGTTATTTTTGATTAATTTTAACAATTTTTAAAGTTGTTTGATCTTGTCTGTGTCCTTTTGTCCGACGATATCTTTTTTTGGGATGATGCTTAACAACCAAAATTTTTGAAGCTTTTTTGACTTCGACAATTTCGGCGTCAATTGAAGCACCGGCGATTTCCGGTTTGCCAACTTCGACTTTTTTGTCGTCAACTACCAATAAAATATTAGAGAAATTTACTTTATTCTCTTTAGCTTCCAGTTTGGCATTGATTTTAATTTTTTTGCCGGCTTCAACAATAAACTGTTTTCCGGCAATTTTTACGACTGCGAACATTTCATCTCCCTAATTTAAAAAATCCCCGACGGAATACAATCAAAGTCTAACAAAAGTTGAAACCTAAGTCAATACTTTCGGCAAATTACTTTCGGCAAATTATTTTGACTACAAATAAACGTCGATGGCTAAAAACAGAAAATTATGTTCTTAGAAACTGATTTTTTTGCGGTGGATGTAAATGCTTTCCAAAATTCCAATTAAAACAAATGATGTAATTAGCGACGACCCACCAGCCGAAATAAACGGCAGCGGAATTCCGGTTACCGGAGCCAAACCAAGGTTCATTGCAATGTTGATGATAATTTGAAATCCAAAAGTTGCACCAGTACCAACAGCTAGCAAATAACCAAAATTATCCTTAGCAGTTTTGGCAATATCAACAGTGCGAATTAAAAGATAAATTAGAGCGGCAAAAAGCAACAGGTCACCAATCAAACCGAATGCTTCCGAATAGCCAGAAAAGATAAAATCAGTTTCCGGCTTTGGCAAAAATTTTAATTGAGATTGCGAACCGCGACTCAACCCATGACCGAAAATACCACCGGAACCAATTGCAATCTGCGCTTGGGCAACATTGTAGCCCTTACCGTAAAGATCTTTTGATGGGTTAATAAATGTTTCAATTCTCGATCGTTGATAATCTTTTAAAAGTGGAGCGAATGGTTTTATTTTGTAAACCGAAAGAAAAAATACTGAAAGAATAATTGCCAAAGTAGTAAAAATAAATATATACTGTTTTGCCGACAATCTGGTAAAAAAGATTAAAGCAAACCAAGAAAAGATTATCACTAACGCTGTGCCCAAATCAGGTTCGACTAAAATTAAAAATAGCGGAGGTATAACCATTATCGTCATGTAGAGTATATCGATTGCACGGATTCTGCCGATTCGTCGCGATAGAAAAGACGACATAAAAATTACTGAAACAAATTTGTAAAATTCTGACGGTTGCAATTGGAAAACTTTCAAATCGATCCACCTAGTTGCACCACCGGTAGTTTTTCCAAAAAGATCAACAACAATCAGTAGTGCGATCACTCCTAAATATAAATACCAGCTGGCACCGGAGAGAATTCGATAATCAAAATTGGCCAAAATAAAGACAATCAACAGCCCGATCAAGAAAAAAACCAACTGTTTTAAGGCTAAATTACTTTCAATTTCGGTAAAAACCAAGCTATAAATTACCGCAATTCCGGTAAAAGCCAGCAAAATTGAGACAATTAACAATGGCAAATCAAGACTTCTTAATTTTGAGAACATAATCTTTTACTTCAAACCTTTCTCACCCCGAGATATATACTTTCTCCATCAATTTTCGAGTTTTCAAAATCATCAACTTGTTGCGGCTTTTCTTCGAAGATTTTATCAGACAGAGTTTCCTCTCGAATATAACTGCTTTTTTCTGAGATTATTTTAGAAAGCTCCGAATTTTCAGTTTGATAGTATATTTCAATTCGATCGTTAATAGAATAATTAGTTTTTTTCCGCAGTGATTGAATTTGGCGGATAAATTCTCTGGCCTTTCCTTCGGCTAAAAGCTTCGGCGAAAGCTGAATATTAAGTTCGACATCATCAACAATTTCACTGTCAAATTCAACGGTCTCAACATTGACTTCATCAGCAATTATCGATTCTAAATCGGGCGAAAGTTGGCTAGTTTTATATTTAAGTAATGCCAGTGGTTGGCGAACTTTAATTTTTGCTTCCGCTCGTTTTGAAAGTCCAACTTCAACAATTTTACGAGCATTTTCCATTTGGTCTAGCAGATCTTGATCGATAAAATTTTGATTAGCTATGGGAAAATCGGTCAAATGAACAGATTCACCATTTGATAAGTTTTTATAAATTTCCTCCGAAATAAACGGAGCAAACGGCGCCAAAATTTGGGAAAACTTAATCAACACATAATTCAAGGTTTGAAAAGCCGCGTCCTTGTCTTTTTGGTCTTCGGATTTCCAAAAACGTTTTCGGTTGCGGCGTATATACCAATTCGAAAGATCATCAACAAATTCGAAGAATTTTCTAGTTGCGGCAGGCAAATTATATTTTTCAATATTTTTTTCAACATCTAAATTTAAATTTTCAATTTTGATGATTATCCACCTGTCCAAGATATTATCCGAAAGTGAAAAATCGCTCTCTTGCCAATTTTCTAATGTTGCGTACATTGTAAAAAAATAGTAAGAATTCCACAACATTCGAAAAAATCCGCGTTGCAATTCCTTTAATTCGTTTTCATTTAAGTTCAAACTTTCCGCCGCCATCACTGGCGATGAAAGTAAATACAGCCGCAAAACATCAGCACCGTATTTACTGAAAACCTCCATCGGATCAGGATAATTTTTCAGTCGTTTTGACATTTTTTTGCCATCTTCGGCTAGAACTATTCCGTTAACTATAACATTTTTAAATGCCGGTTTTTCCATTATAGCAGTTGATAAAACGTGAAGATAATAAAACCATGCTCTGGTTTGGTCGACACCTTCAGCAATAAATTCCGCTGGAAAATTATTTTCAAATTTTTCCTTATTTTCAAACGGATAATGCATTTGAGCATAAGGCATTGAACCGGAATCAAACCATGTGTCCAGCACATCAGGAATTCGTTTCATAGCCCCGCCACATTCGGAACATTTAAATGTTACTTTATCAACGATGTGCTTGTGCAAGTCGTCAACTTTTTGACCGGACAATTCCTCCAATTCGGAGACAGAGCCAAAAACTTTGATATTTCCACATTCTCTCGTTTCTTGAATTTGAGGTCTGGAATTTGTTTTTGAATTTGAATTTCGGATTTCGGATTTTCCTTCGCATCGCCAAATTGGCATTACACTGGCCCAATATCGCTGTCTGGAAATTGACCAGTCACGAGCACCTTCTAGCCACATTCCAAATCGGCCGGTTTTTATGTGTTTCGGAAACCAGTTAATACTTTTAGCATTTTCAAGCATTTCAGCTTTAACTTTCTCGACCGCCACAAACCATGACGAGGTTGCATAATTTATTAGTGGCGTTTCGCAGCGCCAACAATGCGGATATGAATGTTCATATTGAGCTTTATCGAATAATAAATCCTTGCTAGCGAGATATTTAATAATGGCAACATCGGTTAACTGAACATCCTCAGCCGGCTTGACCGACAATCCGGAAAATTCTCCGTTTCCGGACTTAATGATTCCGTCCATTCCGATATGTTGGATAAAAGGCAAATTATTTTCCTTAGCTAAATTTATATCGTCTTCGCCAAAAGCCGGGGCAATATGAACAACACCCGTGCCATCTTCGGTGGAAACAAAACTGGCAGATACAATTTTATAAAGATTCTCTTTGTTGTCGAGATTTTTATCGAGATAAAAGTCAAAAAGGGGCTGATATTTTTTGCCAACCAGTTTTTCTCCATGAAATTCATCGACAATTTTATATTCGTCGTCGGGAAAAATATCTTTCAACCGATCTTTGGCCAAGATAAATCGAACCAACTCCCCACTTCCCTGATCTTTTTTTTCAATTTTGACATAGTCTATGTCAGAACCAACAGCCAAAGCTACATTGCCAATTAGCGTCCATGGTGTTGTTGTCCAAGCCAAAATGCTCGTATTCGGCTCATCAACCAATCGGAACTCGGCAATTATCGACAAATCTTTAATATCTTTATAGCCCTCAGCGACTTCGGATTGGGAAAGAGTCGTTTCGCAACGCGGGCAAATGTGTATTGAGCGATAATCTTCATAGACTAAATTTTTGTCCCAAAGTTGCTTAAAAACCCACCAAACCGATTCCATAAAATCTTTATCCATTGTTTTATAAGAGTTGTCCATATCTGCCCAGCGACCAAGCCGACGAATTACTTTTTTCCACTCCTCGGTATATTGCAAAACTTTTGATCGACAAAATTCGTTAAATTTCGAAACTCCCATCTCTTCAATTTGTTTTTTGTTTTTAATACCCAGCTCTTTTTCGGCAATGTTTTCGATCGGCAGGCCATGACAATCCCAGCCCCATTTTCGTTCAACCAATTTACCTTTCATTGTTTGATAACGAGGAATGACATCTTTCATTAAACTAGCAACAATATGTCCATAATGTGGTGTGCCGGTTGCAAATGGTGGACCATCATAAAAAACATAGAGCGGTGAATTTTGACGATTTTCTAGCGACTTTTCGAAAATCTTATTTTCATCCCAGAAATCAAGAATTTCTTCCTCTAATTTCGGTAAATTTAGTTGTGGGTCAACTTCTTTAAACATAATTTGTTTTGCCATTGTGAATCATCGAAACTTCAAAATACAGTAATCAAATTTATTTTTTCCGTTCCATAAATCCTAATTTATGCCTCATAGCTCTCTGTTTTTAATTTTACACTTCCCGTGCTCATTTTTCAATCTTGACGAAGTCATATTTTAATGTTGATATTGCGAGAGAGATCACATTAAATGGGAAGTGATCAAATAACAAAGCAACCCAATGCTTGCGCCAACAGAAGAAAAAAAGGAAAATCGAAAAAAGAGCAGCGCAATAAGTTTAAAAATTTTCGCAACAGAAGGTCAGTACGCTATTCAATAATTGGGCGTGATCACGAAGAAATTGTCGCCCAAGCACATAGAAACGCCAAAGACAAAAACGGCGATTTAATATTTTCAAAGGTAATTCGCCATGAAGCTTTCAGCCCAGAAGATCGCGACGGAAAAGATATCACGGTTTGGCGAAATGGTCAAGAGGTTCTTTAGGCGTAACAACTAGTCTACAAGTTTATAATAAATCAAAATCGCTTCACCCTGATGTTCCATTGTTTCACACACCAACCAATTTCAACCATAAAAATCTGATCAAAAAAGTTTTATCTTTATTTGACTAACCCAACCCCGCCTAACCGGTGGTTTTTTATTTCAAACTTAAATTTTTAACTGTCAAGATGAATTTGTACCTACACAACTAAGGAGATGTCAAAGAATATGGTGCCAATTGCCCCAATTATCAAAATAATGTCAGGAATTTCCATAAAAATGATTGAAAATATGACTTCATTAGGGCTAACATTTCCAGAGTGCCAAGATCTAGCCAAAGTGGCCAAAAGCCACGGAATTTATGTTAAAAAAAGCTTTCTTATCATCCAAAATTTGATTAAAGATCATAAATTTAGTTCTTCCAAAGCATAAGTCGCGGTGGAGATTTGTCTTTGCAGAGTTGAGTACGGAGTTAGTGTGTCCAAAATAATTGAAATTTATGTTGGGTGTCAAGGAGACGAAAATTCGATTTACGACGCAATCGATAAGTGTATTGAAGAAACAGCCAAAGATTTTCAGATGTGGGCTGGTCGAGGCCATACGAGGTTTCACACCGGTTCAGGAAAAGTCAAAAGTTTTACCGGTAGCGGCGGCAGTTCTCCAAATATTCAAGTAGATGAAGAATACTAAAAGGAGAATCGAAAATGAACGAGCGACCAGAACTGATAACTATATTATCAGAACTTGGTGTAGCAATTAATCTGGCCAAACAATTTGTCGATGATCCTGAAACTTTCAGAAATTGGATAACCGGTCCGCATTATCGTTCAATTGCCACGAGTCTTTTTCCCAAAGCTCAACTTGTAAACGCCCCGGAAGACCAGAAAAAGACAATGACCGAAATAAATTCGGCAATCGCTGCGCTGAAAAAATTTTCCAAAAATGAATTTGCCACTGATCTTGAACTGATTGTCTCGTCTCCAACCCCTTATTTCGCTCAGATTCGCCGACTCGACGAAGATTTGAAAGCCTCCGAAGCTGAAATCAAAAAATTAACCAGAGAAAAAGATCAGCTTAAAGCAAGATCGAAACGCAACAGGTAACTACTGCTGAAAACCACTGAATTACTTTCAATGAATGCCGCCATTCCGCCGACTGATCCGATTGAAAATTCCGTCAGATTTGGTCGATGTCGAAAATGTGTCTTTGCTACCGAAGGCGAAGTGTTTTTTATTAACCGTTTTGGTTTTGTGAATTCCGAAATTTGGCTCAATCCGGATGTGTCAAAACTCCCCTATTTTCTTTGGGCTCTCTCCCACAGTTATAAGCACGGGGACGAAAAAAAATTTCTGCCGATAGAAAAAAGACAAAGGAAAAACATTTTTGACAATGTTGCCAGTGGTTATCAAGGGTTGGGATGTTACATTGGAAACGAAATTTGTGGATCACTCAGTTTGGGGCATTCTGTTACCCCGTCTGAACTCATTCACTTAATACAAAATATCGAGCCAACAATTTCGGTTGGCGGACGGTTGGCCTTAATTTCTAAGCAATCAATCGGAGTTGACGGAACTGCAGTCGTCAAAAACAGAACCGTCGGCATTCTAAAACCCGGTTTGGTTGTTAAAATTTCGGCGAAAATTGTCAAAATTATTGGGCCGTTCAGTATTGGACCAGAGAGGATAATTCCTCCTGAAAATTTCCAATTCAAATCTCCGGCTGATTTGAAAGAAGAATTAGCACAAAAGCAGCCGCCGTCCTAGCAGATGGCGGTTTTTTATTTACCTTAGCTTTCAATCTCCACAACCTTATTCCTTGAAGTTAGGCCGGAGATTATTTGAATATGGGATTTTGAAACTTTGTAATAATTGGCCAGTAACTTGACCAGCGCTCTGTTTGCTTCTCCATTTTTTGGTTTGGCTTTCAACCAAACTTTTAAAGAGCCGTCAAGCGACGGCTGAATCTGTTCAATTTTAGAAGCTGGGTTTACTTTGACAGATACTTTCATTTATATCTATTTTAATATCTCCATTTTATCTTTGGTGCCCCACCGCTAAAAAAGATTGGTAAATCTGAACTTATAGATTATCAAACTAGGACTAATAATTTTGTGTCTTTATCTATTTCTCATCGAGTGCCTGATTGACTAATTTGTCGGCGATTTTATTTTCTTCACGCGGAATATGGACAAAAGAGATATTCAAATCCATTTGCGAAATCATCTGCCGAAGTTGGGCAACTAAAAGTTTAATGTGATCCTGTTTAATTTTATAATTTCCGTTTATTTGTTCAACAACCAGTTGGGAATCAAGCCGACAGACAACTTCCTTTTCGGCAATATTATTTTCCGAAAACCATTTTGATTTCAGAAGAATTTCCAATGCCTTAATAATTGCCTGATATTCAGCCTCGTTATTTGTCGCCCGACCAATACAACTTTTGTAACTGTGAATTTCTTTGCCGCTTGCATCAAAAAAAACCACCCCGATCGCCGCCGGACCGGGATTGCCCCTAGACCCGCCATCTGTATTTACAAATATTTTGTTCATAGAATTGTCGCGTCTTGCCACAAATTTTTACCACTTATTAGCACAAATTATTTTTCTTACAATTATTTGTGATATAAATTGCGAGAAGATGATTCTTTATATTCCAAGCCCGATTTTTTTCTTCACTTCAGCCAAAGTTTTTTCCGCCAACGGCTCAACGGCCTTAGCACCGTCTCGCAAAATCTTTCGAAGTTTTTCTTTGTCAGCCATTATCTCTTTATATTTTAACTGGTTCGGCTCTAAAAAAAGGATAATCTCTTCGGCCAATGCTTTTTTGAAATCTCTATAGCCCTTGCCTTTAAAATCGGCTTCCAAACTTTTAATGTCGCGACCAGAAACACCAGAAAAAATATTGAGAAGATTTGTCATTGTCGGCTTGTCATCGCGAACAATAATTTCCGAGCCGGAATCAGTCACAGCTCGGCTAACTTTTTTTCGAATAGTTTCCGGAGAATCAGCGAGCGAAATATAGTTATATTCCGAGCCGGCTGATTTGGACATCTTTTTTTCCGGATTATCAAGTCCTTTAATTCGCTGGACATCTTGACGAATTATTGGCTCCGGTATTGTAAAAACATTACCGTATATACCATTAAATCGGATTGCCAAATCGCGTGCTAATTCAACATGTTGTTTTTGATCATCACCAACCGGTACATCAGTTGTTTGATAGAGAAGAATGTCGGCCGCCATTAAAATTGGATAATCAAAAAGCCCGACTGAAACGGTTTCCCGCTTGCCTTCGGATTTCTCCTTATATTGAGTCATTCGCCCAAGCTCGCCCATTGTGGCAAAACAGTTCAAAATCCAAGCCAACTCACTGTGCTCCGGTCGGGTTGACTGGACAAATATTTTTGACTTTTCAAGATTTACTCCACAAGCCAAATACCAAGCGGCAACGGAGAGAATATTTTCGGATAGTTTCGAATCTCGGTTAGCGGTAATTGCGTGCAAATCAACAATGCAAAAAATTGATTCGTCAACTTTATTTTGCAATTCAACCCACTGTTTTATCGCCCCAAGATAATTTCCCAAATGCAATGTGCCTGTCGGTTGAATTCCGGAAAAAACTCTTTTCATAAAATCCTTTGTCGCTTACTACTAATTTACAAAAATGGTTAATATCTAATTAAAATTTACAATATTTTATTGATAGCTCCGGCTGGTAACCATTGTTCGAAGTTCAATCTTTGCGCTTCGGCGAGCCGGTTGATGAGAAAAATCAGCGGTTTCAACCGTCATACCGATTTTTACAAAAGGGGCAATTGAACAATTTGAATCATAGTAAGAAATACCGGAAAATCCAGCCGAGATAATCTCCACCCGGCTATCATTTAACTGTGAAAATTTATATTTGGAAGTGTCTAATTTTCCTAAATTGAATGCAAGTTGATTTGACGACGGGTCGGAGACACTAACACCATATTCAATCGATTTATTTGTTGAGTTAAAACGATAAATTTTGGCGCCGTCTTTGGCGAAAATAGCTATTTGAGAAAAGTTGCATCCGGGAGTTGATGGAATTATACAGCTCGCCAACGGTGTTGCTAGTGAGCCATCGGCATTTAGAAAGATGATTCCCTTTGCCTCAACACCCGAATTGCTGCTGATTTTACCATTTTCAGTTGCGTTGACGGTATCGTCAGAGATTTGACGCAGAATTCGTTGCCCTTCCCGATTCACCTCAGTGCTGACATTTACAAAGCTTTGATTGCCGATAATGTTGGAAAAAACTCCGGAAGCGATTATTAAAACTGTTGAAAAAATCGCCACCGCGATTAAAATTTCAATCAAAGTAAAGGATTTTCGTTTCATTACAATCCCCTCTTCCAGTTAGTCAAAAGCTCGCTAATCTCCACCTGTCTATTCAATCCTCGATAATTCCAACTAATGTTGACAACCGCCCGAATGGCGTTATCTTCTGTCACCTCCGGCGTGCCGCCAACTAGCGGATCGACTCCAGATGACAAAAAACGGATTTTGCGATTGTAAATAATACTGCCGATAATAATATTTTCACCGTTTGGATTATTTTTAATTGCCATTCGCGGATTGCTGGCAATCCCGTAACAAGCGGGATAACTACCGGCAACAATAGTATAGTACACAGTTGATGAGGCAGTTGATAAAACTGGAGTGTTAACTGCTGGCGTCGCACTCGGATCACAAACAAATGAATTCCAATTTGTGAAATCCAATCCGTCGATTAAATTACTGTCGCGAATCTGTCTCAGGCTTTCAATACCTTCTTGCGCCAAATCGGAAGCGATTGAATCATCGCGCGCGTAAGCAATATCGCGAGTGATAATTACATTAATTGCTAAAAGTGCGCCGCAAATCAAAATTAGAACGGCGCATGCAATTAACGTTTCTAAAAGTCCGAAGCCTTTTTTGCTTTTTGTAAAATTCATAAATTTATTTGATACTGACTGAAAACGGTCGTTCCAAACTCTTACTGGCATTAAACTTACTGTTTAGCACTTCGGCGGTTTTTGATGTGGCAAAAGTGCTTTCGATGGTCAAAGTTATGCTGACTTTGTCGGTGCAACTTGTTGAGCAGCCGATAGTTTCGTTCGGCGGAAAGCCGGAAAACTCCAAAGTTTGGCCGTCTCCACTGCCGGTAACGCCAATAACGCCAATATCTTGAAATGCCATTTGTACTCTTTCTGAAAATTTAATCGAGTCAATAATCGCTGTCGGATTATTTTTAGCGTAAAGTTCGGCTTTTCTGTCGGCTCCGGAGTTGGTAATTTTAATTACGTAATGATATTCAGAGGAAGCAATTCTGGCTGAATCGGCCGGATTATTTTGTAGTGCCCGAGCATAATTAAAAAGTGAGACGAAATTCCGAACCTCTTCGTCGAGAACGCTCCTTTTTTGATAATAAGAAAAAAGCGGCAGAGCAATCCCAACCAGCATACCAGTGATCGCAAGTGTTACCAGAAGCTCAATTAGAGTTGTACCTTTATCATTTTTAGATTTTGCAAAGCGACGATAAAATCGCCGAAAAATGTTCATACTTATATCATAGCAAATTGTAAGTATAAATTAACTAGCGCTTCGCCCCAAACTAAGCAAATCATTGCTGAGATAATAAGAAATGGAGCGAAAGCAACCTCTGAATTTAACTTTCTGCGATTGAATAAAATTAAAATAATGCCAAAAAGTGCGCCGAGAAAAAAGGCCAAAAAGAGAAACAAAATTGATCTTTCAAAACCAAGCAATACTCCAAACGCCAACCCAATTTTAATGTCCCCAGACCCCATAATCCGCTCGTTTGAGATACCAACCAAAATTCCCAGAACTCCGCCACCAATCAAACCGCCGAGAAGAAAATTTTGTAACGATAAATTTGGCGATAAAATAGCAGCTAAAATTGTAAAAATAGTTAAAAGCCAAGAAAAAACTTCCGGGATTTCCAAATATTTAAAATCATAAACCAAAATCAATGTTGAAATAGCAGCGATTAGCAGATAAAAAATCAATAAATAGTTAACTTCAAAGACCATTGCCAGAAGGTAAAACAAAACACCGACAAAAAGTTCAACCAGCGGATACTGCCAAGAGATTTGCTTGCGACAATTACGACATTTTCCCCAAAGATTAATATAGCTTACGACTGGAATTAAATCATAGCCGGCAATGGTTTTTTTACATTTTGGGCAATATGATCGACCACTAACCACACCTTTAAGTTCGGGGAAGCGGAAAATAATGACATTTAAAAAACTGCCGACAAACAGACCAAAAATCCCAAAAACAATATTTATTGCCATAAATATTTATAACGAATTACAACGCAGTACAATCTGTGGATGGGTTAGTAACTATTTTGCTAGCTCCATCTTGTATGCAGTAATATTGGTCGGCTGCTGATAAATGACCTAAAAGAGCATAGCTGGTGGCAGTAAATCGAACTTGATAAGTTCCAACATTCGGATTAATTGGAACAGAATTGATCAGTCTGTTGCCAGATGGGTTGCCATCGGCGTCAACACTGTCTGTCCATCTTTCGATACAATAATCATTTGGGGTTGCACAAGACTGTATAATCGCAAATGAAACTTTTTTGACATAATCCCTGCTAAGTTTCACAATTTGTAACGCTTGTGAAAGCGAAGTCATGTCACTTTTAACCTGCGCATCGTTGGCTTTGTTTCTGGCGGCACTCAAATTAACAAAAATTACCGCAGCCAGAATGCCAATGATTGCAATTACAATCAAAAGCTCAATAAGCGTAAAAGCTTTTCTCATTTCTCCTCCTAATTAAATAATCAAATTAATGCTGTCCGCTTCATCAAACTGAATTGAAGCAATTTTACAGTCCATCCTATATATAACATACACTATTTCCCAGTTTTCTAGAAAACGCGAAAAAATACACCATCATCAAAAACCCTCTCATCGCATCATATAATAATTGTAGCACATATAAAATAATTTCGTCAACTGACGAAATTATTTTATATGTGCTACAATTCATCAATCGGTATTAAAGCGGAATACAATCTGTAGCAGCAGTAACAGTGCTCGATGTTCCATTTTGAATACAATAAAACTGACCGGAAGTTAGCTTTGAATAAATTGCATAACTAGTACTATCAGTAGTGCTAATATTAATGTAATACGAATTTATACCCGTTCCTCCAACCGGATTTTTTGGTACTGAAGCAATCATCGGTTTTCCATTAGAATCTAACCAATTATTAATATTGTCATCAGTAATGATAGCGGAGGCAACAATTGTCGCTGGATTCGCAGCAGGAGCCTTTAAATTTCTGTCAACTTTTACAATTTCCAGTGCTTGCGACAGTGATACCAAATCACTTTTAACCTGTGCATCGTTGGCTTTGTTTCTGGCGGCACTCAAATTAACAAAAATTACCGCAGCCAGAATGCCAATGATTGCAATTACAATCAAAAGCTCAATAAGCGTAAAAGCTTTTTTACTCTTGGTTAGAGATTTAATTACTTTTTGCATTTTCTCTCTCCTCCTAATTATAAATTCTAATTTAAATTATACTATGAATGCTACCGACCGACCACGGTTTGTTGCATTATTGTAATTGGGCTACTTGATAAATTGGAACCAGAATGGCAAAAACCAAAACTCCGACTCCAATTCCGACCAAAATCATCGTCATTGGTTCAACCAGTGAATAAACCCCTTTAATTGCATTTTCGGCTTCATCTTCGTAAAACTTTGACAACTTTTCCATTACCTCCGCCGACTTGCCGGTTTGTTCGCCAACAGCCATCATTTGGCTAACTAGCGACGGATAAAGCGGATCTTTTGACAACTCTATACTAAATGATACACCTTTTTGGACTTCTTTGGAAATTCTGCGGAGTGATTGTTTGTAAAAAGTATTAACCATAACATTGGCAGTGGTATTTATTGCGTCCAGGAGCGGAACTCCCGATTCAAAAAGCATTTGGATTGTCCGGCAAAAACGGGCCATATATATCTCAGAAGAAACTTTTTTGAAACCGGGCATATTCAATTGAAGTTTAGCATACATTCGCTTTCCTTGATTAGTTGCCAAGTAAGCACGTAAAACAAAGATAATAATTATTATTACCAAAAATACAATCCACCAATAATTAGATAAAAAATGGGATATTCCAATTAAAGCCCTCGTCGCCCATGGCAATTCGGCATTGGCCTCAGCAAAAACTGATTCAATTTGCGGGACAATTTTGACCAACAAAAGCCAAGAAACGGCAATCATTGTTACGACAATAAATGATGGGTAAATCAATGAAGAGAGCATCTTTGACGACAAACTTTGATCTTTATCGATTTTTTCCGCCAATCTGGCCATAACCGTTTCCAAATTTCCGGTTGATTCTCCTGAGCGAACAATGTTAATAAAAAGTTCGTCAAAAACGCTCGGGTATTTTGAGAGCGACAAAGAAAAATTTAATCCTTCTTCTAAATCGCGATTGACATTATAGAAAATACTTTTTAGATACTGATTTTCGGTTTGGGCGGCAATAATGTTGATTGATTTTGGCAGCGATAAGCCGGCAGAAATCATTGTTGAAAGTTGATTGGCAAAGATTGATTTATCACGCAGTGAAACTCTCCTCCGCAAACCAAAAATCGAAAAAATTTGATTAGTTTCTGGGAAGATATCAACTGCTACCAAATTATTGTTCCGCAAAATTTTTTCGGCCGCTAAAACATTGTCGGCACGAACAATTCCGCCGACAACGTCGCCGCGATCATTTTTTGCTCTGTATTTAAATCGCATCATAATTTATCAATAAAGTTCTAAGCGACAACACCTAAATTTCAAACAATACCGGCGTTGCCTAATTCCTATTCGTTCGCTACTGCGAGACAAACAAAAAATGTTATAAATTTAGCCATTTGAATTTTTTTATCATGATTAGAATTTCGGGTTTAGGATTTAGAATTTTTAAATTTGGATTTGTTTTTTAATAAATCATCATCTTCAAGATTTTTGGCGAAACCGACCAAGTCAAAGCATCTTCAAGCGAAACGTCGCCGCGGGAGATTAATTCGGCCAAAACCTTATCGAGCAAAATCATACCTTCCGAAGCCGAAGTTTGAATAACATTTGGAATTTGATAAATTTTATTACTGCGGATTAGTGTCCGAATTGCCGGATTGGTAACCATTACTTCCGAAGCAACCACTCGTCCGCCGGAAATTTTTGGAATTAGACGCTGGGACATTACTCCAAGCAAAACCGAAGCCAGCTGACTGCGAATCTGTTGTTGCTGATAAGCCGGAAAAACTTCGACAATTCGATCAATTGTTTGAGCGGCCGAATTGGTATGTAAGGTGGTTAAAACCAAATGTCCGGTTTCGGCGATCGTTAGAGCCGATTCGATAGTTTCCAAATCGCGCATTTCACCGACCAAAATAACGTTTGGGTCCTCGCGCAGAGCGCTTCGAAGAGCGGCCGGAAAACTTTGGGTGTCGTTGCCAATTTCTCTTTGTGAGACTAGACTTTTTTCGTTTTTGAAAAGATATTCGATCGGATCCTCAATAGTGATAATGTGTTCGCGTCGTTCAATGTTGATTTTCTGAACCATTGAAGCTAATGTTGTTGATTTTCCATGACCGGTCGGACCGGTGATAATTACTAAACCTTGTGATTGAGAAGTAAAAAACTCGACAATTGGCGGTAAACCAAGTTCAGTATAGGTTTTTATTTCACTCGGAATTATTCGCAAAGATGCCGCCGGCAAATCTTTTTGCAGATAAACATTGGTTCGAAAACGGCTATTTTCAAATTGAAATGAAAAATCAACTTCAACTTTATTTTTAACTTTTTCCATAACCTCTTTTGACGCAATCTCTGAAAGTAGCTGACTAACTTTTTCCAAACTAAGAAGCGGCTCGGAAGTTACCGGCAAAAGTCGGCCGTCAATTCGCAGCAACGGGTGGGAGCCGACAACAATGTGAACATCGGAGGCACCTTTGGCAACAGCCAAACTAAGCAAGCGCGAAAACGCCGGATATTTGCTAAGACTGTTTTCTGTTGTTCCCATATCCCCTCCAATTTTATTGCTAATTTATCAAAAAAATATTAACTCGGACGCTGTTATTTTTTCTTCCCTAATATTCCCTAATATAATGATAGCAGAGAAAAACTTTCGAAGTCAATTAAATTAGCTTTCAATGTCTTTCGTTTCTCTTTCTGCTTCTTCCGGCGTTTTTTCCTCAGGATCATCAATTTTTTTTGTCGCCTCTACCGGTAAATTTTCGTCCTTAGAGATTTCGGCTGAAATAGTAGCTTCACCAACACCGGCATTGCCGGTTGCTAAAAGCACCTCATCTATTGTTGTTAGCCCGTCAATAGCTTTTAAAATTCCATCTTGTTTCATTGTTAGCATTCCGGCAGAAATGGCCGCTTCTTTAATTTCCGAAGATGGTCGTCTGGCAACGGCTAAATTCTCAATTTTGTCATTCATTATTAAAAGTTCAAAAATCCCAATTCTGCCACGATATCCTTCGGTGCAATCTTTACAGCCTCGACCGCGGTAGAATTGCAAATCCTTAACTCGGGACAAATCTTCTTTATTATTTTTTGAAATGCTTTCCAGCTCTTTTTTCAGTGATTGTTTTAACGCTTCGGGAATATCAACTTTCTCGCGACATTTTGGACAAATTCTCCGCAACAATCGCTGGGCGATGATTAGGTTAACGCTGGAAGTAATCAAAAACGGCTCAACTCCCATGTTGATAAGTCTTGGTAGTGCTGATGCCGCGTCATTGGTATGGAGAGTTGTTAAAACCAAATGTCCTGTCAGTGCGGCGTGTGTCGCCATTGAAGCGGTGTCGGAATCACGAATCTCACCAACCATAACAATGTTCGGATCTTGGCGCAAAATACTTCGCAATCCTTCAGCGAAAGTAAAACCAATTTTTGGCTTAATTTGGCACTGATTAACTCCTGCAACTTCGTATTCAACCGGATCTTCCAAAGTTACCACATTTACACCCGGCTGATTTAGTCTATTTAAAATTGCGTAAAGTGTTGTTGATTTTCCCGAACCGGTTGGACCGGTGGACATTATAATTCCGTAAGGTCTTTTAAGCTCCTCAGTTACAATTCTAAATGCCGAACCGACAAACCCCAAATCTTCCAGTGATCGAATGCCTTGAGCCTTATCTAGAATTCGAAGGACTGATTTTTCACCATAGACGGTTGGCAAAACCGAAACGCGGACATCGACTTCCCGATCGGAGTAATTAACCGAAAAACGACCGTCTTGCGGAATTCGAGTTTCATCGAGTTTCATAGCGCTAAGAATTTTGACACGGCTAACTATCTGCGGCCCGTATTCGGTTGGCATTTGAAAAACATCTCGCAGAATTCCATCGATTCGACAACGAATTCGCAATCTTTTGGCCTCCGGCTCAATGTGAATGTCAGAAGAATTTAACGAAAGCGCATAACTAATAATTGCCGCCACAAACTTAGGTATTGAATTTTCTTTGGAGATCTCTTTTAGCTCGTCTATTGTTTTGATGTTTTTGCCGAGAAGCTTCCCAATATCTTTCTCCTCTTCCTGAAGTTTTCTGGTTGCTTCCAACTCCGATCTGGCTCGATCTTCAATCGACAAAGAATGATTTTGATGATTTTCAGCAGTCGGTTTTTCAACAAGTCCGTCTTTTTTTTGGCTTTCAGAGCGAGAATTTTCACCACTTGATTTTATAGTTTTCCGACTGTCAATTCCCGATTTATTATCGGAAATTAAAGAATCAAATAAGCCGCCAAAAGCACCACCCTGATCTTTTTTCTCTCTGAATTCGGCTGGTGGTTCATTTTCAGTAGAACTGTCTGATTCAGCTACTTTTTGACCGTATAACGAAATTAAGTAATCAATATCATCTTTGGAAGTCGAAAATTCTTCCAGATCTAAATCGTTGTGGCTTTTTAAATATTCAATGGTTTTTTTTGTTTTTGAGCTTGATGAGTCTTCTTCGGCAATTCGAAAAATTTTCGGGCCAATCTGCTCAAAAATTGCCAAACGATATTTTAGAATAAAATCCAGCGGTAAAAGATGCAAAATTTTCGGATCAATGTTTCTGTTGCGCAAAAAAATCACCGGCAAACTCCCCTGCTCCAAAGCGGCACTGCCGGCAGAAAATACCTCGGCCAAATCAGCCGGAGTGGTTACAAACAGCTCAACAAAGAGGTTTTTTTCTCTAAAAATGTTCTCAAATGCTTGATTCTGGGATTCAAAAAGTTCTCCCGGTCTAGCAACGGCCAAATTAACAACTTGGCCTTTTTTGGCAAAAGGAATTATCTGAAATTTTTTCGCCGACTTTTCGGAGATAATCTTTTTTACATCCGGCGGAATAGCAACATTGCTGAGCGAAATAAAGGGCAATTTTAAAATAATGCTATACGCTTTGTTAATAGCCTCGCGTGAGATCAATTTGTTTGATAACAGAAACCTCTCAATCGCCAGATTGTTTTGGTATTTGGCTTTAATTTTTTCGCCGTCGGCCGGCAAAACCAAACCTTGGACAACAAAAACATCAACAATCGACTGCAAAGATAGTGCCCGATAAAAGCCACTAAATTGCGAGGCTAGAGTTGAAAAATTTTTTTTTTGACTATCCATATTTATAAATACAAAATTCTAAATACGAAACTCTAAACCCTAAACAAACATCGGTGTTACCTAACTCTTTTACTTTTGTCATTGCGAGGAGGAACAACGAAGCAATCTCTACTGAATAGATTGCCACGCTCCGTTTGACACAGCGTTTGCAATGCCAAGTGGGCAAAACGATAAAGCAATATCAAAATTCAAATGTCTTATTTTCTATAATATCTGGAAATTTGATCATTTGAGTTTGTTTAGAACTTAGAATTTTGATATTAGAATTTCATTAAAGACTGGCAAATGGGTCGTCTCGACCTTCTTTGGCGGTCGGCTCGAGAATTGGCATACCGGAATTGTTCTGTAAACCGTCGAGCAGTTTCTTGGCTTGATTTCGGAAATTAGCAACGCTAATCGGCTGTAAATTTTCCGTCGATTTGTAGACATCGGCACTTGGGCGCGAAGTCCCAAACCAAATCCAGGCAAAAGCGCCAAGGATAATAACCAAAAGTGCTACGCTAAATACAATCATTGCCTTTTCTGAAATGTCATTTTCTCTCATAGAAAAAAGATTAAAAATTATGAAGCCGGTCGACTGTAAACATTGAAATTGATTGCTGCCGAAATGCCTTCATTGGATGAAGATATTGATATATTGGATATTTTGGAAAATCGAATTGAGGTTTCCAGTGAATTGATAAACGACTTTACATTGGTATATGTTCCACTAACGCTAACATTGACCGCCATACCGCTATTACTGGCGTTGCCAGCAGAAACTGCCGGCGGAGTCATGCTGGACAAAGCCACCTGATTCTTGTTGGCGACTGTTTCAACTTCGGCAATTACATTCGGTGCATCAACACTATCAGGAATGGCAATTAGTAAGTTGTTGACCGTATCGGACATTTGGGAAATTATTTTTTCAGTGGTTGAAATTGAGCTGATCTTCTCTTCGGCAGCGCTAATATCTTGGTTATAAGCAGAAACTTTAGCCAAATTTTCGCCGATTGTCGGCATTAGATAATTGCTACAGAGAAAATAGGCGCCAATTGCCAAAACAATTGTTACCGCCGGCAAAATTAAATTTATATCTTTTTTGTTCATTCCCCGCCTCCTGAGCTTTTCCAATCTTTAATTTTACCGGTCATGGAAAAAGTAACTTGACTGGTCCCACCATCGGTTGATTCTGAAAGTCCGGCAATTTGAATGTTGTCAAGTTTTGGTGATGATTGTAACGAAATCGCCAAATCGGCAACCGAGCGATAACTGCCACCAACGCCATCGATCGTCAAGTCGCCGGTTTCGGAGATTGCCAGCGAATTTAATTTGCTATCGTTGGTAATTTTATGAGCCAAGTCGGTAATAAAGGCATCGAAAAGAAATTTTGACCTTGCGGCAGTTGAGAGAATGGTTGTCGCCTGATTTATATTTCTGGCTGTCTCTTCAACGGCTTCGTTATTGTTGGAATTTAGTTGATTCAATGTCGATTCCAATGCCTGTTGGCGATCCAACGCTTGCGATTGAGTACGATATTTATAATAGACGAAAAAACCGCTAACAATTATTATAATAATAATCGAGAAAATAAAAATTAGAGTTGAAGGCCCTCCTTCATCTTCGTGCGTATTTATCTCCAAAAACGGCTCTTCGGAATGAGCTGTTTGCGGATTTTCATCAAACATTAACCCTCCTACAACCGCCAACGGCGGAGTTCCCGGCAAGACCATAAAGACGGTAAATGCGCAGGAAATTAGTATCTTATTGTTATTATACTACATTTGGTTTTTTTTCTGCAATAGCAATTTTATTTAATTGCACTTTTACAGCTTACTTTTGGTTGTCAGCGGTTGCAAATCACGGAAACCGGGTGGCCAAACACTTTCCCCGCGAGAATCTTCCCAAAAACTAATTCCTCCTGTGTCGTTATAAACAAAATTTTTGGCTACAAAAGATCCGGTCAATTCAATGCCTCCACTGCCGGCGTTGATGGTAATTGTTCCGTTGGGAGCAAAAATCGAAGTTTTGATCTTTATTAAACTGCTCGATGTATTTGTAATTGTCACATCACCCTCTTGAACAATAAAGCCGATACTTGATGAATCATTTGCCGCTGTCATTGCTTTTTTTATCAGTAAATTTCCTTCTTTAACAATAATGGAAGATTTTTTCTGATATTTAAAAGTAACGCCAACGGTAACTGCCGTTGTATTAATACTCGAATTAAAGTCCCAGATGCGACCGTCGGGATACTGGTTTATCTCCGGACAGGTCGTAATTGTTGCCGCAGGATTTTGGCAAACGCCATCAAAATCACTGGGCAAAGCACCTGTCGAGAGAGTTTTGCTATTTTGCAACAAACGGCTAATCGTCGCTGTCATCGTCGAATTTTTACTCGGATCGTTTGTATCCCAATATGCTTGCGCCGTCGGATTAAACGAATAACCCTGCAATTGCCATTGGGCATTTGAGTCTGAATTGTCGGGAGTCTGCCGCAAATGCCGGCCCCAAAAGGCGAAATTGCCATCGGAATTGAATGAATCACCGATAATTTGTCGGTCAGGGTAACGAAAAACCGCGGTTGCCGATTTGAGCATTGAGTTAGCCCATGTTTTACTATTGTAAATTTTCATCGATGTCACATTGCTGAAACTTATGCACCGATTAATTCCAACAAGACTGGTTGAAGCCGCGTTAACAACGCAATTTGTGTTAAAAAGAAGCTCGGGCAAAGTATCAGGTGCCGAATTGCGAACCGTTTCAGTTGCCTCCGGATCGGCAAAAATTGTGAAATTATTTCTGTTATAATCGGTCCACGAAGCAGACGGCATCCCCCAATTTAGCATCGGCAGTTCATGGTTCAGGTCAAGTGCCGAAACCGAAAAAACCGGTACAAAAACCGCTAAAACCAATGCTAAAAAAAGAAAGATATATTTTTTTAAAATCATAACTTTATTTGCCACACAACATTTCTGAGACACTTGAAATTCTTCAGCTCTTCAATCTCTAAGGTACTTCCAAAACATATCGTAAATCGAGACTGCAAAGACTAGTCGCGCAACTTGGAGTAAGCGTCCACATCACTTCACTTGCAGTTGCGTTAACGCCAACAGTACAAGTCGCGGAACCGGCTGATATTACACAAGAACTGCCCCCGCTAATCAAAGTAAAATATTTAGGCGGACCTGCGCCGTCGTTGAAAATTTCGTCTCGAATATTCATTGTTTGATTAGGAATTAAATTGGTTATATGAAGTGTAACTTGAATTCTATCGTTTGGCGCCAAATTGTACGGCGATCCACCCAGTGGCGAAATTTTAGCCAAAGTTTTATGAATTCCAATCATCCCGGCATTACTGCTAACAATCCGGACAATGCCCCCATGGCCCAAAAGACTGCTTTCCGTGTAACCTCCGGCAACTGTTATAGTGTTGCTTAAAAAATTCCACTTACTCCATTCAAGATTATTTTTCAACCAGTCTCTCGGATAACCAAGATCAAAATCACCCTGGTTCGAACCCGGGTATTTATTAATATCTGACACATACCGCGATAACAGACCGCTGGTAGAC
>CAZEVI010000004.1:0-32420 GCA_964515615.1 uncultured Candidatus Saccharibacteria bacterium | reverse complement strand
ACGGAATTTTGCATCAAAAAATATTGGGGTGTGTTCAAGTCGGTAAGTTATAGCCTTGCTTTTTTTTATTTCATTTGCTACAATTAATTTAGAAAATCATTAATCCAGCTTGAATAGATATCGTTAATTATATCTCGGGCTGGTGCCGAGGTTTTTTGAATCAGAGATTTTTGGTCGCAAATTTGCACAGATAGATTCATAATCCAAAATCTTTTAAAAGGGCAGGTGGTGGAATTGGTATACACGCAGCCTTGAGGTGGCTGTGGCCGCAAGGCCGTGCAGGTTCAAGTCCTGTTCTGCCCACCACCCCACGTCGCTCAAATTTATTTGAGCTATACGGGGTGTATCGGATAGTTGAGGACTTGAAAGGCGGAGGCGCGACGGCACCGAGCCGGGGTCGAGCGAAAATTCAGTAGAATTTTACGAGTGACCAAGTCCTGTTCTGCCCACCACCCCACGTCGCTCAAATTTATTTGAGCTATGTGGGGTTGATGTATTCAATATAACAAGAAAGAAGATTTATATCGGAAGCGTTTTTTAGATTATTGCAAATTAGAGAATAAAATTTTTGGGCGCTTAGCTCAGCTGGTTAGAGCAACTCGTTTACACCGAGTAGGTCGCGGGTTCGAATCCCCCAGCGCCCACCAAAATTTGTATGCAACTATCATCATCCTCTCGTGATGTGGTGAATGATTAACTAAAATATTATGTTGAAAAATTACATTACAACCGACTATCTGTTTTCTTACGCCGCTCCGCAAAACCAGCGACTTTTTCTGACCGCCGTCGGCATTTTTCTGTTATTCATCATTATCTCAATTTTCCTTGGCTACAATCGGAGTATCCACAAAGGCTTGCGGTCGCGATTATTTAATTTTTTTCTGACCATTGGAATTCTTGGGGTTATCGTTTTGTTCTTCCGTTTCGAAAGCATCCCCTACGTCGGCAGTCGAATCGTAATCTTTGCCTTGATAGTGGTAGCGATTATTTGGTACTTCGCAATTACCATTTATTCATTCGGTAAAATGCAAGTGGAAATTAGGGCAATCAAAAATCATCAAAGATATGTTCAGTATTTACCAAAAAGCAAGAAGAAAAAATAACCATATTTTGTCAGAGTAAAAATCCCCAATATATATTAAGGAGTAAAATGCCAAAAGTTACGAAAACTGTAGAGAAAGTAAAAAAAGTTGAAAAAAAAGACAAGAAAACAAAAGTCCCGGTCATGGAAAGCATGGAGAGTTTGATTGCCGAAGCCGGTGATCAGCTTTTGCCGTACAAAGAAGGCGAAATTGTTGAAGCTAAAATATTGTCGGTGTCAAGGAATAAAATCTGGACTGATGTTTCCGGTTTGTCGCTTGGTTATGTGCCGGAGAAAGAGATTACTCTAAATTCCGACGTCAAAGTCGGCGACACAATTTTTGCCTATGTTATCCTTCTTGAAGACGAAGATGGTAATGTCGTTTTGTCTCTCAAAAGAGCTGACCGCGAGCGTTATTGGAAAGATATGGAAGAGAGATACAACACCGGCGAGCCGGTGGAAATTACCATCAACGAGGCTAACAAAGGTGGCTTAATTTCAGAAATCGGTGGCATCCCCGGATTTTTGCCGGTATCCCAACTTTCGTCAGAACATTATCCGCGAGTTTCCGGCGGCGATCGGGAAGAGATTCTTTCGCGATTGAATAAATTGATTGGCGAAAAAATTATGGTTAAGGTTATTAATTGCGACAAGCCTTCTAATAAATTGATCTTCTCGGAAAAAGCGGTTGATGCTGAAAAACTGGCATCAAAAATTGAAAAATATAAAGTTGGCGACGTTTTGGAAGGCAAAATTTCCGGAATTGTTGATTTTGGTTTGTTTGTAAAAATTGATCCGCTGGTTGAAGGGCTGGTTCATATTTCCGAAGTTTCTTGGTCGAGGGTTTCCGATTTGAATCAAATTTTCAAAGTTGGCGACACGATTAAAGTAATGGTGATTGCCATTGAAGACGGAAAATTATCTTTGTCGTTAAAAAAACTGGCTGATGATCCTTGGACAAACGCGGCTAAGAGATACAAAGTCGGTCAAATCGTCAGTGGCTCGGTAACCAAAATAACACCATTTGGGGCATTTGTTTCACTGGATGATGAAATTGACGGTTTGGTTCATGTCTCTGAGCTTTCCGATCAGCATGTAATCGACCCGAGCCAAGTTGTTGAACTTGGCAAAGATTATCAGTTCAAAATTATCTCAATTGAGCCGGAAACACATCGGTTGGGACTTAGTTTGAAAGCGGTTAGGAAAGGAAAATCGGAGGAAAAAGATTCCAAAATTGAGGCAGTCGAAGAAAAGCCGGAGAAGCCGGAAGAAAAAGAAGCAAAAAAAACCAAATCAAAAACAAAAAAAGCTAAAAAATAATTATTAAAAAGAGGGCAATATGATTATCACTTACTATGGTGGCGGCAAATTTCGAATTAAAACTCGCGATGCCAACATTACCTTAAGCCCGGATGCGGTTGATATTGATGGTTTCGTCATTGATGGACCGGGGGAATACGAGAGAAGAAATATCTTTGTCGAAGTGCCGTTTGAACTACCGGCTTTCAAAATTATGGCCGAGGATATTCAAATGCTTTACCCGGGGAAAGCCAAAAAGCTAACTGAAAAACAGATTGAAGTTCTTGATGGAGTGGATTTGCTTTTTCTGCCGGCTGGCGACGAAGATTCAATGTCGCTAAAAGATGCTTTGGATCTTTCCGGAGCAATGGAACCGAGTGTAATTATTCCGATGTATTTTTCTAACATTGAAGAACTGAAAAAAGAAGGACTGGAAGGTGAGGTCGAAAAATCAGCTAAAATTTCCAAAACTTCGCTTCCGGAAGAGGGGCGTCAAACGATATTTTTGGAAAACATATCATAAGACCCAAGCACGAAATCCTAAGCTCTAAACAAATTCAAATGATCAAATTTTCAAATATTTTAATTTGAATTTTGAAATTGTTTAGAATTTCCGTCTCGGCTGATCGAGGGTGAGACGGGTAGATATTAGAATTTTAGAGTTTACATATTATGGCCTCCTTTTCTAAGCTAATTAATTTTCTGGGGGGAAAAGAGAACCGGAAATTTCTTTTAATTGCTCATGAGCGGCCGGATGGCGACACCGTTTCGGCGACTTTGGCGATGGCTCGATTGCTAAAAAATCTCAACAAAGAAATTACCATTGCTTCTTCGGAGGGTGTTCCAGGAGTTTTCCAATATCTACCTGATTGGCGGGACGCCAGAGATGATTTTTTAGTCGGGGATTTTGACGCAATTGTTTTAATTGATAACGGCGATTTGCGACGAACTGGATATTCCGATCGAATATTAAAAGCCAAAGAGCGAAAAATACCGATTATCAATGTTGACCATCATCCGAAAAACGATATTTGGAAATATGCCAGCATCAATGTTGTCGATGAGAAAGCGTCTTCGACTTGTGAGATAGTTTTCGAACTTTTTGAAAAGATCGGCGTCAAAATTGAAGCCGATGCGGCAACAATGCTTTTGACTGGAATTTACACCGACACTGGCGGGTTTCAACATTCCAACGTTTCTGCCAAAACCTATTCAATTGCTTCGGAATTAATGAGCCGTGGTGCAAGACTGAAAAATATCTCAAATAATATTTCTAACCACAAAAGTTTGCCAATGCTGAAACTGTGGGGGATTGCGCTCGACCGAATTACTTACCTGTCGGAAATTAAGCTGATTTATTCAATTATTACTCAAAAAGATATTGAAAGTGTTTTAGCCAGCGAGGGTGATTTGGCTGGCGTTGTAAATTTAATTAGCTCCATTCCCGACGAGGCGGCCACGCTATTGCTTTACGAGATGCCAAATGGTAAAATTAAAGGCAGTTTACGGACTGAATCGAGTAATATCGATGTTTCACAAATCGCCAAACTTTTTGCCGGTGGTGGGCACAAAAAAGCTGCCGGGTTTGTAATTGATGGCAAATTCGAAAAAACAGCAAACGGTTGGAAGATAATATAGGTTTAAAAATTTCAAGAAACAAGATACAATTCACAAACAAATTTCAATATCCAAATTAGAAATTCCAAATGTTTGAATATTGAAAATTGAGATTTGAATGTTGTTCGGAAATTGTCTCTTGTAACTTGTATTTTAGTACTGTGCCCGAGTGGTGGAATTGGTAGACACGAAGGACTTAAAATCCTTTGGCCTAAAAAACCGTGCCGGTTCGACTCCGGCCTCGGGCACCAAGTCGGAAATGTCAAAATTTGGGAGTTCGCGCCGCTTCTGGCGGCGACCAAATTGTAGGGAATTTTTGCTTCAAAATACCACTTTCGATTCTGTAAATAATGGTTCGAGCCGATATTTTTGAGAAATGTTAGAATTTCCGAATAATCTTCGGATTTTTTTAATTTATCACCTTTGGCAAGTGATAAAATGAACTCTCTGGTCGGTTCGAGCCAAGACAATCCTTTTTGTTCAAAGTCTTTGATTTGTTCGCCAATCTCCAACTTTTCATTAAGCAACCTTTGTTTTCGCAAAGTATATTTTTCGGTCGTGATAACTTCGTTCAAATAAACATCGAGTAACTTTTCAAGTTGTTTTGTAATTTCTTCAAGTTTTACTTTTAGATTTTTATGATGGATCCTTTCTAGCCAAATTCTACCACCATTTTCCATCTAATACAGTTGTCCAGTTTTTTGGGTCCATTATAAACTGCCACCGACGGAGCTTGGAAGATTTATCAAGCGGCATCGATTGGCACTTGGATTATCATCGGAAGAGCTTGATAAAAAGATGGGCTTGAAAAATAAAACTCCGAGAACTAGGTCAATTGAATCGAGAAGTAAAGAAAGATGTTTATCTCCCAAATTATTTTACTCTTTTGCTCGAGCTTTGGAGGTTTCTGACAAAGATATGAAACAATTTCTCTTTGAGCGCGCCAAGCCGCTCGACGGTGGGGTTGCCGAAGCAATCCGTAATGCTAGACACGATAAAAGAATCAGCTGTGCTTTCGTGGCAGAAAAAGTTGGAGTTTCTCGTCAACATATCAGTTAGATAGAATTGGGGCTGATTCTCTCGAGCAGCAGGGCTCTTAAAGTAATCGCTGAAGTGTTAGATCTAAATCACGAACAATTATCAAAATTAAAAGCAGATGATTTGGAAAGAAGACAGCCAGCAAAACGAAAAACGGGTCAGAAATCAGCTTCTGACTCCGGATTGGTAGCTGATTGAAAAGAACTTGCTCGCATTGAGTGATGCGGGTTTTTTTGTCTATTTTTTTTAATTTTATTATGGTAGAATAAAAGTAATGGTAGACAAAAGAGGCCGAGTAAAAAAGATCATAATTTCGCTTGTCATTATTGCGGTTTTGGTAGCAGGCTATTTTTATTTACCAACAATTCTCGGCGATTCGGTTTTTCCGTTGAAATATGCTGAATCGATTAAAAAATGGAGCCGTGATTATCATGAAGATCCGTTTTTGGTCGCCGGAATTTTAATGCTTGAATCCGGTTTTAATCCGCAAGCCCAGTCCCCGGTTGGGGCGCTGGGAATGGCTCAAATTATGCCGGCGACTGGCAGAACCATTGCTTCCGGTGTCGGCAAGACCGACTATCAGACATCCGATCTTTTTGATCCGGAAATTGCCGTTCAATTTTGTACTTGGCAGATTCACGTGCTAAAAGAAAAATACGATGGAAACGAAGTAGCAGCGTTGGCGGCTTACAACGCCGGCGGCGGCAACGCTGACAAGTGGCTACGAATGGGGTTGCTTCAAGACCCGAGTACCAATAGCTACGCTAAAAAAGTTTTGGATTATAAAACGGTTTATCACAAACTTTATCAGGCTCAACTGGATTTAAATAGCTTGTCGCCGGCAGAAGATGAAAAACCGGTGGTTAAAATCGCCGATAACAACTCCCGAAATGTTGTTTGGGGACAAACACTGAAAAATTTGATTTCTCTTCTTTATGGAACAGAAAGTCAATAATCAAGAAACAAGAAATAAATCACAAAACAAATTTCAATATCCAAATTCCAAATGTTTGAATATTGAAAATTGAGATTTGGAAATTGTTTGGAATTTGTTTTTTGTTTCTTGTAACTTATTTTCTATGACTTCAGCTGATTTGCGGAAAAAATTTTTAGATTTTTTTGAAAAGCGGGGTCACAAGGTGATCCCTTCTGCTTCTTTGGTGCCCGAAAACGATCCTTCGGTTCTTTTTACGACCGCAGGGATGCATCCTCTGGTACCATATCTTCTTGGTGAAAAACATCCGCTCGGTAAAAGACTTTGTGATGTTCAAAAATGTTTGCGAACCGACGACATCGACGAGATCGGCGATGCACAGCATTGTACTTTTTTCGAAATGTTGGGATATTGGTCACTCGGTGATTATTTCAAAAAGGAATCAATTCACTACACTTTTGATTTTTATGTGGAGGTTCTTGGTTTTAGTAAAGACGATATTTCGGTTTCTGTTTTTGCTGGTGATGAAACGGCGTCTTTTGATCAGGAATCTTTTGACACTTGGAAAAATGAAATTGGAATTCCGGAAGATAGAATTTACAAATATGATCGAAAAGATAACTGGTGGGGACCGGTGGGTGTTACTGGCCCTTGTGGCCCTTGCACAGAAATGTTTGTCGATACTGGCATAGATGTGTGTGGCCCAGATTGTGGCCCAAGTTGTAATTGCGATAAATTCGTTGAAATTGGCAACAACGTTTTTATGGAATTCAACAAAGTATCCAGCGATAAATACGAACCATTGGCACAGAAAAATGTTGATGTTGGTCTCGGTTTGGAACGCCTCGCGATGTTTTCACAAAATAAAGCCGATGTTTTTCAGATTGATACTTTCGAACCAATTATACAAAAAATCGAGCAATTAACCGGGAAAACATATATGGGTAACGAAAAAGCCTTTCGAATTATTGCAGATCATTTACGAGCCGCAGTTTTTGCCATCTCTGACGGCGCAATACCATCAAATAAAGGCGCCGGTTACATTGTTCGCCGGTTGATTCGCCGAGCGATTAGATATTCTTGGCTTTTAGAATATGAGGGCTCTCTTGAATCAATTTTGGAGCTGATCATTTCTGGAAGCTCATATGAAATGCGAGAAGGAGAAACTGTTAAAGATAAATTTAAAACAGAAGAAGAGCAATTTTCAAGAATTATTGATAATGGTTTAAGGCAGGTTGAAAAGGTTTTTGCTAATAAAAAACCGATTTCGCAGGAAGAATACGCGAAGGTCATGCAGTTCCCAAATCGAAAAGATATTCTTCGGAAGATTCACAGTCAGGAGCCGAACGATCAAGTACATCCAGAATTTAAGCAAGCTGGAATTCAGATGACTAACAAACAGATGCATGAGGCATATATAAGTGGGAAAGAAGGCTTTAATTTATACCAGACATATGGTTTGCCACATGAGATACTGCTTGATTTAGGTCAAAAAAGACATCTCTTTGTCAGTAAAAGAAACTATCAGGCCGAATTAAAAAAGCATCAAGAACTTTCTCGTACGGCCTCAGCCGGGATGTTTAAGGGCGGGCTGGCGGACAACAAAGCTGAAACCACCAGGTTACATACAGCGGTGCATTTACTGCTGGCGGCGTTGCGGCAGGTGCTATCACCGGATGTTTCGCAAAAAGGCTCGAATATTACTGAAGAACGCTTGCGGCTTGACTTCAACTGGCCGGAAAAATTATCATCCGATCAGATCGAGCAGGTGGAGAAAATTGTTAACGAAAAAATTAAAGAAGATATTCCAGTTAAAATGGAAGAATTAAATTTGGAAGATGCGAAAAAATCCGGTGCCACCGGAGTTTTTGACGACCGTTATGGTGAAAGGGTTAAAGTCTTTACAATCAGATCCTTCTCTAAGGAAATTTGTGGTGGGCCGCACGTAGCATCAACCGGCGAACTTGGAACATTCAAAATTATAAAGGAAAAATCCTCCTCTGCCGGAGTTAGACGTATCAAAGCAATATTAAAATAGATGCTACGAGGACAGCCCCTCGAGTGCCGACATCTCTTGAATCAAAGCGATCTTGGATTGGTTCTAGTATCACAGATAAAATATTGGTATAATAATTAAAGAAATACCGCGTTGCGCAACTATTATCGCGAGCGCAGTGTTAAACGGAGTGTGGCAATTTATTTAATAGAGATTGTTTCGTTGTTCTTCTCGCAATGATGAGCGAAAAAGAGTTAGATAACACCGACAAAGAAATATTTGTTTTTGTAATGGAGGGAAATGGGATTTTTGGGAATGGGGAAAAAGAAAAATTATGCCTTGGCGCTGGATATTGGTACTGAATTCGTTAAAGCGCTAATTTTTCGAATTGATGATGATCAAGCATCAGTTATCGGTTCTGGACGAGCGCGACAAAAATTATCTGATATGCAAGGTGGTCGAGTTACCGACATCTCCGGAGTAATTTCCAATTGTGAAAAAGCTCTCGATCAGGCGGCCGAGGAGGCCGGCGTTGCGCCGATGCAATGTGTTGTCGGAATTGCCGGCGAATTGGTAAAAGGGACAACAACGACGGTTCATTATCAGCGACCAGCACCAAAATCGAAAGTTACCATTTCTGAGCTAAAAACAATAATCACCGAAGTTCAAAAAAAGGCTTTTGAAAAAACCAGAGCCAATTTAGCTTGGGAGACCGGCTATTCAGAGATCGATGTTCGGCTAGTTAACTCGGCAGTTGTTGATGTTAAAATCGACGGTTACAAAGTTACCAATCCGGTTGGTTTTCAAGGCCGCGACATTTCGGTTGGTATTTTCAACGCTTTTGCTCCGGTTGTTCACTTAGGCGCTCTGCAAACAATTACCGAAGGGTTGGGACTCGACCTTTTAGGAGTTGTTGCCGAACCGTACGCCGTTGCTAGAAGCATGGGAATGGAAGAATCGGTTGAATTTTCGGCGATATTTATTGATATTGGCGGGGGGACAACCGATATTGCCGTTGTTCGAAATGGTGGTGTTGAAGGAACGAAAATGTTTGCTCTTGGTGGTCGAGTTTTCACCAAACGGTTGGCCAATGAATTTAATTTAAGTTTTCAGGAAGCGGAAAAACTAAAGATTGCCTATTCGGCTGGCGAATTAGAGAAAAGTCAAACGGAGAAAATTAAAAAATCTCTCGATGGTGATTGCCAAACTTGGATTGCCGGGGTACAATTAGCATTAGAGGAGTTTGCTGGAGTCGATCTTTTACCTTCAAAAATTCTTCTCTGCGGCGGTGGTTCAATGCTACCGGACATTAAAAAAATTTTAGAGACTGCCGATTGGGTTGATGATTTGCCGTTCGCCAAAAAACCGAAAGCAAACTTTATTCGACCGCGAGATGTGGCATCGGTTCTAGATGAAACGGAAAAACTCGATGATCCGCAAGATATTACACCAATGACTCTAGCAAATATGGCAATCGATTTGGCCGGAACACCATCAGTCATCTCCGGTACAATTGATAAAGTGGTTAGTTCGTTAAAGGAGTAAGGACTCATCGTGACAGAAAATTTTGAGATTGAAACAACTAAAACTTTGGCTGAACATGGACAAACTTTGGCTGAATATGGAAGGATTCTGGCTGATCATGGGAAAAAGCTTGATAAGCATCAAGTAATTTTGGAAAACCCCGTCGCCAAAGTGTTACAGCACGACGACGAATTTGAAAAAGTTTGCCAACAAATTAAAGAATCGGAAAACAGAATTTTAGAAGCAATCGATAATTTTGTCAAAAAAACAGATGATGTCGAAATTGAGCAAACATCAACCATTGCAATTTTGGGTCGCTATCAGGATGAAATTGATTCAAATAAAAAAGAAATTATCAAAATTAAAAAAGTAGTTAAAATAGCTTGAGGAGGGAGATGTCAAATTTCTGGAAAATTTTCATCAGCGTAATTGCCACAGTCATTATTGTCGGTGGTGAAGTTTACTATTTAATGCAAAAGCAAATTGATTCCATTCGTTCCGACAATCAATCGAAGATGAATGAGCTAGATGATCAGCTTAAAGGTTTGCAATCATCAGACACAACAACTTCAACAGATGAAACAGCCGACTGGAAAACCTACACCAATACAGATTATAAATTTTCGTTTAAATATCCGAGTGATTGGACATTAAATTCTAATGACGAAAAAGCAGTTACAGTCAATAGCCCCGAAAATCAAGCTGCCAAGCAAAAAGTTGATTCCGGCGAAATGAATGGTGAAGGCTACATGAGTGATATAACTTTTTATTCCTATAATAGCTTGTCTGAAGCCGACGGCAATAATCCTAAAAAATGGACGAACATTTCTGATATGATTTCCGACAAAGGATATTTTCCAAATGGGTTAATTAAAACCAGTTTAACTGGCCAAACTGCATATGAAGGAATTGAAGGCGGTTTTGGGCAATATTACATTTATGTTTTGCAAAAAGACAGTAAAATATTCAAAGTGTTATTTGGAAATGTGGAAACAAAAGATAAGCTAACTTTGATTGATAAAAAAATCCTTTCTACTTTCCAATTTACTAAGTAATTAAAAAAGACGGAGAAAATGTCAAATTTCTGGAAAATTTTCATCAGCGTAGTTACCACAATTGTTGTTGGAGTTTACTATGTTATGGAAAGAAAGATTAATTCAGAAAAATCTGATGGTTGCACAGAAGCACTAAACAATTTGCCAAAGCCACCATGGAATGTTGAAAATTTTGATACCGCTGACACTTCCAGCTGGAAAACTTACAATGATAAAAAAGCCGCTTACAGTTTTAAATACCCAGCCGATTGGACATTAAGCGATAACAGCAATAATAGCGTAACATTGGAAACACCGGCAGAAAAAAAAGCTGGTGATCAATGTGTTTCTGACGCGATAAAAAATGGTGGTGGCGATTGCTCGACATTGGGAAGCGAGCTTTTTGCAGTTTACTCATTTCCGAATGGTTCTAGAATTGAATCGTCGACAGAATCTTATGCTATTCAAGGCACGACGCTGAATAATATTTCGGCAAAGTTTTTTATCGATCCGACGATTGTTGAGCATTTCGTTTGGGAAATTCAAAAAGGCGGCAATTCTTACGAAGTAATGGTTAGAACGCCAAGCAATTTGTTTGTAGAATCAAAACTGATTATTGCAGATGATTATTATAAAGCGCTTGCATCAGCTCAGAGTTTTAAATTAAATTAATATTATGTCCAAGCTGATTTATTTAGATCTAGATGAAGAGATTACCGATGTAATCGACAAGATTTCCAAAGTCGATGACAGATCGGTCTCTCTTGTAATACCTAGGGGTTCGACATTGGCGAACAGTATTGTCAATCTCAAACTTTTGGTTAAACGAAGCAAATCATTGAAGAAAGATGTTGCTTTGGTTACCAGTGATAATATTGCCCACAATCTTGCTTCACAAATCGGGCTTTCAGTTTTTGAAAGTATCGAAGATGCCAGAGCCGGAAAAGAGGAAGAACCGATGGAAGAATCCAAAGCGGAAGAGCCGTTATCTAGAGGAACGGAGGATGAGATTGATGGAATCAAAGTTCATAAATATGACCGAGATGGCAGGGAAGATATGGAGCCGGAGGAAGAAAATGCCGAAGAAAAAATATCCGATGAATCAAAACTTCCATCAGAAAGTGGCGAAGGCGAAATTATTGAAGCTGTTCGCGATGCAGAAGATGAAAATTCAAATGTAGGAAATGGAAATCAGAATGAGAAAGAGTTAATTAAAGAGGCCGATTCTCATCCGGAGCCAATTTCCGAGCCGACAGCTGAAAAAGCCGATTATAAATTAATAAAAAAACCTATGAAACCGGAGATTAGACAACGTGAACTACCCGGTCCTGATTTGGGTGGCGGTCAGGTTTTTGGCAAAATGCGAACTGCCAAAAGTCGGAAGAAAAAAATTATTGCTATTATTTCAGGATTGATTGCTCTGCTGTTGATATTTGGCGCCTATATTGCGTTACCGAAAGCAACGGTAACACTCTCTGTTACTTCCGAACCGTTTTCATCAGCGGCCGATATTATAGTCAATAAAGATGCAACTGAAATTAATTCGGAAACATCAACAATCCCCGGAAAATTAGTCTCCGAAGAAGAGGAACTAACTAAACCGTTTGCCGCTAGCGGCGAGAAAAATATCGGTGCTAAAGCAAAAGGCAAAATTACAATTTATAACTATTGGGACGACAAACCACATCAAATAGCTTCCGGAAGTAAGTTTTCAACTTCCGCTGGTGTGGTTTTTGTTTCGACTGAAGCGGCAACTGTTCCGGCTGGTCATCCGAATATTATTCCGCCGTCAACTTACGAAATAAACCCGCCAGGAACGGTTGATGTTAGTGTTGAAGCGGTTGATGTTGGTGAAAAGGGAAATATTGGTCCGTCCAATTTTACAATAACCAGTTTGCCGAGTGTTCAACAGTCAAAAATCTATGGAAAAAGTTCAACGGCGATGTCCGGCGGAACCAATGAAATAGTCAAAGTGATTACCGATAAAGATATCTCCGATGCCAAAGATTCAACCGAAAACGAGCTCAAAACAACAATTACCGATAAAATTAAATCCGACTTAACCGATAGTGAAAAACTTCTTGATTCAGCAATTTCGATGTCAATAACTTCCGAAAGTGCTTCAGCCAAATCCGGTGATCAGCTTGATACCTTCAATTATTTGGCTAAAATCAAAATTGAGGCGATTACTTTTTCTGAAGATAATTTCAAATTGTTACTTTTGAAAACTGCTCAATTGCAGTTGCCGGATGATCGGCAAATCGTGACAAATGACAATCAAAACATCAATTACGAAGTAACTGGTAGCGACATTGCCGCTGGCACAGTTAATTTACACGGGACCTTTGATGGTTTTATTGCCAAGAAATATAACACTGATGAGATGAAATCGGCGATCAGGTTTATCTCAATTAGAAAAGCAACCGGAAAATTAACTGCCTACGATGGAATTTTATCAGCCGACATTTCCACTTCGCCGAGATTTCTTCGCTCGCTTCCGGCTTTGGCGCAGCGGATAAATATTAACTTTGATTATGGCACTTCCAAAAAATCAAATATTAGTTCACAGGAGCAATAAAAATGTATTTAGGAATTGATTTCGGGACAAAAAAAATTGGTTTAGCGGTTGGAAAAAAGATTCCTTATGATTTGGTGACCATTGCTAACAATGACAAAGTTTTTGAAAAAATTGCCACGCTCTGCAAACAAGAGAAAATTGAGAGAATAGTTATTGGGATGCCGATTTTTGAAAGTGGCGATCAGGGGACACTATCTTTGGAAATTGAAAAATTTGCGGAAAAATTAAAAGCTAAAACTGCTTTGCCAATTTATTTTGAAGCGGAAAATTTAACTACTCAAACAGCGCTTGATCTTCTGAAAGAGGAAGGTGCAACACCAGATGAGATTGAAAACAAAGTTGATCAAACGGCGGCCAGACTGATTTTGGAACAATATATTGCAAACGAGGAGGAAACATTGCAAGAGGCACTGTAAGGAAAACACTTTTGGTTTTCCTATCAATTTTTATTTTGGCAGTTTTTGGATTTCTTTTATTTTTCCGCCAACAAATCGAAAAACCGCTAAATTTTTCAACCGGCAAAGTCGAAATTGATATCACTGACGGTCAATCAGCTACCGAGATATCTGATAGTCTTTATAAAAAAGGGCTTATACCTTCAACTTGGTCGTTTCAGTTGTATTTACGTTTTAAAAAAATTACCATTAAGTCGGGGAATTATCTTTTGCCAAAGGATTTGAGCCCTCTTCAAATCATCGAAATTTTATCCAAGGGTGATCATCAGATAATTCGAATTACCATTTCCGAAGGTTGGAGAAAAGAGCAAATTGCTGCATATCTTTCCGAAAAGGCAAAAATCGATCCGAGCGAATTTCTGTCCAAAACCAAAGATTTGGAAGGTAAACTTTTCCCCGACACTTTCGATTTAACTGACCAGCCGACAGCCGATGAAGTAATCGGAAAAATGACCGACGACTTTGCCAACCGAACTGCCGGTTTAAATGCTGACGAAAGTGTTCTGTCAATTGCTTCAATCGTTGAGCGAGAAGCGGCCAATGATCAAGATCGATCCGCCATTGCCGGGGTTTTTCTCAATCGACAAAAGATCGGGATGAATTTTGAATCAGACGTTACTGTCCAATATCAAAAAGATAGCAACAATTTTCCAGCAGTTGGAGTTTTTAGTTACAAATTCTGGCGAGCTCTACAATCTGGCGATACCAAAAATATTTCCGGTCCATACAACACCTATCTGCACGCCGGAATTCCCGGACCGATTTGTAATCCGGGGCTGGCTAGCATTAAAGCAACGCTGAGTCCGGAATTGCACGATTATTATTACTTCATCTACGACAAAGATGGTAAGTTACATTTGGCAAAAACTCAAGCCGAGCAAAACGTCAATGTCAATCACTATCTTTAATTTGATTTTCATTCTCAGATACCCTAATCATAAAATATGACAGTCTGATATTAGTTTTTAAATTGAGGGGTAAAAATGGAAGAAAAATTGAGTCCAAAAGAGATTATTGACAAAGACATTTTGGAGTTGTTGGGTGTCGGAGAGATTGATCCGACGAAAAAAGATGAACTCTACAAAAAGATGGTTGAAACAATCCAAACTCGGATTTTAGCTAGAGTTGACGATTTGCTCTACGACGCAGACGCCGCTCAGATTAAATTTTATTTGGAAACCAACAGTCAAGAAAAATTCGATCTCTTAATGCAAGAGAGAAATATTGATATTGAAAAACTTTATATTGAAGAAGCGTTGCTTTATAAACTTGAACTAACAGAATTGATAAATTCGCGGGAGGGCTAATGTCGGTTGCAACGACCGGAAGGATAAACCCTGTTGAAGGGAATATTGACCGATCATTGGATAATTCGATTGCCGAACCAACTGAAAACGATACACCGGAATCAAAAGAGAAACAAATTTTCGATTTAATTGATCAAATAAATAATCGGGAGTGGCGAGAGACGCAAGAATCGGCTCGGTTAGAAATGCGCTATGGGGAGGGATCGCTGGGAAAACTTCGCCAATGGCTTGGTGGCGAGGAAGATTTTACCTACGATCCGGAAAGTGGAGAAGTGATCCACAATGTCGGCACTGAGGTACTGCGGAGGACGGCTAGTTTCGCTTGGAAATCAGCCAGAAGCGCAGCGGTGATTTTGGGTATGGGCGTTTTGACCGGTGGAGTTGGAGCGATCCCGGCGACAACGATTTTCGGTTCGACTCTTGGTCGAGGCGTTGCCGAGATATTGAAGGGGTTTGTTGGCAAAGAAGATGCACTTCGGAAAGATTTTCTCATTGCTCGCGAAAATTATTATAAAAAAATTGAAGCCATAGCCGCCGAAATTGCCGAACACAAACAAGAAGGTTCGAGTGACAGAGAGTTGGAGGATTATCAAACTTGGCGGGCTGAAAAAATTAACCAAATAGTAAACATTGCCAAAGAAGCCGAAGGAAAAACCATTAGAAAAAAACAGATGGCGCTTAATAAAAATATCGAACGGTGGAGGGTGGCGGAGGAAATGCTTGCCGCAATCGGAGGAGTAGCCGGCGGGATTTCCGCTATGTTGCACGAAAAAGCCCGAATGGTTAGCGAAATTCATAGACAGCTGGCTAACAGGCAATCAGTTCGGCTCGATCTGGATTTAGATGGAATCTCCCATAACGTTTCATTGGTCGATCAAGGAATAAAAATCACTCGTCATTTAGCTGATAATTATGTTTTTTCCTATAACTCTTTTTCCGAAGCGGCTACCGCACAAGCTGCTGGAGCAACTATTTTACCTCAAGGAATAATTGGGTCGCATGTTCTGGGTGGTAATTTGTCAGTGGCAGTTGGTCGAATGGCAGGCGAAAAGGTTTTTAACATTGGTTTTAGCACTTTTTTTGGATTGGCAACTGCCGCTACTGTCGAGAGAACCGGCAACAAATGGTCGTTGCAGAGAGAAGCCAAATCAGCCCCATCATCGTTTGACGACGTATCTAAATTGGTCGAGCAAGCAAAAGAGAAGGAAAAGCCGGTTAGAGAACCGGCAAAAGGGGAAACTTGGATTTATAAATCCAAAAACGGTAAAGAAATTACAGTTAAAATTATCGGAGTTGATAAGAGAACCAAAGACGCAGAAACGGTTACTTTTAGGCAAGAAGATAAAAAAAGAGAACAGAAGATGTTTTTGGTAACTTTCTTGGCTAGCGGTGCCCGTTTGGTTTCTGAAAGAGAGGTTCGAAAATTGCCAGAGAAATCTGAAAATATTGTTGAAAAAACTCGTCAAGCGGCGAATTACACATTGGAAAATGTTGAAAATTACGACGATCTAAATGCCGAAAATGAAACCAATGCTGATAAAAAATTCAAAGAGATTAGCAGAGAAATTTGGAATAAATTTGTTGTTCACGGAACTATTAAATGGGATGAGAGGCATCGAAAGTTCATTGTCAAAAATGATACTGATCTTGATGGTCGAGCAGCAATCGGGCTTTTCCAATTGGCCGGCTTTAAGACTGATGATTTAAAATTTGTTAGCCCGTCGGATTATATAGCCGGCCGAGTTAATCTAGACACCGGAGACCGCGACGGCGTCATTTTTGAAAGTGATGATGCCGGCAATAAATCATTATTTTTTGATCACCACGCCAACAACAGCAAAACTGATATTTCAGCCGCATTATTGGTTTATGAAACATTGGCCGAGATGGGATTTTTGAAGAAAGATTTGGTGTTGGAGAAAGCGGTTAATTTTATAGTTGAGCTTGATAACTGTCGCTTTATTGTGGATGAGAGTTCTTATCGTCAGCTTGCAGGTAATTTGTATGGCCTTGGCCGATGTATGACTTTTGAAAATTTGATCCAATTCTTTCGCGATGGTAAAAATCCGGCAGAACAACTTTCGGCTGAAGATATTGAAAAATACGATTTAGTTGAAGCGGTCGGTCGGCAAGAGAGTATTGTTAAAAATAGTGAAAAATATTTAAGAATAGCCGAAGCGAAAAATTACACTTTGGAAAGCCCAAGGTATGGGAAAATTTTGATTGATATTGGCAACACAATTCCCGGCGGTTTTGATGCCGTTCGAGCTTTTGGTTACGATACCTACATAATTTGGGATACCAAACATAAGAGTTTTTTCATTTCCTCAAATAAGGGTATTCAGGATAAATTCCCCGGTGCCAAGATTATTCGAAGTAATATGTCAATGAAGCCACGGCAAGATCCGGCGCCACTTAAAACCAACTTGTCCGGGATTTTGAAAACTATGACCGACGGAAAGTTGGAGCCGACCGGAAAGCTAGCGGAATATTTGGGAAAAGAGAAAAAATAAATTGGCAAAAAACTAATTACGACCAAAGATTTGATTTTTTTAATATGATCTATTATGCTGTATCTGAAACGGGGATAATTGTCTCCCATTTTTTGTCATTATTTTTAAATAATTAAATGAGAAACCCTTTTAATTTTATCTTTGATCGTTTGTCTCACGATATTGGGATTGATTTGGGGACTGCCAACTCTTTAGTTTACGTCAAGGGAAAAGGGATTGTAATTTCTGAACCTTCGGTTGTAGCAATTAACAAAAAAACCAAAGAGATTTTAGCAATTGGGGAAGAAGCGAAGAGAATGGTTGGCCGAACTCCGTCGCACATTGTTGCCGTCCGTCCGTTGGTTGATGGCGTAATTTCCGATTTTGAAGTTACCGAGCAAATGCTACGATATTTCTTCGAAAAAGTTCATCGGGAAAAGTTCTCGCTTTTTCCTCATCCGAGAGTAGTTATAGGCATTCCTTATGGAGTAACGGAAGTTGAAAAACGAGCGGTTGAAGAAGGGGCAATTAACGCCGGAGCCAGGGAAGTTTATTTAATTGAAGAGCCGATCGCCGCAGCGATCGGCGCCAGACTGCCGGTTCAAGATCCATCGGGGAATATGATCGTTGATATTGGTGGTGGGACTACCGAAGTGGCGATTATCTCCTTGGGAGGAATTGTTTCTTCCAGATCGTTACGAATTGCCGGAGATGAAATGAATGCCGACATAATTGAGTTTGCCCGCGACGAATTTAATTTGCTTTTGGGTGAGCGGACGGCGGAGGAGATTAAAATTGCTGTTGGTTCGGCACTGCCGCTAAAAGATAAACTGGAAGCGCCAATGAGAGGACGGGATTTGGTAACCGGCTTGCCGAAGGAGATTGTTGTTTCCAACGAGCAGATTAGTCGGGCGATTGGTAAATCGGTGGTGGCAATTGTCGAAGCAATCAAAGTTACAATGGAGGAATCTCCGCCGGAGTTAATTGCCGATATTATGGATCGAGGAATAATTTTAGCCGGCGGCGGAGCACTTTTGCGAGGATTGGATAAATTAATCTCAATCGAAACCAAAACAATAGTTCACATTGCCGATGATCCGCTAACTTCGGTTGTTCGCGGGGCGGGAATTGTCTTGGAAGACATTGACCTACTGTCGGAAGTTTTGTTGCCAAATCGTTACAAAAAATAAAACTTACCGCTTTTATTCATTTAAAATATCTAGCATTAATTTGAAATTATAAAGATGAAACGACGAGGGATAATAATTTGGCTGATGGCAATAATTATTTTAACATTGGTTTTTGTGGTACCTTCTCCGGTGAATAGTTTTTCCGTCGGTATTGTCAGAAATATTTCTCGACCGGTGTTAAAACCGCTAATCTCTTTTGGTCGGAATACCGCCAATTTCTTTTCACTGATTTTGGAGATTGGAGATTTGCGGAAAGAAAATCAGCAACTTATGGCCGATTTGGCGTCTGCCCGAGTCGATCAATCAAAAATGGACGAACTTGGCATTGAAAACCAAAATCTAAAATCACAGTTAAATTACAGCAGTGTTCATCCGGAGATGGAACTGGTTTTAGCCGATGTCATTGGTCTTGATCCGACTGATTATTTTGGAACTATTATGATTGACAAGGGGTCGAACAATGGTGTTAAAACCGGTCAGGCTGTGGTTTCTCTCGGAGTTTTGGTTGGAAAAGTTGATCAAGTTTCCGCCGACAGTTCGCGTGTAATGCTAATTACCAGCAAAGACTCAATTGTTCAGGTAATGCTACAAAATTCGAGAACGACCGGAGTTCTTGTTGGTGGCATCTCCGGAATGCAAATTGAAAGTATTCCATTGGACACTGTTGTTGCTTCGGCGGAGAAAATTATCACCTCCGGTCTTGGTGGCAAATTGCCAAAGGGAATTTATGTCGGGACAGCCGAA
The DNA here is from genome assembly GCA_964515615.1 of uncultured Candidatus Saccharibacteria bacterium. Classification (GTDB taxonomy): domain Bacteria; phylum Patescibacteriota; class UBA1384; order XYA2-FULL-43-10; family CAINNR01; genus CAZEVI01. Next base: position 13,131 of record CAZEVI010000004.1, on the reverse strand, counting down.
GAGGAGGTTTCAATCAAATCGGATATTTTTAAAACATATGGAATTAATTCGCCGGTCAATTTTTCAAAGTTGGAGTATCTGTCCGTGGTAACTGGAATATAGGAATATAAATGTGGATATTAACAATTTTACTTTCAATATTGGTTGCCGTTTTTCAAACTACGGTTTTGCCGTCGCTAAAAATTTACGGAGGCGGTTTTGATTTAATTTTAGTCTTAACGCTAATATTTCTTTATTACGGTTCTTTGCGAAAGGCTGGCGTATTTTTGTTAATCTCGTCAATTGTAGCATCAATAATCTCTGGCGTTGCGATTATTTACATTCTTGTTCCCGACTTTTTTGTCATCGTCATCTGGACAATTCTTTTGAGCAAAAGAATAATTTCTTATCCGTCAGCCATCTTTTCAATCCCGATATTTTTTTCAGCATCAATTATCGCTAATTTGATGGAACTGTTAATTAGAAACGGATTTGCCTTTTTTTTCCTCCCGCCGTTAATCAGCTCGTCGTTACAAAATACGACAATTGGTGTAATTTTGTATTATCTATCATACAAAATATTTTTATTTCTAAACCCACAGGTAAAACGAGAGAGAATAATTATCTCCAATTTTAAATAATTTTTATATGGATATTTTTGGAAATTTCCCAAATCTTTTGGGAGACAAAAGAAAGAGAAAAGCTAACAAACCGGATGATTGTGATTTTGAATACACCGATCAGGTTCTTGAAGGGCAGATGAAACTCGAACAACATCAAGAAAAAGGGTCGGTATCAATTATCAAAATCTTCATTGCGATTGTTTTTTTACTTTTGGCGTCGAGATTGTTTTTTCTGCAAGTAATCAGTGCTTCGAAAAATCAAAACTTGGCTGAGGGTAACAGCATACGCCCGAGAAGTATTCTTTCAAGCCGAGGAGTAATTAGTGATGTCAAAGGGATTTGGTTAGCTAGAAATAAACCAAGTTTTGTTTTGGGAGTTTATCCATCAGACTTGCCGAAGAATCAAGATGACCGAAAAGCGGAATATCAAAAATTATCAAATTTATTAGGCGTGTCGGCAGATGAAATTGAAAGAAAAGTCAATGTTGCCGGACTGACATCGATACAATTAACAATTATTCAAATCGATCTGCCCCACGATCAAGCGCTAATTTTACAAGAGGATACCGCCGGTATGCCGGGCGTTGCCGTTGTAGCCCAGTCAATCCGTGAATATAAAAGTGATTCTGGTTTGGCCCATATTCTCGGCTACACCGGCTTAGTTTCCGAAGATGAATTAAAAACAAATCCCGACTACCTAATGAACGAATATGCCGGAAAAAGCGGGCTCGAGAAAACTTATCAAAATTATTTACGCGGCACGCCGGGTGTTGAGAAAGTTGAAGTTGATTCTTTTGGAAAGGTTTTAAGGACTTTAACTGATGTCGATAATTTACAACCGGTAACTGGAGATAATATAACTTTGAACATTGACTATAATCTTCAGCAGATAATGGCGACCGAGTTAGCAACAGGAATTGCTAACTCCGGAACCGGATCGACCTCTGGAACAGTGATTGCCCAAGATCCGCAAACCGGAGCGATTTTGGGAATGGTTTCACTGCCGGCATATGATAATAATATCTTTGAGGGGAAGCTTGATAACACCGCTTATAAACAGTTACTCAGTGATCCGAATTTGCCGCTTTTGAATCGAGCAACATTGGGAGTTTATCCGTCGGGATCGGTTATCAAAATTGTGATGGCGGCTGCCGGATTAAACGAAGGCGTCATAAGTTCGAGCACAGCGATTGAAACGCCGCCGGAAATTTCAATTGGTGAATATAAATTTCCAGATTGGAAATATCACACTGGAGTTACCAATGTCGCAAGAGCGATTGCCGAGTCCAATGATATATTCTTTTACGCATTGGCTGGTGGGTATGACAAGATAAAAGGGCTTGGAGTTGACCGAATTGACAAATACCTATCACTTTTTGGATTTGGTGCCAAAACCGGAATTGATCTACCGTCGGAGGCAAGTGGTTTAGTGCCGACTCCCGAGTGGAAACAGCAACAGCGGGGAGAAGGATGGTATATTGGCGACACTTATCACCTGGGAATTGGTCAGGGGGATTTACTTACCACACCGCTACAAATGTTAAATGCCTTGTCAGCGATCGCTAACGGTGGCAAATTAATGAAGCCGCAATTAGTGAAAGAAATTGTGGATTCCAGCGGGAAAACGGTCAAAACTTTCACGCCAGAAATCCAGCGACAAGATATGGTGTCGGCAAGTAGCATTTCGGCGGTTCAAGCTGGAATGCGCTTGGCGGTTACTTCATCAGCCGGATCGGGGCGAATGCTTCAAGATTTGCCGGTAACATCAGCCGCCAAAACCGGAACTGCTCAGTTTATGAATAATCAAAAAGAACATGCCTGGTTTGAAGCTTATGCACCCTATGAAAATCCGCGAATTTCAATAATGGTAATGATCGAAGGCGGGGGTGAAGGCTACACTGTTTCGGAGCCGGTGGCTGACAATATTTTGAAATATTATTTTAGTCAAAAGTAATTTTCAATATAAAATAGATTCTTCAATTTCCGGATGTTTTTGGTAGCGGGTAATTAAAAATTTTCTTGTTTCTATTGACTTTTTTTGGCTGATCACATAGTATAATGAAGTATTAATAAATAGTAATCCCGATGGGGGATTTTTGTTTAGGAAACATTATGGAAGAAATTATTCTAACTGACAGTGGACGGGAAAAACTCGAAGCAGAACTTGTTAAATTGAAAAACGAGGATTTAAAGGAAGTCGCCGAGCAAATTAAATCTGCTCGCGAGCTTGGCGATCTCTCGGAAAATGCTGACTATCATCAAGCACGAGAAAAGCAAGCATTCATTGCCGGAAAAATTGCTGAAATTGAATACAAACTGTCTCACGGCCGAATGGCCGACAAAAAAGGCGGCGGTGGCGTTGTGGCCATTGGCTCTCACGTCATTTTGAAATCCACAGACGGTGAAGAAGAATACGATATTGTCGGCGCTACCGAAGCCGATCCGCTTGCCGGTAAAATCTCCGTTTCTTCGCCGATCGCCAAAGCAATTATGGGCCACAAGAGTGGGGATAAAGTTGAAGTTGAAACTCCAGCTGGAGAGCAGAAATTCAAAATCAAAAAAATAACATAGCGATTTTGTGAATATTGCTCGAACGAAGCGAAAACTAATCAAATAGTTCTCGGCATGAACCTCAAACAATAAAACTGAAAATTAGAGTGACAGAAAAAACTCGCTTAAGAAATTAGGCGGTCTTTTTTATTTGCAACTTGTTCGGGTTTTGTTCTATAATTAGTTTATGAGCATTACTGATAAACCAAAGGATTTTCAAACGTTATTTTTAGATATGAACTCTTTTTTTGCGTTGGTCGAACAACAAGTTCAGCCGCCTTTGCGTGGGCTACCTATTGGCATTGCACCGTATATTGGCGGAACTGGTTGCATTATCGCCGCCTCGCGGGAAGCGAAGAATTTCGGCGTTAAAACCGGCTGTTTAGTTAAAGAGGCGAAGAAGCTGTATCATAACATCAAAATTATTGAGTCGCGGCCAGCACTTTATATGATTTATCACAAAGAGATAAAAAAAGTTATTGAAAGTTTTACACCGCACTACCAAACATTATCAATCGATGAGTTTGTTATCAATCTGACATCATATGAGCAAAATTTGTCGGTAGCAACAAAACTGGGACAGGCGATAAAAGATAAAATTCGCTTGGATGTTGGCGATTTTCTCACCTGCTCGATTGGGATTGGACCAAACCGATTTTTGGCCAAAATGGCGGGGGAGCGCAAAAAGCCGGACGGATTAACAATTGTTCAGTTAAAAAATTTGCAGGAGTTTTACAGTGGTATAAAATTACTTGATATTACTGGAATAAATCATGCACTTGAATTTCGGCTGAAAAATTCGGGAATTGCCAATCCCCTAGACTTTTTTCAAGCCGATTTGCCAAAGTTGCGGGCAGTTTTGAATCACGGCGGCCGACTTTGGCACTATCGTTTGCGTGGTTATGAGGTTGATGATTATGCGACATTCACTAAGACTATCGGCCACTCACATGTTTTGGCGCCGGAGTATCGCTCACCTGCCGGCGCAAAATCAGTTCTTAGAAAATTAATCTATAAAGCCGCTTCCCGTTTACGGGCTGAAGGATTTTTCGCCGGTGGAATTTTTGTTGCCATTTCTTTTTACGACGGACCTAGTTTCAAAAAAAGCAGGAGAGTCTCCCCTTTTTCTGATACGCGAAGTTTCACATCAAACGTTTTTGAAATGTTGAAAGATTGTAATTGGTACTCAAATCCAAGTTATGTTTCGGTTTCGGTTTTTAATTTATCAAGTTCGCGAACGACGCAAATATCAATTCTGCCGGAAATTGAAAAATCCCGCAAAATTTCCGAAGCAATGGATAAAATTGATGATGATTTTGGCGTTGGCTTCATTCACCCGGCTTCAGCATTTGCAGCAAAAGATTCGGCTCCCGACCGTATCCCCTTCGGACGACCAAGGTATAACATTCGGCATTGACTGTCATCTTGACCGAAGTGGAGGGACCTTTTGAAAGATTTCCGCAGGGTCACATTCGGAAGATCTCGATAAGATAGAAATGACAAACATAAATATATTTGTGATTTAGTTTAATTTAGGTGTTGGTTTGAACTGTGGAAAATGGGGAGTGCAATAAAAAAACATGGCATTGGAAAGTGTCAGACGGGCAAGCGGAAAAGCAATTATTAGCGATCGTCAGGGTCTTCTGGAGCCATCGAGTTGGGGCTACCTTGAAAAAAAGTAGATTTATTACGAAATTAAAGCACTTTTACAATTATTTGAGCTAAATTTGATATAATAAGCTCAAATAAAAATAATAAAGCTTAGTATAGTTTCGATTTCGACGTCCGGCGAGCCGCGTAGGCAACTGATGGGTTTCTGCAGCACGTCTTTGATTCGAATTGCTCGCTCGGGATCATTGTCGCGAATGAGAATTTACGGAGCCGAATCGCCAGTTGTGGCATAAATCGGCACATCTTCCGTTGATTGGGAAGCAGCGTCATTGGTAACGACTTGGCCAAATCTGCGATGAATTCGTCCGCAAGTTTTTCCGTAAATCCGAAGAACTGAATATTTGGCATCTCAATGCCTCCTTATAGTGGTTAGAGAGGTTTATATCAACACAATTAACATACCAATGTCAATGTTTCATTTCAAAGATATTTTTGCTAGTATCAAATAAGGAAGAAGAAATTCGAGATCCTGAAACAAGTTCAGGATAACAAAAACATTAAGTAGATTCTCGCCTTTGCGGGAATGGCAAGGTGGAAAATGGCAGAACTTGGAAAAACTGAAGAAGACCTAATCAAATCGCGCAAAGATAAGCGAGCCAAGCTCGAGGGATTAGGTGTTGAAACTTATCCGGCGAAATTGGAGCGAAATTATATTGTAGAGAAAATTTTGGCATCCAAGGACGAATTTGTCGCCGGTGCGGAGGAATTAAAACTAGCTGGCAGAATTACAGCAATGCGCGGACATGGCGCAATCATCTTTGCTGATTTGGTTGATGAGAGTGGTAAACTTCAACTTTTGTTCAAATCCGACAATTTAGGCAACGATTATCAACTAATCGATTTATTCGATGTTGGTGATTTTATTCAAGTCGAGGGAAAATTGTTTATTACCAAAGCCGGCGAATATACTTTGAAAGTTTTATCATTTAAACTTTTAACTAAGTCGTTGCGTCCTCTGCCGGAAAAATGGCATGGCTTAACTGACGTTGAAACCCGCTACCGACAACGTTATGTTGATTTGATTGTTAATCCAAAAGTAAAAGAATTATTTTACAAGCGATCAAAAATTATCGCCGCTCTAAGAAATTTCTTAACTAAAAATGGTTTTCTGGAAGTTGATACCCCAACACTTCAACCGATTGCCGGTGGTGCTGTTGCCAAACCATTCATTACCCATTACAATGTCTATGATCGAGATGTTTTCTTGAGAATTGCTCCGGAATTATATTTAAAGCGTTTGGTTGTTGGAGGTTTTGAAAAAGTATTTGAATTTGCCCATTGTTTCCGCAATGAAGGTGTTGACGCAACGCACAATCCGGAATTTACTAATTTGGAATTTTACTGGGCATATACTGACTATGAAAAGCTGATGAAATTTACTGAAGAGTTGCTCCGAAATGTGGTTAGTCAGGTTTTTGGCAAAACCGAAATTGAAATCAGCGGCAAAAAAGTAGATTTTAACAAGAAGTTCCCGAGAATTACATTTAACGATATTACTGATGGCAAAAACACCGATGAAACTTTCAAAAACGCTGTTCGAAAAATTATCGAGCCAACCTTTATTATTGACCATCCAATTGGAATATCACCACTAGCGAAAAGAAAGGACGAGAAAACCGTTGAACGCTTCCAGCTGATTTTAGGTGGCTTGGAAGTCGTCAACGCATTCTCAGAACTAAATGATCCGATTGATCAGAAAAAGCGATTTGAAGAGCAAATAGAAAGAAAAGAAGATGGTGAAAAGCACCCATACGACGAAGATTTTATTAAAGCTTTGGAATATGGTATGCCACCAACCGCCGGTTGGGGAATGGGAATTGACAGAATGGTTATGCTGCTAACTGGATCAAAAACACTTCGTGAAATTTTATTCTTTCCATTTATGAAACCAGATAATAACGAATAACTACAACCAAATAGTTAATTAGTTAAAAAGTTAAAGTTATTCACTGTTCGTCATAAACTATTAGTTAGACCAGGAGTCAAATGTTAGATATTGAACAAATTAGAACTAAAACTGAGGAAATTAAAAAAGCCATTGCCAGAAAAGGTGCCGATCCGGCACTGATCGATGAAGTAATTTTAATCGATCGCAACCGCCGTCGAGTATTGTCTGAATTGGAGCGGGCGCAATCAGAACTGAATAAGTATTCGAAAGATATTGCCAAATTCCACGGTCAGCAAAAAATAGATGCTATAAACGAAGCTAGCTCTTGGTCAGCAAAAGTCAAAGATTTGAAACCGGAAACTGATCAGGCGCAAAAAGAGTTTACCGAAATAATGCTGGCAATTCCAAATCCACCGGCCGACGATGTCATGGATGGCGCATCTGACAAAGACAACAAGGTTAATCGTACTGTCGGAGAGTTGCCAAAATTTTCATTTAAACCACAAGATCACGTTGAGCTTGGCGAAAAATTGGATCTAATCGACATTGAAAGAGCCGGAAAAATTTCCGGATCACGATTTTATTTTTTGAAAAATGAATTGGTACAATTAGAATTTGCTCTAATTCAATATGCATTGGAAATTTTAACCGCAGAAAAATTTACTCCGATGATTCCGCCAATTTTACTTAATCGTGAAACAATGACTGGTGCCGGTTATCTGCCGGCCGGTGAGGACGAAATTTATAAAACTCAAGACGATCTCTTTTTGGCTGGAACCTCCGAACAGCCACTAGCCGGATATCACAGCGGAGAAATTGTTGATGAAAAAAATCTTCCTTTGCGATATACTGGGTTTTCAAGCTGCTTCCGCCGCGAAGCCGGAAGTCATGGCAAGGATGTTCGGGGGATTTTACGCGCTCATCAATTTGATAAGATAGAAATGTTTTCCTTTTGCACGCCGAAAGATTCGGAAAAAGAGCATGAATATTTAGTTTCATTAGAAGAGAAAATTGTCTCCGGTCTTGGTCTCCCCTATCAAATTATCGATATTTGTGCCGGCGATTTAGGCGCTCCGGCGGTCAAAAAATATGACATTGAAACTTGGATGCCGGGGCAAAATCAATATCGCGAAACTCATTCCTGTTCAAATTGCAGCGATTTTCAGGCAAGGCGATTAAATATCCGCTTTCGAGATAAAGACGGCAAAGTGTCGCCATTGCACACATTAAACGGAACAGCAATCGCTATTGGCCGAATGCTGATTGCAATTATGGAAAATGGTCAGCAAAAAGATGGCAGCATTAAAATCCCCGAGGTGCTGCACAAATTTCTTAATTTCAAGGAAATTAAAAGATAATGTATAACTAAAAAACTAATAACGAATAATCATAACGAATTAGTTAATTAGTTAAAAATTGAAGTTATTTACTATTAGTTATTAATTATTAGTTAATATAGGAGGTTAAAGTGCAAATTAACGTCGTGGCCAAAGATGTAATCATTACGGCCCGTCAGAAAAGTTACATTGAGAAAAAGATTAGTCGATTAAAAAAATATTTAAAACATGAATCTCCGGTTTCGGTTGAGGTTCATTTAATTGATGATTCCGGGCCAAACAAAGATGGTGTGACTCAAACTGTAAAGGTTAATGTTCGTTCGGAGCATTACAACATTCATATCGAAGAAAAAAAGAATAACATTATGAAAGCTTTTACCAACGCTCTCAAATCAGTTGACCGTCAAGTTCGTGACCAACACAAAAAGGAAATTCAAAAAACTCGCAAAGCTGGTCAACGCGGGGACAAGGTTTTTGGGATTTTGAAAAAATTCCGTCGGAAAAAATGACAATGTATCGTCATTGCGATCCGCCACTGGCAAAGAAGCAATCTAGATTGTTTCTCTGCTTTTTTTCGTAACGACCAAAACTAATAAATAAAAAAGCGACCAAAGTGGTCGCTATTAGTTTAATTCGTTTTGTGAATCGTGTTTTGGTGTAAAGATGATTAAATAGCCGACTGTGTCTACAATTTTGCCTGTGCCAGTAATTGCATTTCCATTCTCAATTTTTCCCTGCAGTTCATGAATTTCTGCAATTTGATTTTGATGTTTTGCTTTGATTCTGGAAATTGCTTCTGCGACAACCCTAGCATCTTTTCGGCAGGTACCCCAAAAACTAGACAAAAAGTCTCTATCTCCGAAATAATAAAAATAGAGGAGGCCAAGTGTTCAAAGCAATCCCAAAAGAGATCAGAGATCAAATTATGTCGCGTTTCAAAAATGACGGGGTATCCGTTTGACATTTTTCATCAGTTCATTTTAAAAGCATTTTGAGGGTAGCATATATTATCGTGTTTTGTCAACTGCCAAGCATTGAAAAAAGCGACTTTTTATGCTAGAATTAAATCATTGATTAGAGTGCTAACCAGAAATAAAAATTTTGTCATTTATCGGCGATTAACCAATTTAAGCATCATTGTAGCTACATTTTTATGTCTATATTTTCCAAATTTTTTTCCGATTCGCAGTCAAAGGTAATATCACGTTACCGCCATTTTTCGGATTCGGTTAATTTTCTCGAAGCGGAGATTAAAAAAAAGTCTGACAAAGAGCTAAGAGAATATACCTCAAAATATAAGGTGAGATTAAAAGACAAAACTTTCGAAGATCAAAATCTAATTATTGAGGAAATTATGCCCGAAGCCTTCGCCATTGTGCGAGAAACATCGCGTCGGGTTTGGGGTGAGCGACACTTCGATGTTCAGCTAATCGGTGGGGTGGTGCTTCACTCCGGCCAGATCGCCGAAATGAAAACCGGTGAAGGAAAAACATTGGTTGCGACTTTGCCGCTTTACCTCAACGCGCTTTCCGGACGCGGCGCTCATTTGGTTACCGTTAATGATTATCTCTCCAAAAGCCAGGGCGAGGGCATGGGAGAAATTTATAATTTTCTCGGCCTTTCGACCGGCATCATCCAAAATCAACAACTTTCTTACAAATTTGAAAAAAATAAAGATTATAAACATTACTCCGAGGTCGATGGCTCAAATCTCGTTGCTTGTTCGCGCAAAGAGGCCTACGATTGCGACATTACTTACGGCACCAATAACGAATTTGGCTTCGATTATCTGCGCGACAATATGGTGCCGTCGTTGCAACATTGCGTCCAGCGGGAATTAAACTATGCCATTATCGATGAAGTTGACTCAATTTTAATTGATGAAGCTCGAACTCCATTGATTATTTCAGCGCCGGCAGAGGAGTCGGCATCGCTTTACCAAAAATTTGCTGCTCTTGTCCCCCGCTTGAAAGTTGAGGAAGATTATGTGGTTGATGAAAAAGATCGGGCGGTCATGATTACCGACGAGGGAATTAAAAAAATTGAACGAATGCTGGGAATCGCTAATGTTTATGATGCGGCAACAATTGAGTTGGTTCATCACTTGGAAGAAGCGCTCAAAGCTCATGCATTATTCAAAAAGAATAAAGATTATGTCGTCAAAGATGGAGAGATAATTATTGTTGACGAATTTACCGGCCGTCTAATGCCCGGTCGGCGATATTCGGAAGGCTTACATCAGGCGATAGAAGCCAAAGAAAATGTTGAAGTTAAACGCGAATCGCAAACAATGGCGACGATTTCATTTCAAAATCTTTTCCGCTTGTACCATAAACTTGCTGGCATGACTGGAACGGCGGCAACGGAGGCTGAGGAGTTTTATAAAATTTATAAGCTTGATGTTACCGAAATTCCAACCAACAAGCCGATGGTTCGCCACGACGCCGGCGACAAAATTTACAAAACTTTTGCTGGCAAAATTGAAGCGGTAGTCGCGGATATTAAAGAGCGGCAAGATAAAGGCCAGCCGGTTCTTTGTGGTACGGTTTCGGTTGAAAAAAACGAATATCTTTCTAAATATTTGAAGAAAGCTGGAATTAAACACGAAATCTTAAACGCCAAAAATCATGCTCGCGAAGCAAAAATTATTTCCAAAGCTGGCCAACCCGGAGCGGTTACCGTTGCTACTAATATGGCCGGCCGTGGAACTGATATTAAACTCGGTGAAGGCGTGGCAAAATTGGGCGGACTTCACGTTATTGGAACTGAGCGCCATGAATCGCGGCGAATTGACAACCAGCTTCGAGGTCGTGCCGGTCGCCAGGGTGATCCGGGATCATCTCAATTCTATGTTTCGATGGAAGACGATTTAATGCGGATTTTTGGCGGTGATCGTCTGAAAAATATTATGGAACGATTGGGGCTACCGGAGGATATGCCGATTGAAAACAGCATGATTTCTCGCTCGATCGAGTCGGCGCAGAAAAAAGTTGAAGGCCATAATTTTGACATTCGCAAACATTTGGTTGAATACGATGATGTGATGAATTCGCATCGCAAATATGTTTATGGGAGGCGAAGGAAGATTCTTGAAAGCTCAAATGTCATAGCTCAAATGTCAAGTGATGTCCAAAATCTAAATGACAAAGACGATGCAGTAAAAAATGAAATTTTACAAATTGCCAACAAGGAAGTTGATGAAATTTTTACCGCGCTGGTTAGTGAGCCAGATAAAATCAAATCAGAAATTGAAACGATTTTTACCATCTCCCCGCGGGAATTAAATTCGGAAGCAATTAAAAAAGAGATTGAACAATTATATTTGGAAAAAGAGAAAAAGTTTGGTTTGGAGATGATGCGTCAAATTGAGCAAGCGGTTTATCTGCGGACAATCGATATGCTCTGGGTAGAGCATTTAACGACAATGGAGGAGTTGCGAACGGGAATCGGCTTGCAAGGATACGCTCAGACAGATCCGTTGGTTGCTTACAAACGAGAATCATATCGCTTGTTTCAAGATTTGTTGGCGGCGATCGATTCGGGTGTAATTAAAACTATCTTTCATGTCGAAGTCCAAGCTCAGCAACCGACGCCAGTGGAAAAGCGACCATTGGAATACGAGGTGCCTGATCCAGATCGTGTGGGTGATTTGGAAAATCCCAATTTCCAAGAAACAAATTCCAAACAAATCACAAATTTCAATGAACAAAAATCAGACGGAATTACAACAACTGTTCGACAAAAAGGCACTCATCATTTGCCGTTGGCTGCGGAGGGCAAGAAAACTGTTTTTGACCGAATGGATAATTCGAATGGTGCAGGAGTTACTATCAAATCGGCTGAAAAAATTGGGCGCAACGATCCCTGTCCGTGTGGAAGTGGCAGAAAATATAAGAAATGCTGTGGAAAATAGCATTTCTTTTTACGCCTTGAACATTAACTTCTATATCTTGTAATAAGAAATGCTGTGGAAAATAGCGGCTAGACCATGAATCATGGTAAAAATAATTTAATTATTGAGGCGTTTCAGAAAATTGATCGAACTAATTTTGTTTTGCCGGAATATAAGAATTCGGCTGATTTGGATATTCCACTGCCGATTGGATTTGGTCAAACAATCAGCCAGCCGACAACAGTCCGGATGATGTTAGAATGGTTGGACACAAAACCCGGAGAAAAAGTTCTCGATATCGGTTCCGGCTCTGGTTGGACGACGGCACTGTTATCACAAATCGTCGGGCCAAAAGGAAAGGTTTATGCCGTTGAATTAGTTCCGGAACTAAAAAAATTTGGACAAGAAAATTGTCAGCGAATCGGAGTTAATAATGCTGAATTTTTTATCGCTGGTGGAAAAATCGGTTTAGAGAAATTTGCGCCATATGATCGAATTTTAGTTAGCGCGTCAGCAGATCGATTTCCAAAAGAGATATTAGATCAATTAAAAGTTGGCGGCAAACTAATTATTCCAATTGAAAATACTATTTTCGAGATTGAAAAAGATAAAAAAAATCTAAAAACTATTTGGCATCAAGGGTTTGTTTTTGTGCCGCTAATTGAATCCTGAGCTGACAATATTTGGATATTATTTGATTAATTGTGGTATAATTTGGCTGTTATGTTTCAATCGTTTATCTTTTGAAAAATAAAGTAAACGGTACTTTTTGTGTCGGTTATGCGACAAATATTAAGATATATTTTCAACATAATTGGTATGTGATAATTTAGCAGCAAATTTAATTTAAACTGTCGGATTTTCACTGCCCGGGAGGGGTTTGAAAAAAGTTCTACTTATTATTTTAGATGGATGGGGACTTTCACCGTTGATTGACGGTAATGCTACCTATTTAGCAAAAACTCCAAATTTGGATTGGATTTATGGCACTTATCCAAAAACTTCCATTACCGCTTCTGGGATTGATGTTGGCTTGACTTCCGGTGAATCTGGCAATTCCGAAGTTGGCCATTTGAATCTCGGCTCTGGCAGAGTAGTTTGGGAGAATTTACCGCGTATCAACCAATCCATTGAGAGCGAAGAATTTTTCAAAAATGAAAATCCACTGAAAGTTGTCGATCATGGCAAAAG
>CAZEVI010000003.1:21548-40186 GCA_964515615.1 uncultured Candidatus Saccharibacteria bacterium | reverse complement strand
GTCGCAGGATAAATTAGGTGAAACGCTCGATATTCATGCCGGAGCAGTTGATTTAATATTTCCGCATCACGAAAACGAAATTGCCCAATCGGAAGCCAGAAGCGGTAAAAAGTTTGTTAATTTTTGGATTCACGGTGAGCATCTCTTGGTTGACGGCAAAAAAATGTCAAAAAGTTTAAATAACGTATATACTTTGGCTGATGTTGAAAAAAAGGGATTTTCGGCACTTGATTTTCGTTATCTTTGTCTTTCGGCGCACTATCGCGACAAATTGAATTTTACTTGGCAATCATTGGAAGCGGCAAGAAATGCTATTGGTCGAGCGCGAAAGATTTTATCTTTGATTAAAGATGTGGACAAAGTTAATAGTAATTATTTAGATAAATTTAAATCGGCATTGGAAAATGACCTAAATTCGCCGGAAGCATTGGCGGTTTTTTGGAATTTACTCCGTGATGAAAAATTATCAGCCGGTGATAAAAAATCGACTGTATTGGAAATGGACAAAGTTTTTGGCCTTGATTTAGATAAAACGTCTGATGTGGAAATACCGGTGGAAATTCAGAAATTAGTCTCCGATCGCAAAGAGGCGAGAGTTAAAAAAGATTTTGTGCTTTCGGATAAATTGCGTCATCAAATAGAAGAACTCGGATATGTAATTGAAGATAGTAGCGGCGAAACTAAAGTTTACAAAAAATAGTACTCAATAAAAAATGTGCCGCCCCATCTGTTAATACTTTTATGGTTTACAGAAGGTATTTATAAGAAAATAGTCAATACAGTATTAGCAAATCTCAATATTTTTGCTATGAAAATAATAATTTTGGAATTAAAAAAACGCCACTGTGTACTGCCAAATGACGTTGTGAGGTTTCGGCCATATGGCCGTTTTTGAATTATTGTCGCGAAATTAGATTGTGGCCATCTGAAAGAAAGTGAAAGGGGAATTGTTGAAGAAAAAGAAGCGTGGAGTGCTTAGAAGAAGGTAAAAAATTGTGAGTATTTTTGCCGCGAGCGGCGAAAATTGTCTCAAACGTCTGAGTCAACCGACCGCCGAAGCGGTCAAGATCTTCTGCGGTTTTTTGAGTTAGTACAAACACTACTCAATTGCGCGCCGGAATATCCGGTTGAAAAATCTTTGGTGGCTCAGGCGTCTGAAACAGACTTTATAAAAAAGAAAGTTCAGACGTGAACTACCGGTTGACTGGCGCGGGAACTTGCCAGTTTTTCGGGACCAGCATGGTCAGTGCAAATGTCCGTTTTTGGCGACAATCCGCCAGACCATGATCGCCAACTCCGGCTTAGCTGGGATTTAAAGCCGAAGTTTTTGACAGTGAAAGATTAGCATATACTTGGTTTTGTGTCAATAGTTTTGGGGAAAAATTGAAAAATGTCTTAATTTTAGCTTCGATTTTAGAAAATATCAAAATTTGATTTTTTGTCAAATTAACGATATTATCAGTCTGACAAACGATATTTTTTATCATCAAAGATACTAGGTATTAAAGAGGGTTTATGAAATGGATCGAGATTAAAAAACCGATTCTGCTTTTGTCGCCGATGGCCGGATACACCGACTCGGCTTTTCGAATTATCTGCAAAGAACAAGGGGCAAATTTGCTGATGACGGAACTAATTTCGGCCGATGCAATTGCACACTTTGCATCAAAGAAACAAGATACAAAAAGCAAGACACAAACAAATTCGAATACTGAATTTCGAAATTCTAAACAAATTTCAAATTCAAATATTCAAAAATTTCAAAAAAATCCAACTTTCAAGTTGATGGAATTTCAAAAGGTCGAAATGCCGATAATTGTTCAGCTCTTTGGCAAAGATCCGGAGAAATTTGCCTTGGCTTCCGCTTGGATTGAGGAAAATTTACATCCGGCTGGGATTGACATCAATATGGGTTGTCCGGCAAAAAAAGTTGTCGGGTCAGATCATGGTGTAACATTATTACGCGATCAAAATCGCGGCGTTGAAGTTGTTAAAGCCGTCAGGGAGGCTACCAGTTTGCCGCTGTCGGTAAAAACGCGGCTTGGCTGGGAAAACGATGACGAAATTTTGGAGTTTGGACCAAAATTAATCGAAGCCGGAGTTGATGCGCTAATAATTCACGGCCGGATTTATAAAGACGGTTTTTCCGGAAAATCGCGCTGGGAAAATATCTATCTGCTAAAATCCAAAATCCAAAGCTCAAATGTCAAAATTATCGGTAACGGCGATATTAAAAGTTTTCGGGGGATAAAAGAAAAAGTTGGTAATCTTGATGGTGTGGCAATTGGTCGTGGCACAATTGGCAATCCATTTATTTTCAATTCGAAATTTGACAGGCTTTCTGAAAACCGGAAACTCGAACTGAAGAAAAAAACAATTCTCGAACATGCAAAATTAGCCTTCGAGATTAAAGGCGAGCGAGGAGTTATTGAACTTCGAAAACATCTTTTGGCATATTTTAAAGGCCATTCGCAAGCGAAAAAATTACGAAAAGAGTTTGTTGACACTTCGAATGTTTTAGATATAAAAAAAGTTCTAAAAAAAATATAAAAAAAATCTCTTGACAGGCCAGAATAAAAGTGCTAGACTTTAATCATTTAAGGAAAGGGGAAAATAGGAGCGGGCCAACAAAGAAATTTGGCTTGAAAAATGCATTGCGTTTTTCAGCAGAGACACAAATTTCGTTGTCGGAATCGACTCCTTTTTTGTATATTTGGAGCGCATAACTGACTTGTAGGCAGAAATTTAGCTGGGATTTAGGGACCTATGGGCAGAAGGATTTTAAACTGGCGGCAGTTCGGTCCCATAAACAATGTGGACCAGCCGCTTTAGTTGCCTTTTGTTTCTCTCCTTTTTCCTGGCTAGATTTCTGCCTATTTTACTCGCGGTACGCCGCGAGTAAAGTGGGGAGTGCACACAAACCCGAGAGCGAACCCTCGGGAAAAAATCTATCGTCCTACGGGGCGAAAGGGGGTGGCGCATATGCGCCGCCTAAAATTGTTGTTTTCAGTTGTAATTGCCGGTGAATTTTTAACGACCGCTTTTGCCGTTGACGGAATTTTCAAGGAAAATTTACAGGTTGTAGTCCGCGGAGTTGCGCTGACTCCGAGCGGGCAACCATTTTGGAGTTTTAATTCCCGACAGGAGTCGGAGGTGGCCGGGATTCGGCTACCGAATGGCTCAAAGGTGGAAATTGTTGTTGATTCAGTTCAGACAGATATTTCAAAAGAAGTAAAGTTTTTTATTGCTTGGAACGGAAAAATCGAAATGTCTGCAAGTGGCCAGCCGGCCCTTTTCGAAGGCTGGAAGGAAGTTAGGCCTGTCCTCGGGCCAAATTCTTTGGTCGTACATGGGATTTACAGGAACGCAAATAGAAAGAGTGTCCCGGCCTTTACGATGTTGATATCGGTCGGGCACAAAGTTGGCAAAAGCGATCAAAACCTGGCCGAGTGGCTGGGGATTGATTGTGTCGGCTACGACGGTCCACTTGAGGCCAAGCCGATGGCCGCTTTTTGCCAACTTAACAATTGTGCCGGCAGCCCGTTGGTGGATTTGACACCGCCAGCACCGGCACAAATTTTTGAAAAATGTGAGAAACAGACTAATATGGCCGAGATTGTTCGGCCGACGGTTGACGCCGCGGCGCTTTGCCAGCTCGTTGAGTTGGTGAAGTCGTTGCGGGAGACCACTGGCGATGATATTCGCCGGTTGGCAAATCAGACAATCGCCACTCAAACGGCGATTAGAGATAATGAAATTGAAAATGACAAACAGTTTAGAGAAGTTCAGGATTGTTTTGATGTTTTGGCGAAATCTTTGAATTTGCAGAAGAGTTTTTTGGCAGAGCTTGATGAGAGCCTCAAGGGGATCAATTCAAACCTTGAGACAATCAAGAGTTCCGTTGATAATAATTCTGCGAATTTGGAACGTCATGAATTGGAGAATGTCGATCAGATGCTGGCGATCGCCAGCTGGCTGAAGGACATTACCGATTCATTAAACTTTCATAACGATTTTCTTTCCAAGCTCGGCAAAAGCATTGAGACAATCAATGACAATGTCGAGAATATTAACTGTCGAACAAATTTGATTGGCGACGACCTCTCTAAACATCAGAGAGAAGTTGCCGATGAGGTTGACAGAATTTGGAAGGCAATTTCGATTTTGCCGGAGTTTTCCAAAGATGTTAGGTGTTCAATTCAAAAGTTGAATGCCAATATTTCGGTGCTTCGGGCAGACCTCAATCTGGCGATGGATGAGGTTAACGACCACGAAGCGAGAATTTCCAATTTGGAGGCGCAGGTTGCCTCGCAGAATTCATTTTTGTCGAAAGCATTTCCGCCGCATCCGTTCCGGGTGCAGTGGCTGACCGCTTCCGGTCAGCTCTGGGGCGGAAAGATTTATTTGTATTGTTCGGACAAGAAAGAATATACTGTTCCCTACGGCTTCGCCGAGTGGAACAACAATTTTGACGGTCAGAAAATTTGGTTTTATTGGCGATTTTCGCCGAAGGACAGCTGGTCGCTGGTGCAGACAACCGTCTGTGCCGGCGAGACGTACAAAATTTCCCCGAACGGGGAAAGGAGTGATGTAAAATGAAAAGGATGGCAAAAACTTTTTTTTCTGCCATTGTTGCCGTTTTTTCAATTCTTTCACTTGCGGTGGCCCAGCCACCCGAGGGAGCGGAAATCGCTCCGACTTTTTCTGCGGTAGTTTCACCGTCTGCAACGGTGAAGGTGCCGGTCGAAAAAGTCGCGATTTTGAGACCGCTTTCGGAATTTGAAAAAAATTCAATTAGTTATTATTTGGATGAATGCAAGTGGCTTAAGGGCGAAAATTTGGCGGCGACCAGAGCTGCCTTGGAATTTTTAACAGAAATAAACCAGAGCCATTTTCCGTTGACTAGAACGCCAGCGGAGTATATGGCGGATTACCAGATTTTTACTCAGCTTTACGGTCAGACCGACTGGTATGTAAAAACACCAGCGGAGCGGGAGTGGCCGGTTTATTTACCGGAGCCGCCAACTCCGATTTGTTTCGATGAATTATCGCCGACCGAAATTTGTCCGGCTCCGTTGCCGGAAACAATTCGGATCGGCGAAAAGTCACAAATTGCTGTTAATTTTTTTACAGAAGTTAAATTGGAAAAAATTCAATTTCCTTGCACAAATGAATTGGTTGGTGTTAAACCGAGGGAACTCGGCCAGACAACGATCAATCGTGCAAGCTCGGCAGCCTCGCTGCCGGTAGCGGTGCCGTGCAGTAAGCAGTTCTCGAGCCCGCTTTTTCCGGCGATTTCCGGAACAACTTTTAGCAATTTTGAAAAGTTTTGTATTTCGAATTTGCCGGAGATTTCTGTTGAAATTCCCGAACCGGTCTGCCAGCCGGTGGTAACGGAAGTAGCACAGGCGCCAGCGCCTGTGGCGATTCCGATTGCCACCGGCGGTATGAGGCCGCTCGGTAGTTTGAATATTTCTAATCCAGAAGCAAATACAATCAAGGGGGATTTGTTACTTTATTATTTCTATGCGAGGGCGGCTGCGACACGCGTAAACGTGAAGCAGTCGCAGTCGCAAAATCAGAATTGCGGGGAAGAGGCGAACCCCGGCGGCACCTGTCCGCCAGGCGAGCCGCCGACACCGCCACCGCCGACGGCGACGGATCCACCAGACACGGATCCGCCGCTGGGCAGCGGCGGCGGCTGGGATGGGCCTAACCAGCCTCCTGACCAGCCTACTCCTCCCGGGGTTGACAGGCAGCCCTGGGAGCCGCCACCGCCGACGGCACAGTAACTTGCCGGGTGAGCCGAGAGCTCACCCGGGTTTATCCAAGCTGACAAATATTTTGCCGGTTTGGAATAAATCAATCGAGTTGTTGTTTAATGAAAATGCTATTGACGAAAATGGTGTTGACAAACTAAATTCAATATGGTATATATTATATACGAATATTAAAATATACTATTGTGAAATATTGTTGAGGAATAAATTAACGTTTAAATATATTAGTTTCAAATTAACAAAGTTGGGGAAAGGAAAATTATGAATATGAGAAAAATTTTCTCAAAGATCGGTAAAACGATTAAGGACTTCGTTTTTGACAAGAAAAAGATGGTGGCAGCCGTTGCGGTTGCAACGACAGTTGCTACTGGAGTTTTTGGTTTGCAAGCGCATCAAAAAGCCGTGGCAACCGGAACTCCACGGTTCAATTTTTTGCAAGGTGATGCCGAAATGCTTCGCGTTGCCAAAGTTTCCGATTCGACTTGGGGCGACCCAATTAACGCCAACGTTGGCGACAAGGTTGCATTTTTACTTTACTTCCACAACGGCATGGTTGACACGACTGCACATAACACCCGCGTTCGAGTTGATTTGCCGATTGATCAAACCAGTCAGCTCAATATGAAGAGCTATATTTGGTCCGATGAAACCGCTTACATTACCGATACTGTCGTTGATAGTAAAATTGTTGGTCACACTGGCGCAACTATCAATTTACCGTCCCATGCTCGAATTCAGTATATACCCGGCTCAACAATGATCTTCAAAAACGGTGCTACTGTTGGAACTCAGATTGCCGACGGCATTACCACCAATTCCGGTGTTAACATTGGCAACATTAACGGTTGCTGGCAGTATTCAGGTTATGTAACCTTTCAAGCCAACCTTTACGGCCAGTCAAACATTGCGATGAATAAGCAGGTTGCTCATGCTGGCGACACAACTTGGAAAGAAGAAATCGCTGCCAATCCGGGAGACGAGATTGCTTATAAAATCGGTGTCCGAAACAATGGCGACATTGATGCGACCGAAATTACCGTTAAAGATGTTTTGCCACAGTATATGACTTACGAAGCTGGCACAACTTATCTTTATACCAAGGACCATCCAGAAGGAATTAAAGTGGCCGATTCTCTTTATACCACCGGTCTTTCACTTCCGAATGTTGCTCCTGGTGATGCCGGCGTCGAATATATTGTTTACAAAACCAGAATTTCTTCAAGTGTTCCGGCTGGTTCATGGGAGCTGATTAACACTGCCAAGGTTTTTGAATGCAATGTTGAAAAGGCTCAGGACCAAGCCAAAGTTGTCGTTACCGCCAATCGCGGACTTATTATCGACAAAAAAGTCGCACAAGGCGATGGCTGGGCTGAACAAAATACTGCCAAACTCGGCGACACAATCACATACAGAATTATCGTTAGAAACACCGGTAATGTTGCCGACTGTGCTGTTCGAGTTAAGGATATTTTGCCGACATATGTTAACTATATTGCCGGCACGACAAAAGTTAATGGTGTCAAAGTTAGCGATCAAATTATTGCTTCGAGCGGTCTTTTGATTGGCGATTTGGCTCCCGGAGCTTCTAAAACAATCACTTTGCAAGGTAAAATTTACGGCTGTCCACCGGTTGGTGGATACAATTTGACCAATACCGGCTACACTTGGGCCGAGGGCGTAAATCAGATTTCCGACACTGCAATTACCACGGTCAATGTTGTCGCTCCTGTTTCACCATCGACAAAATAAATAATAATTAACTGATAATTTTATTAGCGGGATAAAAAAATGAAGCAAATTACAGCATTCTTTAAAGGGCTTCGTCCAAAAGCTAAGTATATACTTGGGATTTTGGGCGTAGCTGCGATTGTCTCGCAGGGCACCTTTGCTTTTAACAAGCTTTTGGCGACTGAGCCGAGATTCAATTTCCTGACTGGAGATTACGAGATGTTCCGTGGCGCCGATGTTACCAATGGCGGTACTGTTTGGAAAGATCCGATCTCCGGAACTGCTGGTGACACATTTCAAGGTTTGGTTTATTATCACAACGGAGTTGTTGACACGGTAGCTAAAAATACTAATATTAAGGTTACTATTCCAACAAAAACTATTAACAAAACGGCAACACTGTCGGCAACAATTTCCGCCGATAACGCGGCTAGTGTTTCCAACACGGTCGTTGACGGACAAGTTATTGGTTTGTCCGGACTGACCGTCAATCTCGACAAAGATGCCAATTTGGCACTTATTCCGGGATCGGTAAAATGGTATCCTAATCAATTGGAAAATCCAAATTCACCGCAAGCTTTACCAAACGGTCAAAACGGCAATGAAATTGTCGGAGCAAATGGCGTAAACATTGGCGACATTAACGGTTGTTGGGAGTATGCCGGATATGTAACATTTGATTTTAAAGCGACTCCAATTACTTCTGTGAATTTGGAAGTTGAAAAAACCGTTCGCAATATTACCGCTGGCGAAAAATCTTATGCCGATTCGACCACTGCTTCAGCCAACGACATCGTTGAATTCCGAATTGAGGCCGAAGATAAGGGTGATGCAATTGCTAATGATTTGAAATTCAAAGATACATTGCCGGCCGATTTAACTTTCGTTCCCGGTTCAATGGAGATATTCCGCGATGGTTCAACCACCAGCGAAGCTGTTTCCAATGCCGATGCAAATGCGGTTTTCGGTTCAGGTTGGGTTGTCGGCGATCTACAAATTAGCGATGCCAAAAAAGATATTTTGGCATTTCGAATGACTGCGCCGGCAAAAATTGACTCCAAGCACAATGTTGTAAACACGGTAAAAATTTCATCGGGTGCAATTTACGCAACTGATGACGCAACGGTTAGTTTGGAAACGACTCCCGAAGCAAAAATTGTCAAAAGTAAAACCGCTAAGAATTTGACAACCGGCGAAATTGCTACAGGTAGTGGCGACTCAAAAGCTCTTAACGCCAAGCCGGGGGACACTATCGAATATACTCTGATCACCAAAAATAGTGGAAATGCCACCGCAAGCGAATATACCATTGATGACGGGATCAACGATGTCTTACAGGAAGCGAATTTTGTTTCAGCTTCCAACGGTGGTCAAGTCGTAGATAGCGGTTTGACAGGCGATGATGCCAAATTGATTAAGTATGATGTGGTTAATATTGCCGCCGGCGAAACAGTTGAACGGATATTTACTGTAAAAATTATGGATCCTCTGCCAAATAATCCGCCAGATGGTTATAACTTCGATCACAAGCTTTATAATCTTTACGGCAATGCCGTTTTGGTAACAATTTCAATTCCAACGCCGCCTCCGGTTGCTCCGATTCTTCATATTTCAAAAACTGTTCGTGATTTTACCAACAATGTTTTGAATTTTGAAGAAAGCGATACGGCAACTGCCGGCGATACATTGGAATATATGATCGCTTTTTCTAACACTGGGAATGGTCCGGCCGACTTAGTATCATTTAGCGATATTTTGCCTGAGGGCACCAGCTACATTTCCGGCACAACCGTTTTGTTAGTTAACGGTGGCGATGAACACACAATGCCTGACGGGATTGTTGAAAATGGTGTTGTAATTGATACAATTGCTGCCGGCGATAGCGGATACATTAAAATCAAAGCGATTACCAATGCTTCGATTGCTGATGGTAGCGTTCTGGTTAACAAAGCGAATTTGACTGACAACGGTTCGACGATTTCTGATACTGCACAAACTACGGTTAAAGCTCAAGCAGTAATTCCGCCAACTCCAACCCCACTTCCGAGAACTGGTGCTGATTCAGTTACGTTGGCTTCAATAATCTCAGCGGTTTTGACCGCTGCCGGTGCTTTGACTTTGCGTCGCTTCGCTTAAATTATGGTACTTGTAGGGAGCATTATTTTGAGGGCATTTGCTCTGTTGATATATACGGGAAAAGCCTTTCGAGAAATCGGAGGGCTTTTTTCGTGTAATTGTATGGGTTGTTGGATAATATCAATTTTTGGGGTCTAAAAGTTATTTTTTAATAAATTCCAGAAACGCTTTTAAGGTATTTATTTACAGGTTTTTGAAATAAATTATTGGTTGTCTGTTGTTAGACGAGAAAAACCATGCAATTTAGACCGCCGTTTTTAATATTAAGCCTGAATTATTGGTGTTCGAGAAGTTAGTGAAGGGAATTAATACCAAAAATTTATATTCAATAAATGAGAAATATTTTTCGAGAGCTGTGTGATTTTTCGAAAACATGACAATAATTAATATTCTATTGTTCAAATTTAACAAACGATAATCAATACCCAGTTCACATTTCCTAGCGCCGGTTTTCAGAGTGTGAGTATTTTAATGAGTGAAATGTTTGGCAAGCGACCGCATACAAACAGCATAAACGATCAGAACTCTACACTTTTGTAACGATCGTTACAAAAGTGTAGAGTTCTGATCTTAGTAAATCGGAATTAGTAAGTCTGGTTGGTATAAATTAGTACAAAAACAAAACAAATCAGTATAAATCGGTAAAGATCGGTATTAATCATGATGGTGGTTATTTGAAATTGTTTAGATTTCTTTAAACAATAATATTTCCAACTAATATTTATGGGTTGTGTAAACATATGGGGGGGGTAACTCGGCGTCATCACAGAATATTCAATATGTTAGCAACGGCAAAAAGTCGTTTTAATGAGTTATTTATCAAAATCTGATAAAATGTGTTTACTGACATCGTATTATTGGAGACAAACGGAATAATTTAAGGTTATAATGGATATCAAGGCGAAAATTGATGAGCTAAAGGAAGTCCTAAAGATTAGTAAAAAGGAGCATATGGTGGCCGAGATTGAAGAAGATATGCAAGCGGTCAATTTTTGGAGCAACCGAGAAAACGCTGAAACCAAAACAGCTGAGTTAAAAAACTTAAAATCGGAGATTGGGAAGATTAAGGACATCGAAGAAATGGCCGAAATTGCCGGCGAGAATGAAATTAAGATCATTGAAGACGAATTAGAAAAACTAGAAGTATATACTTATTTTTCCGGCAGATATGATAACCATAATGCAATTATCAATTTTTATGCTGGTGCTGGTGGCGATGACGCACAGGATTGGACGGAGATGTTGTTACGAATGTATTTGAAATGGGCGCAAAATAACAATTTGAATGCCAAAATCCTCTCCGAATCACATGGCGGAGTTGCCGGTATTAAATCGGCAACGCTTGAGATCGATGGTTTATACAGCTACGGAAAATTAAAAAAAGAGTCCGGCGTTCACCGATTGGTCCGCCAATCGCCGTTCAATGCCAAAGATTTACGACAAACATCATTCTCCTTGGTTGAAGTAATGCCAAAAATTGAAAAAGAGTCAGAACTTATTATCCCGGAATCCGATATTCGCATTGACGTTTACAGGGCCGGCGGTCATGGCGGCCAATCAGTAAATACTACCGATTCGGCAGTTCGAATTACTCATTTGCCGACTGGAATTGTCGCCCAATCGCAAAACGAACGATCGCAGTTACAAAACAAGCAGAATGCTATGAATGTTATGCGGGCGCGATTGGCAAAATTACTTGAAGATCAACAAAAGGAAAAAATTGAAGAGATTCGTGGCGTGTCAATCGAACCGGAGTGGGGAAGCCAGATTCGGTCGTATATACTACATCCTTACAAATTAGTCAAAGATCATCGAACCAATTTCGAATCGAAAAATCCGGATGCAGTTTTGGCCGGCGACATTGATGGATTTATTGAGACAGAAATCAAAAATGGAAACGTATAACCACTGATCAATAACACAGATTGACATAAATAAGAGAATGACTTGTGGAAATTTGTGATAAAGATTTGTGGCACTATACTACAATTTTAATGGAACATTTTGTCAAATATTTAAGGTACCTAAAATTCCCTTTTTCGCCGGAGGTTTTTTTGCATTATCGCTCCGCAATTGGTTTTTTTTTAATTGTTGTAATTCTTTCTTTTGTCATCGATTTTTTTCTTTCGCATAGTTTTCTCGGGTCGAAATATCGTTTTTTTTTGGCTCCGGGAGTGATAATTCACGAAATGTCCCACGGTTTCGCTTGCATTTTTACCGGTGCCAAAGTTTCCGAAATGGCGCTTTTTGAAAAAGACGGCGGTCATGTCAAACATACCAGACCGAGAATTCCGGTTATTGGTCCGGCTATCATCTCGCTGGCGCCTTTGATAGCTGGAATTTTAATAATTTATTTAACTTCAAAATACTTAAATTCGGCCGAATACAACCCGTTTAACAAAGGCTATGGCGTCAATTCACTTTTGGAGGCAAATATCAATTTTGCCAAAAATTTGCTTCATCTTTCTATTCGGAATTGGATTTTACTTTATATTGTTATCTCGGTTGCTGTAACAATGACACCAAGTAGGCAAGATTTTTCCAACGCCTTTTTCCCACTACTTTTTCTGATGCTAATTTTTCTCATTGTGTCGAAATTAACGCATATACTTTTGCCGGTGTCTTCATTTAATTTGCTGTTGCTTTCAGTGATTAATCTATTGATTTTAATGCTAGTTTTGAGTATAATTGTATTTGTAATCTCCAATTTCTTTCTCGGTGCAAAAACATAAAACATTTTAAAATTTAAAATTGAACAGGAGTAAAAATGGTTGATTTTTCCAAAGCCAAAGATTTATATCGTTTGCAAAAACAGGCTAGAGAAATTCAAAGAGAATTAAAAGATACTGAAATTGAGGCTAAAAGCAATGACGGCTGGGTGTCGGTAGTTTTTAACGGCGAGCAACATTTAACCGAAGTTACGTTGAGCGAAGAGGCATTGAAACCGGAAAATAAAAAGGAGCTGGAAAAGCAAATACAAAATACCGTTTCGCAAGCAATCTCCAGATCACAGGCACTAGCAGCAGAGAAGATGAAAGATGTAATGGGAGGGATGGGTTTGCCGGGAATGTAAAGATTAATTCAAAAGTTAAAACTCAAAATTTAAAATTGTAATTAATAATTCAAAAGTTTGGGGATTAAATTATTGAAAATTTATTGCAAAATTGTAAATTGAAAATTATGAAATTGATAATAGGACTTGGAAATTCGGGCAAAGAATATGTCGGCACTCGCCACAATGTCGGGTTTGATTTTATTGATCTTCTAGCTAAACATCGGCGGCTAAATCGAGTCGGTGAAAGCCTGAGTTTCAAATCAAACACTAAATTTGAAGCCGAAATCGCTGAAACTCAAGTTGGCGGCGAAAAGATAATTTTGATAAAACCGGAAACATTTATGAATCTCTCCGGCCGAGCGGTGCAAAAAATTGTGAATTTTTACAAGGCGTCAATAGATGATCTCTTAGTTGTCAGCGACGATCTTTCATTGCCGGTTGGAACAGCTCGGATTCGGCTTTCGGGATCGTCGGGTGGGCATAAAGGATTGGAAAATATTATTCAAGTTCTGGGAGACGATAACATTAAAAGACTTCGAATTGGAATTGCCGAAAAAGTTGTTGGTGAAGAAGAATCCGATCATCCGTACGAAAAACCGGAAGCCAAAAAATTTGTATTGGAGAAATTTTCTAAGCGTCAGCGGCCGATCATTGACCAGATTTTGGAAAAATCAGTAGATATTATCGCCGAATGTGTAACCGATAAAAAAAACCCGCTGACTGCTAACACCTTTTCAGTAATCTAAAATGCTTGACTATATACAATATTTTGCTATAATTTTTTAGTTAACAAATAATATTAAATTAGTGGGAGTCGATAATTATTCGACGTTTGACCACATAAGGAGAAAAATGAATCAAAGAGTAAAGGAGATGGTTTCTGAAGAAGTTATCGATGAAAATCAAGTCAAAAAGCAAGTCGAGAAAGCAAAAAAGGAATTAAAAGATGAAATTGCCGAGGAAAAATCAGAGTCCGAGGAAAAATCGGCAAGCAAAAAAAACAATTCTGGTAAAGGTAAAAAACCATCCCGAAGTAAAAAATATCAAGTGGCTCGCGCTCTAATTGAGCCGAACAAATTATATTTAACAGGTGAAGGAATTGAGAAAATTTTGCAAGTTGCATCGACAAAATTTGACTCGACAATTGAAATTCATGCAAAATTAACAATCGACGGAATTCGCGGCACTTTGGTTTTGCCGGCCGGCGCCGCCAAAGTTAAAAAAGTTGAGGTTGCCGACGAAAAAACAATTGATGACCTGCTAGCCAAAATTAAAGCCAATAAATTTGATTTTGATTTACTCATAGCAACACCGACAGTTATGCCGAAATTGGCCGCCGCTGCTAAAATTCTCGGCCCGAAAGGGCTAATGCCATCACCGAAATCCGGTACCGTTGTTGATGACACCAAAGTAGCCATTGAAGAAATCAAGTCTGGCAAAGTCGAATACAAACAAGATGGCCAAAAAAATATTCATTTGCCGTTAGCCAAAGCTTCTTGGGGCAAAGAAAAAATTGCCGAAAATCTGGCAGCATTTCTGAAAATTTTACCGAAAAATAAAGTTGTCGCACTCTATTTAACTTCTACAATGAGTCCGAGCGTTAAATTGGAATTGCCAAAGTGATACGCAGTGTCATCCCGGTTTAGTTGGGGATTCACAAAAAATTAAACAGATTCTCGCCTTCGCGAGAATGACAAATAAAAAAATGATCCTGCTTCGCTTTGCTTAGTGCAGGCTCGAGTTATTTTTATATTGACAAATAAAATTAGCTTTGCTATAGTGAAAATACTTCCAAAGACCGTCGGTGGTTATCCACTGTTTGATAACATAAATCCGGCACAGGAGAAAAATTATTGTTCGAGTATCTCGATAAATTCGAGATAAGTTGTTGTGAGAATTAACTTCTTGCTTTGTTCGAAGAATAAATATTTCTTTTGAAAGTCGGCGGAAACGCTGATATTTTTTATTAAAAATATTCCTACTAAATTACGAACAAAACGAACTTATCAACAGGCAAATGAGATTTCGTTCATAAGTTAACCAGGTTAGTAATTTTGTAAAAGACAAGGTTTTATGGCAAAAACAAGAATACAAAAAAAAGAACAATTGGCAAAGCTTAATGATCAATTCGGGTCAAGAAAAGCGGTTTTTGTCGATTATCAGGGCCTTTCAGTTTTCGAGATGGAAAATTTGCGCAACGCTCTCGAGGAAAAAGGGGTAACATTTGGCGTTGTAAAAAATACCTTGGCCAAAATTGCTTTGGAAAAATTGGGAATTGAAATTGAGAATGAAATTTTGAAGAAACCGATTGCTGTGGCTTTCTCCGATGACGAAGTTATGTCATCGAAAGAGCTTAAAGGTTTTAGTAAAAATCACGAAAAAATGGAGATTTTGGGCGGAGTAATTGACGATCAATTTGTTCCAACAGCAACCATTAATGCTTTGGCTCTGTTGCCAAGCCGAGAGGAGCTATACACCAAGGTTGTTGGCAGTATCGCCGCACCGATTTCCGGAATGGTCAATGTTCTTGCGGGCAATATTCGCGGATTGGTATCGGTTTTAAAACAGTATAGCGATCAAAAAAGTTAAAACATTTTAAAAAATAAGAAAAAGGAAAGGAATAAAAATGAGTGATGAAGAAAAAAAGCAAGAGTCAGCTGCGGACAAAGCTGTTGAAACTGCTGAAAAAGCAGAAGAAGTAGCTGTTGCTGCCGCACAGGAAGCAGAAGAAGCAAAAGAAGAGGTGCAGGAAGTTAAAGAAGATGTGGCCGAGGTCAAAGAGGAAGTTGCTGAAATTAAAGAAGAATCGGTTGTAACCGAAGTTAAAGAAGAAAAACCGGCACCAAGTGGCAAGTTCAAAGATTTAATTAAATCAATCGAAAATCTTTCAGTTTTGGAACTTTCCGAATTAGTCAAAGAGCTGGAAAATCGATTCGGTGTTTCCGCTGCCGCTCCGGTTGCTGTCGCTTCCAGTCCCACCGCTGCCGCTGGTGAAGAAGTCGAAGAGAAGACATCATTTGATGTAGTTTTGGCTTCCGCCGGCGACAAAAAGATTCAAGTTATTAAAGCCGTTCGAGAAATTAAGCCGGATCTTGGCTTAAAAGAAGCCAAAGATTTGGTTGAAGGCGCACCAAAAGATTTACTTAAAGGGGTCAAAAAAGAAGATGCCGAAGCCGCCAAAGTCAAACTCGAAGAAGCTGGCGCAACGGTTGAACTCAAATAAATCAAACTCCAAGATAGCAAGATACAATAATCAAGCAATATTCAAATTCGAAATTCCAATATTCAATCGTTTGAAATTTGGATATTGAAAAATTGAGATATGTTTGAGATTTGTATCTTGTTTCTTGTAATTTGAACTACAATGAAATTCACGATAAATAAAATATCGGGTACTTCTTCTCTCCGCACTGGTGCAATCGAAACCCCTCGGGGAATTATTCAGACTCCGATTTTTATGCCGGTTGGAACTGTTGGCGCGGTAAAAACTGTTGCTCCTTGGGAATTAAGAGAGCTGGGAGCGGAAATTATTCTCGGCAATACTTATCACTTATATCTGCGGCCGGGCGAAAAGCTAATTGAGAAGTTTGGCGGTTTGGCGGAATTCAATCGTTGGCGCGGACCGATTTTAACTGATTCCGGTGGATTTCAGGTTTTTTCTCTTGGCGGAAAAAAACAAATAATTGATAATGAAAAACGAATAGTTGCGGAAAAGTATCTAATTGAAGAAAAATCACAAAAAGCAAGATACAAATTTCAAACAAATTTCAAATCGCAAAAAACAGAAGAATTTTCAGAAAAAAAATCATTGGTTAAAATTACCGACGGAGGGGTTGAGTTCAAATCCTATTTAGATGGGTCGAGTCATTATTTTACACCGGAAAAAGTGATTGGCATTCAGTTGGCACTCGGATCGGATATTATTATGCCGCTTGATGTCTGCCCGCCGTCAAAAGCGCCGAAAGCCGAGGTTAAAAAGGCGGTGGAATTATCAATTAAATGGTTAAAACGCTCTAAAAAGCATCTCGATCAAAAAAAAATGAAAGACGAGCCGGCGTTTTTTGGGATTGTTCAAGGCGGTATTTACTCGGATTTGCGTGAATATTGTGCAAAAGAGATGATAAAGCTAAATCTGCCGGGCTATGCGATCGGTGGTTTGGCGGTTGGGGAGAGCCAAGCGGAAATGCTAAAAGTCGTTAAACAACTTGATGGGATTTTGCCGAAAGAAAAACCGCGGTATTTAATGGGTATCGGCACACCGGATGATATTATTTGTGCAACGCAATTGGGAATTGATATGTTTGATTGCGTTTTGCCGACGCGACTGGGAAGACACGGAATTGCCTATCGGCTCAAATTAAAATCTAAAAATTTAGATCACAAAATAAATAAAACAGAAGTATTTGAACAAATCAATTTGCTCAAGGCTGAAAATCAAAAAAACAAAGATTTAATTGATAAAAATTGTCAGTGTCCGACTTGCAAAGAAGGGTTTTCGCGCGCATATTTGCATCATTTACTAAAAGAGAAGGAAATTTTGGGCGTTCGACTTTTAACTTTGCACAATCTCTACACATATTTTGATTTAATTAAAAATATTCGGTCGTCTTTGTGAGCAATAGCGTCAGCGCTTTGAAATATCGATATGTTTTGGCTTGACAAAGAATGGTTATATCTAGGACAATAGAAGTGTATTAATAATTAATTTGTCCTGTTAATTTAATGGGATTTAGGAGGTTTTATGGGTGATGACATGAATCAAACTCCCGGTGCAGTTCCGCCCGCCGATGATCCGCAGGGAACAACTCCGCCAATGGCTCCGGCAACTCCACCGCCGGCTCCGGAAGCGCCAATGGCTCCGGCAACTCCACCGCCGGCTCCGGTTCCGGCTGCCGATATGACTCCGGCAGTTTCACCGGTTGATGAATCGGTTGTCGAAGAACCAGCCGAGCCAACTGTTGGCGGAATGGCTGGGCAAAATATGGCTCCGCAATCCGCGGAGGAAGCTCCAGATGTTGTTCCGGCTTCGGTCGCTGCTCCAATGCCGGGTGCTGCACCAACTCCGCCACCGACTCCGGATCCGATAGTTGATGATGAAACTCCCGGTCAGTAAAATGTGATCAATTTATTGAAAAATCGGTTCAATTAAATTGGACCGATTTTTTATTTGAGCAAGTTTAAACTTGGGTTCTTGATTTGCCATTAGGCGGTAAACATCTAGAATTGTCGAAATCATGAAAAAAGGGGTTGACAAAAGTTCTAAAATTTGATACAATGCCGTGTGATGCAGAGATTGAGGGAAAAATTTCAGCAAGTGCGTAGCGTGCTGCTTTTGGGTATCCCCTCCGCCCGGAAGCAGCACATTGCGCATTTTCTGTATAGAAGCGCAACTTGTACCTTAAAAATACCTTTTTGTAGGGAAATATTGGCTGATATTTTGGCGCGGATTTTACTTTTTTTGTCATTCAATATTAGAAAGTTACGAATTTGCTACCGAAAAGAGAACCGTCCTCTTTGGCTTCCAGCAATCAGTTTGAAAAAAATTACAGATTGATTGCTGGAAGGCATAAATTCGCCCCGCTTTGGCGGGGCACAGGAGGGTTGTAAAATGAAAAAGACAAAGACATGGACCGTGATCGTATTGACTTTAATTTTTGCCTGCGTCGTTGCCTCGGCGCAGGAGGTCGTTTCGTCCCCCGGCATTGCCGGGGCGCCAGACAATGCTGTTATTGAGGCCCCTGCGCCTCCGCCCGCCCCTGCGTCTCCGCCCGCGCCCGCCCCCGACCCCGCGCCGCAGTTTGCGGTGCCGGCGGTGCCGGAAGCGGCGCAGCGGTCATTGCCGCTGCCGCCGACGGCGGAGCGGCTGAGCCATTTTTCTTTGCCTTCGGACGCCACCGGGGATGCTGACGCGCCCAAGCCGGCCTCACGGCCGGCGAAGG
>CAZEVI010000003.1:0-21448 GCA_964515615.1 uncultured Candidatus Saccharibacteria bacterium | reverse complement strand
GGGAGGGTGGATGGTCTTGAACAGGCCGTTGGCGACCTTCAGGTCGCCAACACCACCCTCGTTCCCGCTGCGCCGGCAGCTACATCGCCGGCCGCGGCTCCGACTCCGGCTCCGACCCCGACCCCGACCCCGACCATTGTTGCGGTCGGGGTTGACGACGAGGCCCGACGCCGCGCCGATGAGGCGTTGGCAAAGGCCGAGTCGGCGCAGGAGGACGCCGATGTGGCCTCGGGTAACGCCGAGGCGGCTATCGGCGCCATCAACATCGTCGCCGACGCAAAGAAGGATGCGGCGGCGGCTAGTCGAAAGGTGTCCACCCTCGCGGCGAGGGTGGACGAAATTTCAGGCCAGGTGCGGTACGACCGTGCCTGGCTCCGAGGTGCGTGGGCCGTCGTTTGGCTCACGCTAATAAGTCTCATCGCCCTTGCCACCGCCCTCTGGTGGCACTGGGCGAGGGGGCGTCATGCCCGTTGCCCTTATTGCGGGGGCGACGGGTCGGCGGGGGACTCATGCCCAGCCTGTGAAGGGTGGGCAGAGGAGCGGGCCACCCGCGAAGCCGCGGGTCCGTTGCCCGCCCCCGCCACTGACCCCGCGCCGCCGGCGCCACCGCCGGCGGCTGACGAATAACTTTTTCCCCCCCGCTCCGACGTTGGAGTGGGGGATTTTTTTTATACAGATTGCTTCATCATTTAATTTCTCGCAATGACAGGGAAACTTGGCTTCCATATACCATCAAACTAAAGCTTGGTCTCCATATTAGACTTTTTTCTTCCCTTGTTGCATTGACGACATAGTTTTATGTATAATGTAAATATAGATGAAAATCGATTTAAAACGAGGAATTTTTTGATGTTCGGCTTAGCTCGAATAGTGTTTGAATGTGAATAAAAAATAATATAAATAATAAATTAATTTAGTACTAGGAGGCGGGATGGCAACTGAAGAAGATAAAATTAATGATCTCGATGGGCGTAATTTAAGGGCGGCGGCGATTTTTGAGGCCTTTTCAATGGAGGAGATGGAGCAGGTATTGGAAGCTAATATTTTCGACCTAATGGGCGTTTCAAGTGAACTTTTACAAGAGCAGAAAGACGATCTGTTAAAAGTTTTTTCAGAGACGGTTCAGAACAGAACAGTTTCACGAATACTCGAAATGCTTTCCGATACAGACGCCGAAGAATTTGGCAAAATTTTAGAGGAAAGTCCGGAAAAGACCGACGAATTTTTGATTGCCAAGGGAGTGAATAAAGAACAAATTGCAATAGTTGAGATGGTGCTCTATAAGCTCGAACTAGCAAAGAGTAAAAAGGAACAGGGGGAATAATGGTGAATGCAGGAGGAAGATCACCAGAAATTAGTCAGGCCGACGAAGCAAAACGGCAAGCGATTGACGCGGTTGTAAATAAACTCAATATTTTTGAAGCTGCAAGTAGAGCTCATATGGATTTTGTTTCGAAAAACCAAAGACCGTTTTTGCCGTTCGGCGAAGCATACAAAAAGTGGAAAGATCAAAACGATGCACTCGAAAGGGAGGTTAATAAAGCGGCGTATGATTTGTCTGAAGCTGTTAATTTGGCCTACGCAGTCGGCGTTGCAAATCCGCTGCGGTCAGTAATTGATGCAGATGCGAGATTTGCCAGTAGAGAAGATGATTTAGATAAATTTGAATTAAACCTGAAAAAAACTATTAACGAAAAAAAAGGAAGATATAAATCAAATGAGGAAGGTAAATCTGGATCTGGATCAGTTTCGGCTACACAGGAGACGAATTTAACAGCCGAAACACCAGATGTGGCAGAAGAAACAACAGTGCCATCATTAGAGAATAGTCCAATAGCACCGGCAGATTCCACACCTGCGGAAACAACTGAAGTGAGTGGAGGCCAACCAGCTGAGATGATCGATACCAGTAAAGCAACCGATTTGGAGATTCAACCGGTTGACCCGACTCAGTCGACACCAGAACCAAAAGAAGTTAGTGATGATGATTTGGATGTTGTATTAGAAAAGCCACAAATAAGCGAGCCGCCAACTCCTGACGCTCTGCCAGAAACAGTTGAAGATTCGCCAGACGTTATTAGACCGGAACCGGCTAAGCCAAATGATGAACCGCCAAAATCGTCAGAAACATTATCAACTGCAACAGCGCCGACGACACCACCTGAAAAGACACCACCACCAATTCCACCAGCACCACCAATAGACCCATCACCGCCAACTTCACCTGCGGAAACGTCGCCGCCGCCAACATCGCCACCAGTCTCACCCGAGACTCTGGAAAATTTGGAGCCACAAAAGGATAAACCAAAAGATGACACCAACATAGCTGCCAAACGGTTGGAAGCGGCAATCGACGCTTTGCCATCACGATCGAAATCATTTGTTCAAATGGCGTTGGCGGTTAAAGATCGCGAAGAAAAAAGGATTGAAGATCGCTACGGCGACCAGAGAAAATTGTGGAATAAAGCTATCAAAAATTTGAATGAAACATGGATGGGCCGTTTTGCCGGTGGAGCATTAAAAGTTGGACAGGGGGCATTTGAAACAACATTATCAGCCGCGTTGGTAGGTAACGCAGGACTTTTATTTTCGCCGGCACTTTTTGCGCATGGAACAATGCAAGAAATTAATGGCGGTTTGCAAATGCTGACATCGTTGGGTGAGATTAAAGGGGATCGAAAAATTAAAGATGCCAATCGGGAGATTGATAAGCTTACACTTGGCCTCAAAGAGGCAATTTCGAAAAAAGCCGAGTTTGAGGAAATAAAAACAATCGCCGACAGTATTCGCAAAGCCGAAGCGGAAAAATTGGAAATTCAGGTGGCGAAATTTAATTTGCGAAGTAAGGCGGATATGACCCAGCTGGTCGGTGGCGCAACAGGGATGGTCGCCAGAGTTTTGATCGGCGGATTGCCGACTGGAATTCAGAATTATGGGGGAATACTGGCCAACGTATCAAAACACATTCAAGTTCTTATTACCGGTCCGCATCGCACTGCTTTTGATTTGATTAAAGGATGGGTGTTCAAATATAATCCGGGTGATATTTCAATTTTAAATCAAAACGCCGTAACTGGTTATACAACCAAATCCGTTGGTTTAGCTGGCGCGACTGGGCACGGAATGGGAGCCGCCGCAGTTACAACAAAATTTATTCTTATTGGTGGTTTGGTAACAGCGGCAACAGTAATTGAATGGCAGGCACGTCGTGATACTGCCGGAATAAATCGTTTGAAAGAACAGACAAAGAAATTGCAGGAAGAAGCGGATGAAATTAAGAGGGAGTCAGCCGGCCCAGACGAGTCGGAAGCTCCGAAAACTCCAACTTCGCCACCGCCTGTCAGGACCACTACCCAGACTAGTCAATCGTCCCCCGCGGGAGATCGGAAAGTCTCGCCTGTGGTGAAAACCGAAACTAAAATGCCGACTGCCGAGGCAAATGGTGGCGAGAGGGTAGAAGCTGAGGAACAAGAGCCAACCGAAGAAGCCGAATTTAGGGCCGGTCAAAACTATATGGCTGAAATTAGTAGCAAAAACAGTGAAAAAACTTTTTCCGGAAAAATTAACGATAAAGGCATTAGATTTCTCGTACTGGAAAATTACGACAAAGAGAAAGATGGAGATATTGTAGATAAGAAAATTGAGATTGTGGCAAGTAAAGACAGCGTCAAATATGGAAAGATGACTGAACTCTACGCCAAGATTAAGCGATCCGAAGGAACTGCGATGGAGGCTGAGCCAAAAGCAGAAGCCGAAGAAGTAGAATTTGCCGTTGGTAGAAGATACAAGGCTGAGTTTGATGCTCAAGTATTGGGTACGAAAAAATCATTTGGAGCTAAAATTGACGACAAAGAAATTGATTACTTGGTTGTAGATGATTTACAGGAAGGCGAAGAAAACCATCTTCCGGGAAAAACTTTGGAAATTAAAGTGCTAGAAGCACGAAAAGTTGGTCGCAAAGGAGTTGAGATTCATGCGACAATTCATCACAATGAAAAAAAAGCGGAGAAAGAGCCGACAGTTAAAGGCAGAGAATCAGCCGAATTTAAGTCTGGTGAAAAGTATGACGCTAAAATTATCAACCACAAATTTGGTAGCACTTTTATAGCCGAAATTGATGGCAAAACGGTTTGGTTAATAATCAAAAATTACAATAAAGCGGAAGATGGTGAGCTTCGTGACAAAACGGTTGGAATTGTTGTAACAAAAGACAGCGGAAAGCCAAACACTACTAGCAAACAGATCATTCAGCTGGAAGCGGAGATTGAGCGCGAAACAGTGAAAGTCGAAGAGGACAAATTACCGGAAGGATTAAGCGAAACGGTAAAAGAAGCGATCAAGGATCCGTTCAATCAACGAAACGTTTGGTTGCCGAAACCGCCACCGGAGGGGAAAGGGTTTAGAATAATTGACGCTGAATACACCTCTTTCCCGGAAAAGAGCGAAAAAATTGAATTGGTCCAGAATACAATGTATTCAATCTCTTTCTTTAAGATTGATGATGGAAGGTTAAAAATAAATATTGTTTCTGCTGATAATAAGCTTGATTTGATTGCCGATGTTGAGACAATTGCTACCGGTTTTGACTTGCAAGCAATTCGGGAGATGACCGATGATGGGGAAAAACGTCGGGCGGGATGGTTATTAACTGAATCGATTAAGAAAAAAACCAACGAACGTGTCAGGGTTGGTGTTGAACCACCGGAACCACAGGAGGAAGAGCCACCAGAGCAGGAAGATGAATCCGAAAAACTAACGGGAGATACTGCGGAAGTACAACCGGCAGCGGAACAGCCCGCCAAAACAGAGAAGAAACAAATTGAATCTTATTCGGTTATGGTTGATGGTAAAGAGTATCTTTTCGCGCAGGGGAAGACATTAGGAGTTGAAGTTGGTAAAAATCAAGGTAAATATCAGATTTCTGATGTTGAAGAAGACGGTGAAGCTATTTTCTTGACTGCCAAAGATAAAAAAATTAGGATTCCTAAAAGCAAACTTGAAAATGCTATAAAGCAAAAAGCAATAACTATTGAATAAGATGAAAGACAAAAACAAGAAGGATAAACTCAAAGATGATGTTATTGATCTTGGTCCAATGTTAAGATCATTACCGGATTCAGTTCCTCCTAAGCCAAAAGAGATTATTGATTTGGGTCCCTATTTGGAGCGATATAAGAAACAGGAAAAGGCTTTATTGTCGGATAATTCCAGACAAGAACAAATTCCTCCGCCGGTGGCTGTGCGCGAGCCGATTGATGAAACACCACCAGCAGTTGGTTCAAAAAGTGTCATTTCGAATCAAGAGCAGCCACCGCACACAGACGAAATACAGCCAAATGCTGAAATTGAAGAACCGAAAGAAACCGTTGTTTTTGATAACGGCAGAGAAGTTGAAGAGCCGGAGATTCCAACCGTTGAAATTCCCGAGGAAAATGTTTTGCCACCTGAAAGTGCCGGCGATACTGCTGTCGGTGATCCCGATAATCAAAATTTAGCTCAACTGACAGATGACCATGAAAGATTGCGAGTGGCGTCGAATCAAGCGCCGGCGGAGACAGGTACAGAAACCGATTTACAAGCGACTCCACAATCAGCGGTTGGCCAGCCGGAATTACCCGAACAATCAGAATTATTTGAGCAGCCAGAAACACCAGTGACAGGAGTAGATAAAAAAGCGGCGCAAGCGGATGTGGCAAAAGAGTTATCGGCAGCGCAGGAGGCAGTTATAAGTGCAGCGGAAACGCCGGAAGTTCCGAAAGCAGTTGCCAAAGCGGATGAGGAAATCGTTCGGGCAGTTGAAGCGCAGGTGCCGGAAGCGGCAATTGCTGACAGTGCAGAACGGTCCCGCGAAAGAGGGGAGATATTGGCGGTTTTGGAATCAGGCAATTCAGAACAACTTCCCCAAATTCCGGAAATTAGTGGGCACACAGAAAGCTATCAACCGTTTGTTAAAGAAGGTAATCCGGATCAAGTTAATGCCGTTGAAGCTGCGAAGTTGGAAGATCGGAGAGTGGGAAGTAACAATAAATGACGGATAGGACGGATAGGTAATGTAACTTTCTAGGCATTGTTGGCAAAATATAAATAAATCGGTTCGCAAGAGGAGGGGATTGAACAGTTACGATTACAACGCGACAACTTCACAAACTAACACCTTGATAATTTGGATTTTGGTGGTAGTTGTTTTGTCATTGGTTGTGGCAATTTATTATTTTGTCAAATATCTCAAGCGAGTTATATTATATTATTATCAGTTGCGGAAAACCGAGAATTGGACAATGTTAAAAATTTCCATTCCCAAAGAACGGTTTGCTGAGGAAAACGATCAGCGAATGGATTTTCGGGAATTGGCGGCGGTAATTGAACCGTTTTTGGCAAATATCGAATCGCTTTTTGATCCGGATCTCAAACGAAAAATTGCCGGCCAAGATCACATTAGCTTGGAGATTATCTCGAAAAAAGGGTTGGTCTATTTTTACATTGGCGCACCGGAGATTTTTCGCGACTCAATTGAAAAAAATATTTTGGCTCAATACCCGGATGCAATAGTTGAAGTTGATGATAATCGCGACTATTCAATATTTAAAGATATGAAAGGGGAGATCGCCGCTGGAAATTTGAAATTAATTAAAAAATTTTTCTTTCCGATAAAAACTTATCGTTATTTGGAATATGATCCGCTAAACGGCATTGTCAATACTTTGTCGAAACTTGGATCTGAACAAAACGCAGCTGTTCAAATTCTAATTCGGCCGACTGATAATAGCTGGCGTTTTGTTTTGGAGAAAACGGTCAAAAATATTCAATCCGGCAAAACCGGTAGTGCTTATAATTCGTCGTTCAACCAAAAGATGGGGGAGAGTTTTTTTAAATTTTTGGGCGATGTTGGCAAGTCTGCCAGTGGGAAATCATTAATTGAAGAAGACAAAGATAAGCAGGCTCAAAATCAATTTAGGCTAAATCCAATTCAAGAACAACAGCTAAAATTGTTAGCGGAAAAAGGGGCAAAAACCGGTTTTGACACTCAAATCCGGCTGATTGCCGTTGCTCCGACAGCTGACAAAGCCAAAGATACTTTGAAAACTATTTCATCGTCATTTTCACAATTCTACTCACCTGATAATAACGGACTTAAGTTTAGAAAATCAAAAAATTTGCGAGAGTCGGTCGCCAATTATATTTATCGAATTTATGGTCGAGAACCTAGAGTATTACTGAACACCGAGGAGATCGCTTCAATCTTTCATTTGCCAAATCGTTTTACCGAGGCGCCAAATATTGCTTGGGTATATTCGAAAAAGGAATCACCGCCGCCGCAAATGCCTACGGAAGGAGTTATTGTTGGCGAAACAAATTATCGCGGTCAAAAACAGGAGATTCGAATTAAAGATTCCGACCGAATGCGCCATGTGTATATGGTTGGAAAAACCGGTGTTGGAAAAACCAACCTTTACCAAAATATGATTATGCAAGATATTGTTGCCGGAAAGGGTGTCGCTTACCTCGA
Source organism: uncultured Candidatus Saccharibacteria bacterium (assembly GCA_964515615.1). Taxonomy (GTDB): domain Bacteria; phylum Patescibacteriota; class UBA1384; order XYA2-FULL-43-10; family CAINNR01; genus CAZEVI01. The sequence goes on along the minus strand of CAZEVI010000003.1, from coordinate 13,941 downwards.
TCCGAATGGCGACGCTGTCGAATATATTCTTGAACATATGCCGAAAGAGCGAGCTGAGGATGTGATAATTTTTGATCCGTCAGATACCGAGCGGCCGATGGGATTAAATCTTTTGGAATGGAAAACCAATGAACAACGAGACTTTTTGGTTCAGGAAGCGATTCAAATTTTTTATAAACTTTTTGATCCAAATCAAACCGGAATTGTCGGTCCGCAATTTGAGCACTGGATGAGAAATGCGGCACTGACATTAATGGCTCATCCCGAAGGTGGAACGCTGGTAGATATTCCACGGCTGTTCACCGATCCGGATTTCGAGAAAGATCGAATCGCATATGTTAAAGATCCGGTTGTCAGGGCTTTTTGGGAGAAGCAAATGACCAAGACTTCCGATTTTCATAAATCAGAAATGCTAAATTATTTTACCTCAAAATTTGGTCGTTTTATGACCAATGATATGATGCGTAACATTATCGGTCAGCCAAAATCGGCTTTTGATTTTCGACAGGTAATGGATGGCCAAAAAATTTTACTTTGCAAATTGTCCAAGGGTTTGATTGGCGAAATTAACGCCTTTCTTTTAGGTATGATTATCGTTTCTAAAATTGCTATTGGTGCTTTTTCTCGTCAAGATCAACCGGAAGATGAGAGAATTCCATTTTATCTTTATGTTGATGAGTTTCAAAATTTTATCACCGATATTTTTGCAACCATTCTTTCCGAATCGCGAAAATATAAATTAGCATTGCAAATTACCAATCAGTATATTGCTCAGTTGGATGATCGGACGCGAGACGCGGTAATTGGTAATGCCGGAAATTTAATTGCTTTTCGAGTCGGTGCCGCCGATGCCGAGTTTTTGATTAAAGAATTTGCGCCGCTCAAAATTGATGATTTAACTAACATTGATAAATATAATTTCTATATCCGAGAGTTAATTGATAATGCTCCAATGCCGGCATTTAATGGTCAAAGCATTGCGCCGGAGGCAAATGCTAACAAAAAATTGGCCGAAGCAATCCGTCAGCTTTCACGATTAAAATTTGGCAATGCCAAAGAAACGGTTGAAGAAGAAATCAACGAGCGGTCACAAATTCAGACTATCGATTTGCCGGGGATTGGTGAAGGAAATCGGTCAGGACCTTTCGGTTGAACTAAAAATAAGTCTGGTTTTTTGGTTGATACTTTTTTTAAAAAATCGCATGAGTTTTAAATTAGCGTTTTTTCAAAAATCGTTGACAAAAAAATTCTTTTATTGTATTATTTGGTAGTAAGCTATTTTTATGGTTTATGATTTTTTTGGTGTATAAATTAAAATCAATTTTATTAAAAAAGATCATGGCAAAAACAAATAAAAATAATTTGGATTTTCCGTCAGAAGAAGATTTAGTCAGCATTAAACAGTTGCTAGACAGCGCAGAAAATCAGATTCGTCGCGCGAAATCGTTAATTTTTCATACGGAAATTGAAGAAAAAGCTAAAGAGATAACTCTTCAAAATGAAAATGTTGGCACGGACAATGTAATCGAAGGTGTTTTTGACGGCGAAAGTTTTATCTCCCCGGACGGGAAAAATTATCCTGTACCGGCAAACTATGCCAGTAAATCAAAATTGGTTTCCGGCGATGTTCTGAAATTAACAATTATGCCGGACGGAACTTTTGTTTACAAACAGATTAATCCGGTTGAAAGAAAAAAGATTATCGGTGAACTTGAAGAATCGGCTGATGGTTGGAGAATAAATGTCGATGGTCAACTTTACAATGTTTTAACCGCATCGATTACTTATTATAAAGCAATGACGGGAGACAGAGTTGTTGGGTTAATTCCGGAAGATGGCAAAAGCAATTGGGCGGCGATCGAGAATATTATTACCGAAGAAAATTAATTTGCTGAAAATTGACGACTTTCAAATTTAAAATAGATAAAATAATATAAAATGATTTCTCTTGTGGTTAAAATGAACAAAATTACGAAAGAAAATTCAAGTCGAGGGAAAAACTTGGTTGAAATAATTTCCGACCTAATGTTGGAATTTAATGAGAAAGAAAAAATTGTTATCTCTGACCGGTTTGGTTTTGGTGGTAAAAAAGAAACTCTTTCGTCGATTGGGAAAGAGCTTCACCTTTCTCGCGAGCGAATTCGCCAGATTGAAAAAAATGCTTTGCGAAAAATGTCAGATGCCGTCAAGAAAAAATACGGCGAAAAAATTTCCAAAGCGGAAAAAGTTCTAGAAAATGCCGGTGGGATTATTGTCGATGAAAATATTCCGGAAGATTTTTTGGAACTGGCCGACAATCACAAATTTGCCAAAAACTATGTTCGTTTGTTTTGCACAATCGCCGGACCAATTGAAGAAATTAACGATAGCGACAAATTCAAAAGAGGATGGAGACTTAAAAATATCTCCAATGAAAAAATACTTTCTTCTATTGGAAAGATAATCGATTATTTTAAATCGGAACAGATTCCACAGCCGATTGAGGGTTTGAAAAATGAAATTTCGGCAATTGGAAAAGCAGATGAAAAATTTGTTCTGGCCTGTGTTCATATCTCGAAAAAACTAATCATTGCTAAAAATAAAATGATTGGTCTTTCAAGTTGGCCAACAGTCAATCCGAGAAATGTTCGCGATAAAATTTACTATGTTTTGAAAACTAATGGTCAGCCGATGCACTTTACCGAAATTACTTCAACTATTGCTTCGTTGAAATTCGATAAGAAAAAAGTTGTTCGGGCAACTGTCCACAACGAGTTAATCGCCGACAGTCGTTTCGTTCTGATCGGTCGAGGTTTGTACGCTTTGCGCGAATGGGGCTACAAAGACGGCACTGTTTACGAGGTTATTAAAAACATTCTTTCTAATACCAAAAAACCAATCACCGCACCGGAATTGATTGACTTGGTTGGTAAATCGAGAAAAGTAAAAAGAAACACCATTGTAATAAATTTGCAAACCAAAAAAGAGTTTAAGAAAGTCAGTGGCGGCTATATTTATCAAAAGCTCTAATATTCGCTGATATATAGACTTCTTAGTCCAGATGGATGTATAATTTAGTTATACCTTGCCTAATAGCTACATCCAATAGCTACAAGCGGCATATTTCGGTTGTAAAGCGCGAATTATTCGTTAAAATTGTTTTGGTTACTTTTCCTCAAAATTCCCGTTTTTCGCTCGAAATCTGTTCGCTTCTGTCGTTGGGAGCAGTTATTAGAAAAATTCTTAGAGAGGGATTTTTATGACTTTTTTGCTGTATCTAATATATATCGTACTAATTATTGGCCCACTATATTTTTTGTATTTATGGTGGCGAGTTTCTGAACAAAAGAAAAAAATCGGTTGGGTAGAAAAACAGGAATACGAGACTCTTTTAATTGAAGTGCCGAAAAATAATGAGAAAGCTCCGTTGGCGGCGGAGCAGATGTTTGCTTCCATTCACGGAATTTACTCTGATTCAAGTGATTTTCAGCCATCACTGAGTTTTGAAATTGTTTCAATTGATAAATTTATCCAATTCTATATTCATGTGCCAAAACATTTGGTTGATTTTGTAGAAGGCCAAATTTATGCCCAATATCCAACAGTTGAAATTAATAAAATTGATGACTACACAAATCAAACCAAAATCGAAGGCAAGTTTTCTGCTAGCTGTGAACTCGTTTTGACTAAACCGGATGTTTTTCCGATAAAATTATTTTCTGATTTTGAAGTTGACCCGCTTTCAGGAATTACCTCAGTGATGTCGAAAATTCAGTCAGACGAAATAATTTGGTTGCAATTTATCATCCGTCCGGTTGGCGATGAATGGCAGGAAACCGGAATTGAATATATTGATAAAGTCAAAAAAGGTCATGATAAAATTGTTAGCTTGAAAGATGTTCCAAAAGTTTTCGTTAAAACATTCAAAGAGTTTGGCCACAATTTTCTCAAGCTTTTACTCAACCCGCATGCCGAACTCGAAGGACCGGCGGTAGCATCGGAAATCAAACTTTCTGGTCCGGTAGAGGAAGCACTGAAAAGTATTGAATTCAAAATTGTAAAACTTGGTTTTGAGACCAAAATCAGAATACTTGCCATTGCCAGTGATCCGGCAATTGCCAGAACTAAGGTTCAGGGATTGGCAGCAGCATTCAAACAGTTTAACACTACCAACGCAAACGGTTTCAAGCAAACAGAAATTGTTGTCAATGATGACGAATTCATTCAAAATTATAAAGATCGTGATTTTATCGACAAGGGATATGTTTTAAATATCTCTGAGTTGGCAGCCGTTTTTCATTTGCCACATCAAACCGTAGAAACTCCGCACATTGTTTGGGCTGGAAGTAAAAAAGGCGAACCGCCATCTAATCTGCCATTGGCGGAAAATGTCGATGCCAAATCAATTACTATTTTGGGCGAAACCAATTTTCGAAACGTTTTTCGAAAATTTGGTATTAAAATTGAAGATCGCCGCCGGCATTGTTACATTATCGGAAAATCGGGAACCGGCAAATCAACATTGATAGAAAATATGGCAATTGACGATGTTATCGAAAACAGGGGGGTAATTATTGTCGATCCGCATGGAGAGTTGGCTGATAAGATTTTGGCTTGTGTGCCGAACGACCGTAAAGAGGATGTTGTCGTTTTTGATCCGGCCGATAGGGCTTTTCCGATTGCTTTTAACCTGCTAGACAAAGTTGAAGACGATTTCAAAGGCATGGTGGCATCAGGTTTTGTCGGTATCTTCAAAAAGATTTTTGGCGATTCATGGGGTCCGCGACTTGAACATATTTTAAGAAACACTGTGTTGGCACTTTTGGATTTTCCGGAATCGACAATGCTTGATATTCCGCGAATGTTAACTGAAAAACGTTTTCGAGAAAAGGTTGTTAGCTTTGTTGTTGATCCGGTTATTAAAGAGTTCTGGATTAACGAATTTGCTCAATATGATGCCAAATTTCGGACTGAAGCTGTTTCGCCGATTTTGAATAAAGTCGGGCAGTTTTTGTCAACTGCAACAATTAGAAACATTGTTGGCCAGCCACATTCGCGGGTAAACATCCGCGATATTATGGACGGCCAAAAAATATTGCTGATCAATCTTTCCCGCGGAAAAATTGGTGAAGACAATTCAGCACTTTTGGGCGCAATGATGATTACCAAAATTCAGCTTTCGGCGATGAGCCGAGCCGACGTTACAATCGATCAGAGACCGGATTGCTATCTCTATGTTGATGAGTTTCAAAATTTTGCTACCGAATCATTTGCAGTAATTTTGTCAGAAGCCAGAAAATATAATTTAAATTTAACGATTGCTAATCAGTATATTACTCAAATGCCGGAGATTGTTCGCGATGCCGTTTTTGGAAATGCTGGAACGATAATCGCTTTTCGGGTCGGTGGCACCGATGCCGACTTTTTGGTCAAAGAATTTGAACCGATATTTGATGCCAACGATTTGGTTAATTTGGATCGATATCAAATTTATACTAAATTGTTGATTGATGGAATTACCAAACCGGCGTTTTCGGCTCGAACCTTGCCACCGGTTGATATTATATCCGGAAATCGTGATGAGATAGTCCAACTTTCAAGAGAAAAATATGCCAGCGATCGAAAAGATGTCGAACTAATGATTGTTGAAAAATCACAACAGCTGGAAAATGAACTAAAAGCTGAGGCAAATGAATATTTTAATAACAAGAAAAGTGGTTCGTCACAATCCGATTTTCGAGCCGAAGATAGGGGATTTCAAAAGCCGAGAGCTTCATTTGATAAACCGGAAGCACCAGCTAAAACCAATGTTGCAGATCAAATTCAAACAAATGAAACAGTTGCTTCGGAGACAGAACAAACGGTTGAGGAAGATAAAAAACCGCGGTTTTTAAGGTGGAAAAATATTATCGGAGATAAAGTTTACAAGGAACAGACCGCTAGAGGCGGAATAAAGTGGTATGTTGGTCAAAAAATTACGCCGGAGATGTTTGAAGAACAGGGAATTACTCTTGGGAAAAATGGCAAAGAGATGATTGGCATTATGGAGCAAGCCTACAATTTGAAAATTAAAACTAAGGCAGGGGAGTCGTCGGAGAAGAAAAATGATGATCAGGCAAAGTCAATAGAAAGTGTTCCGGCAGCAAAAAAAATTATAGTTGATGATCAAAAAGAATTAAATGACCAATCGAAAACCGAAACGATGAGTGATGTGATCGATGATCAAAGAGGCTCTTTGGATGATAACCAAAAGTTAGAAAATACTAAAATTCGAGCGGTCGATGATAATTTTTCTGAAGAAGAAACACAGTCAGCCGTATCAAATGCTGGGCAACAAGCAGACGAGAAATCAATGGAAGAAGGTGTTGCGGTTAAATTGTAAGCTGTAATTAATTGCAGGTGTTTCAGCACATTGCCGATTAATGTTTGGGATTTGTGAAAATTAGGCATAATTAATTGTAAAAGCGCCATTTTTGCGGCGTTTTTAAAATATCGGTAGGGGAGGGCAAACAATTTGCACTTTTATATTTTTGTTTATTTCCGAAAAAAATTATCAAATCAAATTGGAAATATTATGAAAAATAAAAGTGCAGAAAAAGGTGATATTTTTTCGAGGTTTCAAGGAGGCTAATTGGGTAGATTTTAACAGCATTCCATTTATAGTTATTTGAGCGTTAATACGGCGACATCTGTGGTTCGATTACCAAATGTCGTATAAGATACATTATGCGACATTGTCTTATTTTATAGCTTAGATCATCTATTTTTGTCTTTAAGTACAATTTCTGCGCAATTTGACACTTCACGCTTAATGGTTGTTATTTAAGGTTGGACACTGATTTACTCTGTCTTTGTTTTGAGGCCAAAAAGCCATAGAATGCCTCAGTTTGATCTTTTTATTATTAGACGACCAATTCATCATTTAAATACTACATTTAGTGTGCAAACACTAGAAAATAATAATTTTTTACAATATTTAGTGTTAACTTTCAAAACTCTGCAAGATCAATCGATTGCTACGCGGCCGCTATGCGTACTAGCAGAATTAAAGATTAAAGATTATAGATTAAAGATTATAGAATTATCTTCAATTGGAATTTATTATGTAAAATATATGTGCTTTTATTCTCTAAAATATTTTATTATATAGTTTTGGAAGTCAAGATAAAAACATTCAAAAAAATAAAAATCCATTTTTCAGATTGCCCACTCCCCCACTATTGCAAACAATGAGTATGGCTATGAATTATTAAATATGAGCTGCGGAGAAAGCGAAAACCAAAGTATCAGAAGTTAGGTATCTTATCAATTATAAAATTATAAACAGCCGTAGCCAAACAATAAACTTTTTTAGATCGAATTAATTCAAACTAGATGGCGAGTTCTTTTGCCTTTTGGGTTTTGGAGTGCTCAATTTGTTTTTGCCAGCTGATCAAAAGCATAGTAGCAATAAAAATTGACGAGTAAGTCCCAAAGGTAATACCGGCGATTAATATCAGAACAAAATGGCTAATTGATGTTCCACCGATTAAAAACAAGGCCAGAAGCACCATAATTGTCGTTAGCGATGTATTGATTGAACGGGAGATTGTTTGCAAAATGCTATCGTTGGCCAATGATTCGATATCGGAATTTGGATGGCGAACCATATTTTCCCGTAAGCGGTCAAAAACGACAATAGTATCATGGACCGAAAATCCCATTACTGTTAGAAGCGCGGTGATAAATAAGGCGTCAACTTGCATAAATGAATAAAAATGGCCGACTACCGAGACAAAACCAGTGGTAACAATTAAATCGTGAATCAAAGCTGCAACCGCAGCAATACCGAAGCGCCAAGAATTTGCCGGTTTTGGGACTTTTCTAAAAGCATAAGAGATAAAAATAATAATAGCAATCGAAGCAACAATAACCGCCCAAATTGCTTTAGAGGTAATGTCTTTGCTAACGGTCGGGCCGATTGTTTGGTAGCTGGATTCGGAAATTCCCGGATTGTCTTTTTGCAGTTCATCAATTAACTTTTGATGTTCGTCAGTCGATAAATTTCTGGTTCGTAAAATTATCTTGTCATTTCCGGACGTACTGGCTGAATCAACTGTTATTCCAATACTGGCACTCTCTGCTTCAATTTCATTAAGTTGGCTGGCGATTCCATTATTCGAAAGTTCAATAACTGATCCGCCGAGAAAATCAATTCCCAAATTAAGCTTCCAAATAAAAATAGATAGCAAACTCAAAACAATTAGAGTTGCTGAGAAAATATAGAAATATTTGCGCTTTTTGACTAAGTTAAACATTTAAGTATTTTTTTAAATTTGTTTTGGAAATCAAAATTAAAAAAGTTCGGCTGGTGGTAATGGCGGTGAACATTGAAACCAGAACGCCAATCGCCAATGTTAAAGCAAATCCCTTAATCAGTCCAGTGCCGAATTCAAACAGAATAATACAGGTAATAATTGTTGAAAAATTTGAGTCGCGAATACTATTCCAAGCGCGTTTAAAACCTTCTTCTGTGGCAACAGCAATCTCTTTGCCTAATCGCAATTCCTCTCTCATTCTCTCGAATATTAAAATATTAGCATCTACCGCCATTCCAATCGAAAGAATAAAACCGGCGATTCCGGCCAAAGTCATAGTTACCGGAATAATTTTGAACAGCGCCAAGGCAATTAAACTGTAAATTATTAGGGCGACAACTGCAATAATGCCCGGAAGTTTGTAATGAATCAACATAAATAAGCCAACCAAAATTAGGCCGATAATGCCGGCAGTCAGAGATTTTTTAATTGAATCAGCACCCAAAGTTGCGCCAATGTCTTGTTGAGCAATTACTTTGGCTGGGATTGGTAGAACTCCCTCGTTCAGGCGATCTGAGAGATTTTTGGCTTCGGTAATATTTTTCATTCCGCTAATAATTGCTTTGCCATCGGCAATTTCTGATTGAACTGTTGGTGCGGAAACAATTCGATTGTCAAGAACAATAGCAATCTGTTTGTTCAGATTATTTTTTGTCAGAGCGGCGAATTTGGATTTGCCGGCGTCGTTAAAAGTCAGCGTTACCACTGGTTTCGAAGTAGCACCGCTGTTGCCGTTTTGATAAGTAATATCAGAAGATATTAAATCTTTTCCGGTTAGATCAGTCGCCTGCCAGTAGCCGGGATAAGTATAATCATTTTGATAATAATCTTGTAGTTGTTGGCCACTTGAAGCGTCAGTCGCTTGGGTCATAAAAACCAATTCATAGGTTTGACCAATAGTGGCGATTGCCTGATTTATGTTCTTGATTCCTGGTAACTGAATTAAAACCTGATCGTTCCCCTGCTGTTGAATTGTTGGTTCGGCGACGCCGAGTCGATCTACCCTTTGACGAAAAACACTAATTAAATTATTTAAGTCTTTTGATTTGTCAGTCGATTTTGAAAGATCGGCTTGGTAAATTAATTCAGTTCCGCCTTGCAAATCAAGTCCGAGATGAGTTTTGATTTCCTTACCAAAAAGATTTGGCCCTTTTGGAATATCGATTAATATTGCCAAGGCCAAAATTATTATAATCAGTCCAAAAATATACCAAATTCTTTTCATTCTAGTATCTATTTTATTTCAATTTTATTCAGAAGTCAATTCTGATCTAAATATTGGGAAAAATAATAAATCATTGTTTTTCATTAATTTTGGAAAAATATCCTCTTCGAGCATTGAAAATCCTTCGGAAATCAGAGCAAAAATCTCCGGCTCGAAAACGTAGTATCCTTTTAAGTTTTTTGTATTTTCAGTCGCGATTGTCGAAAGAGGTTTATGTGATAAGTGAAAATTAACTAATTCTTCAAAGTTGATATTCATTATTTCATCTAAGTTGACAACTATAAACGTATTTTTAATCTTATCTTTTAACAGAGATAATGCACCGGCAGTTCCCTCTCCACCTTCAATGTAGGAGATATTTAAATTATTCTTTTTGCCGTTCCCAATGTTTTGTTTAACTTTTTCACCCAAATATCCAATGGCGATAATAATATTTGTGACGCCATAATTTTTTAGCAATTCGATTGAATTTTCAATTGCCGGAATTAAACGAAGTGCGCCTTTGCCACCAGCCATAATTATTGCGGTTTCGATTTTGGCGACATTGAGAGATTCGGAGAGAAAAAATTCAATAGCGTGAGAACGGTTACGCATTTTAACGCCGTCGATGCTTTGATCGAGTTTTTTAAGGAGATCTTCTTGGATTGAAATTGTAATCCTTTTCCGTTCCATTGTTTTGTCTATAAAAAATATATGCGTAAATTAACTTAGCATATACTTAATTTGGCTGTCAAATATGTATGAAAATTTCATACAAAGTATGAAAAATTATGAAGTAAGCAATTTGATAACCTTTTGAAAATCGGCCGGTAAACTTGATTCGATTTCCAGAATTTTATCATTTTGAGGATGATGAAATTTGATTTTACAGGCGTGTAAAAGTTGTCTTTTGATCGAAATTTGATCAGATATTTTTTTGCTGTCTTTGGTAAAATATGTTTGGTCACCAATTACAGGATAACCAATTTCTTTCATTTGTACTCGAATTTGATGAGTTCGTCCGGTGGGGATTTCAATTAAAAGCAGAGAGAATTCTTCGCCGGCAAAATTAATTTTTTTAATTTTTTGATATTTAGTAATTGCAAGTTTTCCGTTGGCTTCATTTAAAATGCCGATTTTTTTCCGATTTTTTTTATCACGTCCGAGATATGATTCAATTTTACCGCTTTTTGGCGTGTTGCCAAAAACAAGCGCGGTATAATTTTTAATAATTTTTTTACTCGATAGCTGCTTGGAAAGCGATGACAGAGATTTAGAATTTTTAGCAACAATTATTACTCCGGATGTGTCTTTATCAAGCCGATGGACTATCCCCGGTCGCATTTTAGCAAGTTTGGAATTATCGTTTATAGAACAGGATATTTTCGGATCATATTCCAACAGTGCGTTCACCAATGTACCGGATAAATTTCCATTAGCTGGATGAACCACCATTCCGGTCGGTTTATCAATTACTAAAATAAAATTGTCTTCAAAAAGAACAGTTAAGGGAATTTTTTCGGCAATTAGCGGCATTGGTTTTGATAATTCTTCAAAATATTCAAAATCAACCGAAACACTGTCCCCTGTTTTTAATTTTGTGGCCGACTTGCTAGGAAGATTATTAAGAAGAATTTTTTCTTTTTTAATTGCTTCTTGGATTTGATTGCGGCTAAAATCAACTATCTTTTTTTGCAAAAAAAGATCAAGTCTCTCCCCCGCCTCGGTTTTGGTTATCGGATATTTTTTAATCACAAAAAATTATTTAAAGGTTGACAGAATTTTCATAAATTTTTCGTTTGTTGTTGTTGGGCCGATTCGCAGTCTGGGCAATGAAAATTTGTCGTTTTTAGTTGTGCTGATTCCGCTGTTGGTTGTCGTCGATGTTAAATAACCGGCATTTTCAACCGCTTTTTCAACTTCAGGGTTATAGTCGCCCGAAGGATAACAAAAACCAATGATTTTTTTTCCGATGATTTGTTCGAGCAAACTTTTGCTGTTAGAAAGTTCTTGGGATAATTTCTCCGGACTGGCGGTGGCCAAATTTGGGTGGTCAACGGAGTGTGAGCCAATTTCCATTCCCATTTCTGACATCTTCTTGATTTGATCTGTATTTAAAAAACCTTCTTTGCCAACAAAACCGCTAATAATATAAAAGGTTCCAATTTGATTGTCGGCTTCGAGTATTGGCAGTACGTTGTCAAAAGCGTCGCTGTAACCGTCATCAAAAGTCAGAATTATCGGTTTTTTTGGTAATTTTTTGTTGGGAAAATTTAGCCAACTTTCAAAAGAAATTGCTGAGAATCCGTTATTTTTTAGATAATCAATTTGAAATTTGAAACTAGCTGTCGAAACTGAAAGATCAGTTCCCAGTTTATCATTTGGATCATTATAATTGCGAATGTGATGGTACATTAAAATCGGCACCGAAAGTTCTGTCCGGCTGTCGTGTTGTGAGACCTTTGCTTGCGAGATTTTGACAATTTGCGGATTTTGCGGATTGATCTTTTCAAGTGATTTTAAATCAAAGGGAATCACAATTGCCAAAATTAAAAAAAACAAGGCCAGAAGAAGAAAAACTGTTCGGTTTTTCTTAAAGAAGTTTTTTATTGTTATCATCGATATTTAATTCAGGCGAACTCGCCAATTCGTTAATTTCTTGATTTTTAATTTTATCAACGACTGATGTCAGTTGCCTGTTTCTGGTGGTAGAAAGAACTTCATACTGCTTGCTAGTGGAAGATATTCGATCGCCGAGCTTATTCATCTCCTCGCAGAATTTTTGGTATTCATTATCGAATTTTTGAATTAGACCGATGATATGCTGTAAATTTTCTTGATAACTGAAATTGGTATATGCTTGTTTGATCATACGAAGAATTGCCGTAAAACTAAAAGGGCCTGCCAGAACGACTTTTTTCTTCATTGCCTCTTCCCAGACATCGTTCATTTTATCATAAATGTAGCTAAAAATCATCTCATTTGGAATGAACAAAATGACAAAATCGACGGTTTTTTCTTGGGGGTTAATATAGTCTCTGGTGGTAACTTGTTTGATTTTATCGCGAACATCTTGACGGAAGGCGGCAAAATATTTCTTTTTTTCGGTGGCATTTTCCGATTCAACGGTTTTTACCAAAGATGAGTACGGAAATTTGACATCAATGTTAATTTTAGTTTTGTCAGGTAAAAAAATTGTAATATCGGGACGAGTTTTTTCCTCACCTTGAGCTTTGTTTTTGTTGTAATCTTGACCAATAACAAAGCCGGCCATTTTTAACAGATTTTCGGCGACTTGTTCTCCGAAAGCACCGCGGGTCTGGTTGTTTGAAAGAATTGATTTTAACTCGTCGGTCGAAAGTTTTAACTCGCCGGTGATTTTTTTATAGTTTTCAAGCTCCGATTTGAGAGAAGAGAACGAGTCAATTCGTTCTTTGTCGCTTTGGCTTAGCCGTTCTTCATTTTTCTTCAAATCCTTGCGAATTTCATTTACCAATTCGGAGATTACCGATTTTTTCCCTTCGAGATCGATTTTAATCTCGTTTTTTTGTGATGACAAAACCTCTCTTGCCATTTGCAAAAAACGCTCGCTATTTTTATCGAGTGCCTCTGACGCAACTTTGGAAATTTTGTTCTCCAGAATTGAATCATCAGCCGGCAGTTTTTTTCTCCGCACCAGAGAGCCGGCTAAAAACGCGCCAGTTAGAGCTGCCAAAAAAGCGCCAAATATAATTAATATGGTTTGATTCATACTCTATATAATATCATATTGAAGCACCAAAAACAGCAAGTAGGGATTATGAATATAACCACACGGATCTTACACACAGATTAGACACGGATAAGGATCATAAGCCTCTATCAGTTGGTCTGAAAATTTGGAATAAAAAACCCGCGCTCTCGACGATGAGGCGCGGGTGTGGCAAGCCCCCCAGTATCGGGGGGAAAATCTGGCGCCAGGCGGGGGAGAGAGCCCACATCTGCCGATCCCCCTTTACCCCCGCTTCGCGGGGGGCCGAGCGCCTACGCGCGGGCGGGCTTCTCTCCCTCGCGACGACCACCCCGCAGAACGCGGGGCTTCTGGAATCCCCCATAGAGGGGATGCTGGTCCAGAAGTGGTCTAAACCGTCGCCCCCCAGCAGGGGCCAAGCCATGTTGCCCACATGGCAGGGTGATCTGCTGCGCATACAGATGGGTAACAATCCGCAATAACGCGGATTGTTACCCGTGCGCGAGCTTGTTGAATGCGAAAGTTCCGTACTCAACAAGCTCGCGGTTATTATCCTTCTGACATCATTTTTGATAACTAACCCATAATAGCAAACAATTTTAAATTTGTCAAGGGTTTTTTGCGAAAATGTAGACATTTTTTAGTAATGTCCTAATTGTATACAATAGAAA
>CAZEVI010000002.1:0-46301 GCA_964515615.1 uncultured Candidatus Saccharibacteria bacterium | reverse complement strand
TGCAATAATTGTCTCTTTAATATTTTTTCTATTAAAAAGGATAATTTTAAAGTAAACAAGCAAATATTGCGCAGTCAAAAAACCTAAGAGGATTAAAATATTAGAGATATTAAAATTTATAATTATTTAAATGTTTTTTAATATTAGTGATCACCTTTAATTTATAACTTTGCAAGCTTGATGTCAAAAAAGTGTTTTTCATAATCAATTATTATTTTTTCAAATGAACAGGAATATTGATTTGCGGCAAAAACCTCTATTTGTACCGTGAAAGTTTATAAATTAAGCTTATCATTTTTGATCTCCAAAAACAATTCGCAAATAGTGGCAAAAAAGGGTTGAAGATCGTTGACTGTTGTGTAAATTTGCAGTATATTCTAAAAGAATGAGATATTAAAAGGGGTGATAAAAGTGAGTGAACTGAGAAATTTGGTATTGGTTCGACATGGCGAAAGTTTGATGAATTGGATTTTGCATCAATATCGCAATGGTAATGACGTTCCAAAAAAATATTACGGGATCCCAAACTGGAAGATGGAGTTAACTGAACTCGGCATTTCGTAAGCGCAATCTGTTAGTCTTACATTATCATCATTGGGAATTGAATTCGATTTCGGATATTGTTCTCTTTATCTGCAGGCAATTCATGCGGTAGCGCTGTCCTTGCCTTATGCCTTAGAAAATTTTTGGCGAATATTTTTTCAAGTTCGCGAACGTGATTGGGGAACTTGGAATTGTGTTCCTTTATTGACGGAATATTTGTCAAGAACTGATGAAATGAATAAAGCAAAAGCTGCCAGTTGATTGGTTTGGGCGCCCCCAGATGGCGAATCAATTTATGATGCGATGCTTCGAATTCGCGAGATGTATGATCCAATAATTCGATCAAATGACAAAAATGTAATTGTCGTTTGCCATGGGGAAATTGTCGAATCAATTATTCGAATGTTTAATGACTTGGGAACATTTCATGATTGGAAGGACAATCAAGAAAAGTGGGGTTATCTGCTAAATCCAGTTAATTGCCAGATAATTCATCTGTCAAAAGTTGATCCGCAAAATGGTGAACAATGCGATTACTTGCGCTATGTTAGATCAATTGTTCCTTGGGATCTTGGCCATTCTTGCAATTGCTTATGGGAAGCTATCGAAAGAAAACGTTACAGCTCAGAAGAATTATTGGAGATTGTTGAGAAAGAAATTTGATTTCGAATATTTACACATAAACCACCATAGTTGGTGGTTTTTTAAATGTTTTTCAAAAATTAGTTTCTTAGATAAATTGAAATTGTCCTTAAAAAATAAGCTAAAAACTTATCGTTCAAAACTTTTCAATAATATTTTCAATATGTTCAATTTGCGATTTCATTTCGTCTTTAATTATTTTAATTTTTGGCATTTTGCGTAGAGTTAGTTCTGACGCTAGAAATTTTCGATACTCACCGGATTTTTTTTGTAAGTTATTATAGACTGATTGATGTTCAGATGTAACCGAAAGATAAATTTTAGAGAGAGATAGATCACTATTGGTATGAATAAAATTTACAGTAATAATCTCACCGGGAAAATCAAAAACAAAAGCTTTGGAAAGCTCTTGTTTTATCAGTTCATTAATTTTGTCAATGCGTTTTGACATAAATTGAGACGAATTATGACATTATCATACTATTTCATATATTATCATACCAACACTAACGCTTGCTCCATTGTGGCGCCCGACGAGCTTTTTTCAGTCCCGGTTTTTTTCGCTCAACTTCTCGTGAATCTCGAGTAAGAAATCCAGCTTTTTTCAGAGTTGGACGAAAATCTGAGTTCATCTCGACTAACGCTCTGGAAATCCCGTGGCGGATTGCTTCAAATTGACCGTTTTTGCCACCGCCTTTGACTTTGACTGAGATATCCATTGACTCGAGTTTACCAACCATTTTTAATGGCTCGGTAACCGTTTCCGGCAAAATTACATCTTTGTCGTTAATAGTTGATTTACCGTTTCCGGCAAAAATTCGAACTCGGGCAGAGGCAGTTTTCCGTCGACCGGTGCCATAATAATATTGGGATTTATTAGCCATTATTTTCCTCTTCAAATTTAACTTTATCAAATGAGTGTTTTCCACCTTTAAAGATTGATAGATGTTTCAAAACCTCACTTTGCAAACGATTGGCGGGGATCATTCCGCGAACGGCTTTTTTAATTATTTCTGTTGAATCGGTTTTTTTCAGATCGGCAAACTGAGTTTCTTTAATTCCACCCGGATATCCGGAGTGCCGATAATATCTTTTGGAAAGTTCTTTATTACCGGTTAAATAAAGTTTATCACTGTTGATAACGACAACAATCTGATTGGCAATGACATTCGGCGCATAGTTAGGATCGTTCTTTCCGGTTAACAAAACTGCCGCTTGAGTGGCAATTCGTCCAAGAGGTTTTTTGCTGGCATCTATTAGATAATATTTTTTTGTGTTGGAATTCATTATTTCTCTCCGGTTTTTCTAGTTGATTTTGAACGGACAGATGTAATAACTCCGCCCTTTTGAATAGTCGCTGAAAGTTTTTCCAATTTCTTTTCAGCTTTCAATACTTTTTTGTCAACTTTTAGTTTTTCCATTTTTTCTTTAACCGGTTTTATAACTTTATCTTCTTTTTGGGCAACAAAGACTTTTCGATCCACTAATTCCAAACGAATCATTTTCGAATTATCCCCTAATCGATAGCCGATGTGATAACTCTTTACAAATCCCGATTGGCGATCGATATATCTTTTTGAAAGTTCATTAAAGGTTTTTTTAGCAGCGTTTTTGTCGTAGAAATAGGCAAGAAGTTTTCGATAGGATGACAAATCTTGTTTTTTCCCGATGCCAATGATTATTTCGGCTGCCGATTTTAATTCTTTTGCCTTGGCTTCGGTAGTTTCTACTTTTTCATACAAAACTAGCGACGCAGTTAAATTGCGCATTAGTGATTTTCGGTGACCAATTTTTCTTCCCAATTTTCTGGACATAATTTATCTTCCTAAAAGTTCGCGAATTTCATCAAATCCTTTTTTGCCCAAACCTTTGACTTCTGACAATTTTAAATCAGACAATCTTTTTAGGCCGGCAACGGTCTTAATTCCGGAGTTAACCAGAGCATTGATTGTTCGAATTGACAAATTCAAACCATTAACTTTGGTTTTTGGATCAATGTCGTCGATTGAAGACCCAACAACGTTTACTTCGGATTCATTTAGCGCTTCATCAATTACTGCTTTTTCTTCGCCGGTGTAAGGTTTGCCTTCGGCAATATAATTGAAATGATGAACTAAAATTTTACTGGCAACTGTTAAAGCATCACGCGGGGAAATTGAACCATTGGTTGTAATGTCGAGTTCAATTTTATCGAAGTTGGTCATTTGACCAACTCGAGTATTCTCAACTTTGAAATTGATTAGTTTAACTGGAGAAAAAACACTGTCGATTGAAATTCGGCCAATATCGCTTTTGTCAATTTTCCGATCTTCGGTTGGCCGAAAACCGCGACCTTGTTCGAGAACAACTTCCAAATCAAAATTGGCACTTTTATCCAAAGTGGCAACATATTGATCTGGGTTTAATACTTCAACGTCGGATGGCAGCTTAAAATCAGCAGCAGTTATAACTTTTGGTCCTTTGGCAGTCAAGTTGGCAGTAATTGGTTCATCGGAATATGATTTGAAATTAATCTTTCGCAAATTCATAATAATTTCAATCATATCTTCCTTGACATGAGGAATTGCTGAAAATTCATGGGCAGCACCGTCAATTTTGATTGAGCTAATTGCTGTACCTGGAAGTGAAGACAAAAGAACTCGCCGCAAAGCATTTCCCATAGTAACTCCGTAACCAGGCAAAAGAGGCTCGATAACGAAAATTGATTGATTTTCATTAACCGGCTTTTCTAAAATTTTTGGAATCTCATTTTCAGGAATCATATTCTCTCCTTTATTTCGGCCGGAATTTACAGAGTAAAAATACCGGCGTATATTTATCGTGAATAATATTCTATAACTAAATTAATATCAAATGGCAAGTCGATTTCATCTTTATTGGGAAGATTTTTCAGTTTAATAATTGAAGTTTTGGCGTCGACAGAAATCCATGACGGCAGGTTGGTTTTGTTGTTTAAGGAAACCTTTTTTTTATCATTGAGGCTAATTTCGTCTTTTGGTGTAATAACGTGCGAAGCGATATTGACGATTCGTTTGCCGACTCGAAAATAACGGTGGCTGACCATTTGACGAACAGTCGATCGCGAAGGGGCAATTGCTAAACGATAGATAATCGAATCAAGACGGCTTTCAAGCAATTGAACTAGGTTTTCGCTAGTATCACCGATTTTTTTCGAAGCTTTGTCATAATAATTTTTCAGTTGAGTTTCATTGATGCCATAAACTTTTTTGACTTTCTGTTTTTCCCGAAGTTGTTTGCCGAATTCTGAAAGTTTACTAAAAAAATTTGGGCCATGTTGGCCGGGTGGGAAAGGACGAGTTGATACCGGACACTTCGGCGAAAAACACTTATCACCTTTTAGGAAAAGTTTGACTCCCTCTCTTCTACATTTTCGACATCCATGATTCATATTGTTCTCAATATTTATTTTTAGTGGTTAGTGATGAAAAACTGTAATTATGTACTTATTTTAACAGGGTTTTTCGTTAACAAAATTTCTGGAATTAGACACGACGGGTTTTTTTACGCCGGCAGCCGTTGTGGGCCATTGGGGTTACATCGACAATTTTGTCAACATCAATATTCGCCGAATGAAATGCCCGAATTGCTGAATCGCGACCGGAACCGACACCGGAAATATAAATGCTTGATTTTCGCAAACCTCGAAGTTTGGCTTTTTCAATTGCGGCCGATGCTGCCAAAGAAGCGGCGTAAGGGGTCGATTTTTTCGATCCTTTAAAACCAATTGAACCGGCTGATGCCCATGCAATAACTCCACCCTTTTCGTCGGTAACGGTTACAATGGTGTTATTGAAAGATGATTGAATATAAACATTACCGCTGACTACCGGTTGTAATTTTTTTTTCTTTTTGCTTGTTTTGTTTGTTTTGCTCACCATTTATATAAAATCGTTAAAAATTAATATCAATATTATGTTTTTTCAGCAGCTTTTTTACGACCAGAACCGACAGTTACTTTTTTGCCGCGTTTTGTGCGGGCATTGGTTTGGGTTTGTTGACCACGAACCGGTAAACCGCGCGAATGTCGCGTGCCTCGATAAGTTCCGATCTCTTTCAGCCGTTTGATATTTTGTGAGACAACGGTTTTTAAGTCGCCCTCAATTTGATAATCTTTGTTGATAATTTGGCGGATTTTTTCCAGATCATCGGCAGAAAGTTTATTGGCGCGAATGTTTGGATCAATTTTTGTCGCCGAGAGAATTTTTTTGCTGGAAGTTAAGCCAATACCAAAAACATAGGTTAGAGCGATTTCAATTCGTTTGTCATTTGGAATGTCAATCCCAGAAATTCTAACCATAATTATCCTTGTCGTTGTTTATGTTTAGGGTTGGAGCAGATACAAAAAATTGTTCGATGCAGAGTGGCAGATGTCGAACTGTTTTTCTTTTTTCGAATGACAATTTTGCATCGACTGCAAATTTTTTTGACTGACGGTCTAACTTTCATAAAACAAATTTAATGCCAATAAAAACAAAGCAAACAAAAAAACAGAAAATATCCTTTTTACTATTGCCGACGGGAAGGATTTTCTCTGACTGTAATTCTGCCTTTGGTTAAATCGTATGGGGTGAGTTCAACTTGAACTTTATCTCCGGTGGTAACTTTAATCGAATTCTTCTTCATTCTACCCGAGAGATAAGCAATAATTGTCTGTCCCGACGTTAATTTAACAATAAAGGTTGAATTTGGCAAAGACTCTTCAACCGTGCCTTCAACGTTTATAACTTCATGTTCTACCATTGACTTTAATTCTAGCATAAAAAAAATAAATAGTCAACACTTTTTGCCAAAAATATCTTTTACAGTACTACATTATTAGCTTTTCGATAATGTCGATTCCACTTTTCTAACATTGATTGATTGAATTCGATTTTAGTTATATTATGATTGCAAGGAGACGACAAGTGAAAAAAACGGCTTTTTATAAAAAATTGGATAATAAAAAAGTTCAGTGCCAGGCGTGCAATCATTTTTGCAAAATTATCGTCGGCAAAATTGGAATCTGCGGAGTCAGACAAAACATTGATGGTCAAT
Organism: uncultured Candidatus Saccharibacteria bacterium; assembly: GCA_964515615.1. Classification (GTDB taxonomy): domain Bacteria; phylum Patescibacteriota; class UBA1384; order XYA2-FULL-43-10; family CAINNR01; genus CAZEVI01. The sequence continues at coordinate 40,061 of CAZEVI010000002.1, read as the reverse complement.
TGCAATTGCTTACATATGGAAAAGTTGTTGCCGCCAATGTGGACCCAATCGAAAAAAAACCTTTTTATCATTTTCTCCCCGGAAGCGTAGCGTTTTCTGTTGGAACTTTGGGTTGTAATTTCCATTGCCAAAATTGTCAAAACTACAATATCTCCCAGATTTCTGGAGCAGATCAAAAATCAGTTGATTTTGGATTGTCGCTTTTACCGGCGGAGATTGTAAGTCGGGCAAAAAACGAAAACTGTTTGTCTATTGCTTACACTTACAACGAGCCAACAATTTGGGTTGAATTTGCACTCGATACAATGAGATTGGCCAAAAAAGCCGGTTTAAAAAATGTTTGGGTCTCCAACGGCTATATGTCAAACGATGTAATTACTAAAATTGTTCCCTATCTTGATGCTATTAATATTGATCTAAAATCTTTTGATAATGTTTTCTATCAGCAAAATTGCGGCGCTAAAATTGCTCCGGTTTTAAAAAATTGTACAAAATTTTCTAAACGTGGCATTCATTTGGAAGTTACAACATTGGTCATCCCGACTCGTTCTGATAATGAAGAAATGCTTGCCAAGCTGGCGGATTTTATATTCACTACACTTGGGCCGGAAACTCCTTGGCATATTAGCGCATTTTCACCTGAAATTTCATGGAAATTAAAGCATTTGCCGGAAACACGGATGGCAACACTAGAAAAAATCCGTCAAATCGCAATTGATCGGGGCTTAAAATACGTTTATCTCGGCAATCTTTTCAACCCCAAATTTGACAACACTTATTGCCCTAAATGCAAAACTTTAGTTATTTCTCGATTAGGATATAATGTAGTAAAACAGTCAAAAGCTGGACATTGTCCGGAATGCAATTTAAAAATATTTGAAAGTTAAGATGATTAAATTTGCCGTAATCTCGCCACATGCTCCGATTTTGTTGCCAGATATCGGAACTGTCAGTGATCATCAACAAATCGAAAATACCATACGTTCTCTAAATCAACTCGGCGAAGATTTCGCAAAACTAAATATTGATGAGATTATCATTAGCTCGCCACACCGCGACTGGGGTTTTAACGTGCCGCTATTTTTTATTGCTAAAAATTTTTCTGGCAAAATTCATCAATTTCTTTGTGGAGAAGATTCAGTTAATTCGTATTTTTTGAAAGGTGAGAAATTTGCCAAAAAACTTGACCAAAAGAAATCATTCGCTATTATTGCTTCTGGCGATTTATCACACGTTTTAACCCCCGACGGCCCATATGGTTTTCATCCCGATGGACCGAAATTTGACAAAGAGTTTTCTGACTTACTAATGAGGAAAAATGTCGAAGAAATTCTTAGGCTAGACAAAAAATACCCTTTTGCTGCTGATTGCGGTATGCGATCATTTGCTTTTACTTTCGGACTTCTGTTCGGCGAAAATAGCAAGCTCAAATCGAAAATCCTTTCGTACGAAGCTCCATTTGGCGTCGGTTATTTGGTAGCTAAATTAATATAAATATTATTAAAATTTAGGAGGAAAAATGGTTTTACATAAATTTGAGGCCGAGCCAAACAATACTTTTTTGTTGACGCCACAAGAGTCGGAAATTCTGAACAATCCGGATTTTCAACAATTTATTCTCGGTTTAACTTCATTACACTCTCAAGTTGAGGATGAAATTGGCTTCCACGACAGATTTTTATCTGATACTTTTCATCGCGGTCAGGAGATTTTCCAAAAACTTCAAAATGGCCAAACACTTGAACAGCTAGTTGAAGAACAACAAACTGACCAAGATCTAAAGCAACTTAATGCTACTATTCAGCATTTTATTGGGAATGAAGGTTTACTTTTTGAATATTCACGTCGAGACAACTCCGATATTCCTATGCATTGGAGAGAAATTTGTAGAAAATTTAAAGCACAAACAGACGGGCTTACTCCTTATCAAATGGGAGTTCTAAAATCATGCAATGAGCTTGTTCTTCAAGCTTCCAATTATATTGGCCATTCCACCAAAGTCAAGACGCCAAAACAAATTGGTGTCATTGCTGAAAATGTTAAAGAAAGACTTTGGAATGCTTAAAACACCAAAGCCGCGTAACTAATTATATTTTATGAAACGAGATAATCGGTTTTTTTTGCTCGGTTTGGCGAGGGAAACCATTAAAACCAAGTTTTCCGGCAAAAAATTTGTAATCGATGCAAATAAAATTCCATTAGAACTAAAAAACCATGGTGCCGTTTTTGTGACTTTGGAGATTAATAGCAAACTTCGTGGTTGTGTTGGCCACTTAAAACCCTGCCAACCGCTTTATCAAGATGTAATTGAAAATGCTCTTTCGGCGGCTTTTTCCGATCCGCGGTTTTTACCGCTAACAGCAGAAGAATTTGAAAAAGTTGATATTGAAATATCAGTTATAGGAAAAATACAAATTCAAAATTATCAAGATGAATCGGATTTACTGTCATTTATATCAAAAAATAAGCCCGGAGTGATTATCGAAAAAAACAGTCGTAGCGCAACTTTTCTACCTCAAGTTTGGCAGGATCTTGCCAATCCGACGGATTTTCTCTCGGCACTTTGCAATAAGGCCGGACTTAATTTTTACGATTGGAAAAATAACTGTAAAATAAAAACTTATACAGTTGAGAAATTTAGTACTAAAAAATAATATTTTAAAAGCCCTAAAAGACCAAGAACTTTGTAAATTATCATTGCCGGCCAGACAATGGCTTTTAGAATTCCTAAAACTCCCATCCACAATGTAGTCGCGTGTTGGATAAAATAGACCAAAGCCCCAACGAAGGCCAATCCATAAACTCCCCCACCAAGCATTCCTTTACTTTTTGACATTTTTCTCCCTGTTAAATATTTACAACTATATCATAGCAAAATACCACTAATTAGCATTTAGAGACGAAAAATATTGTAATGAAAATGATATGTTAATGATAAAATTTATCCAAATAGAAATATCACTAATCACAAAAATCATCTAAATTGCCTTTTGGTTGTAAAATTAGGGCAGCCGAATTCATGCAAAATCTTTTTCCGGTTGGAGTCGGTCAGTCGTTGAAAACATGTCCCAAATGGGATTGACAACGGCCGCAAATTGTTTCGGTTCTGATCATACCGTGACTTGTGTCAGTTTTAATATTAATATGATCGTCAATAATCGCTTTTGAAAAGCTTGGCCAACCGGTGCCAGAATCAAATTTATCGGCAGAGGAAAATAGCGATAATTTGCAAGCGATACAGCGATAAATCCCCCTTTCTTTCAGATTATGATACAAATTATCAAAAGGCAGTTTAGTGCCGGCATCACAAGTAATTTCAAAAATATCTTTTGAAAGGATTTTTGCCATTGATCATTGCTCTTTTTAATTTTTTTGATCATTTTTTTAATAAATGGTTAAAATCAATTATTTCACCTATCATATTATATTGAATAAATAAAAAAAAGACCAGTTAAATGCCAAACCTAGTTTTGCGAAAACCTACGAGATGATTGATAAAAAGATGTTCAAAAATTAGAGTGTTTAATTTGTCATTTACAATAAGTAAAACACCAATATGCAGATCAAAATTTTGTTTATAAGCCCAAAATTCATTGATTAACATCTAAAACTGTGCTATAAGAAAAGAAGCGACAATGATCGAGAAAGGAGGCACTTGTCTTGAATAAAATTCGCACTAGGGGTGACATTGAAAAATATTTCGATCCTGAATGTGGCATGCCTTCGTTTTGGAAATGCAGTCAGCAGGAAATATCAAATAAATTAAGTGATGTTGATAGCATGAACCAAGATCAACGAAAAGAATATATGCTGGTCGCAAATTTGCGCACAAATAAATGCTGGTATGTTCATAGATCAAAACTTGGGTTCACTGACTTTATTCAAAATTTGCTAGGCAGCAATAAATTAGAAATTGGAATGGACGGTTCGGCACACCTGGAAGTTCCAAAAATAGATGAGCCATTTTGGATCGGCGCAAATGGCAGTATGGTCAGACTTTTAAGTCGAATGCTTGAGGTTCGTTCTGTTAGAATAGTTAGCAAGCGAGAGAACTGAGAGACTTTATGGGCACCACAACTGGTGCTTTTTAATTTAAAACCCGCCAAAAGTGGCGGGTAAAAATTGTCAGAATATCAGTCATCGCAAGACGATTGATAGTAATAAATGTCATCGGCAATTTGAATACATTTGGAACAGAAACACATGTGTAAAAAGATCCGAAAGTTTAAGAATTTTACCAGTAAATTATTAATTTGGAATCTTCTGATTTGTTCAATAGTTGGGTGGGAAAAACAACCCAACAGTGTCTTTTTCATGCTTCCCCTCCTTGATGGGAATGATTTTTTACTATCTATTTTATATCACATTATTCAAAATAAGTACACCGGTAAGTATATACCATTTGGTTTTTTTATTTTTTTTATGATATATATTATATGAGAAAAGATCACATAAAGGGAGAAGCCATGAAAAAGCTTCTTGTTGTGATTTACGTTGTATTTTTTATTTCATTGGTAATTGGCTGCGATATTCCGGAAGATAATTTGCAAGAATCACTTGTTTCGGTAATGGAAAGTCATGGATACATTGTTGAAAAAGATGGGCTTTTCCATTTTTTTAACTCAACAATTCGGATTGACAAATATGGGTTTGAGCTTCGAAAAGGACTGTTCCAATTATATTTCGAAAATCCATCTCAGAAAGGACTTTTAGTTATCACTTGTTTCGAAGACGGGAAGAAGCTAATACCGGATGGGGCATGCCGCTCGGAGTTATATTTTGATCAACAATTGTTTCAGTCGCAGAGATGTTTAATTAATTTTTATGACAAAGATGATGTTCTTTTTCGAAATAATTAGCCTTGGGAAACTAAGCTACAATGATTCGGCGAGCCTTAGACATTATCTAAATGCCGTCATTGATTCGATAAACTCGTCAAAGTGTTAGGGATTCTATTGACAAAATTAACCCTAGCGCCACAAATCAGCGGCGTTTTTTAGTCCAAAATATTTTAATAAATTGTTTTTGATATTATCGCTTAACAGAAGGATCGAAATTCCCTGAATATTTGTCCATATCTTCAGCCGGAACACTGACCTTCATCTCAATCTCTTGGCCAAATAGTTCTTTTGTATAGTTTTCTTTATTGATTGGATAACCCAAAATCGGATCAAATGCTTGGTTTTCGGTACAGCATACGAAGTGTGCATGCCAAGGCGACATTTTGCCTTCATAAATTTGTGGTAAAAATAATACAACTTGATCATCACGCACTTCATAGACCATTTCAATATGTGGAGCAAGACCATCTTCCATCAACAATTTGGCAACTTCGTTGGCCAAAAACCTATTATTAGAATATTGTTGAGTTAGTTTTTTGTGTTCCGATTCCAAAAAGGCCAATGTTTTATTTGGTTCTGGGCCGATCTGACCGATTACTTCTGTTTGTGATTCTGGCATAAATATTAAATATTTTTTGATGAAAAATATATTAATTTTATATTTTTGTTATAATCTTTGCTCCGGATTTACCAATTAAAACCGTATGTTCGAAATGGGCCGAGCGTTGGCCGTGAGCCATACGAACAGTCCAGCCATCGCGATCAATTTTAACATCAATATTACCTTTTACCACCATCGGTTCAATAGCAATTGCCATCCCTTCGCAAAGAGCAACGCCAGTCTTTTGTTGGCCAAAATTTGGGACTTGCGGATCAGTATGTGGTGCTAAACCTATACCATGGCCAACGAAATCGCGGATGACTGCTAAACCGTTTTTAGAAACGTAACTTTCAATAAAATTTCCTAAGTCTCCAGTTTTCATCCCCGGTTTCAAAAATTTTATTGCTTCATGCAAAACATTTCGAGTAATATCAATTAACCTCCTATCTCTGGCGGAAATTTTACCAACGGGGAAAGTGGCTGCCATATCAGTAAAAGTTCCCTGATAATTAGCACCTAAATCCAAAGAGACAATATCACCATTTTTTAAAAATTTCCCCCCCGAAGGAATTCCGTGAACCAGCTCGTCATTAATCGAAACACAAAGAGCAGCCGGATAGCGCGGGGCATCACCTGTTTTATAGTTTTTAAAAGAAGGAATCGCTCCTTGACGACGCAAACTTCTTTCGGCAATTTCGTCAAGAGACATAGTTGTGATTCCCGGCTTGATGTAGTTTTGAACTTCAGAAAGAGCTATTGCCAGAATTTTACCGGAAATTCGGAAATCAATTAGTTGTTCTTTGGTTAAAATATCCATTTAGCTTTAAAACTTAATAATATATGAATTGGATTTTGGCAACGAAAATAAATTTTTGGCTAAAAAACATTAATCTGTTAGCTTGCCCTTGACTGCTTTTTGAATCTCTTTGGTTACTTCTTTAATAGGCGGTTCGCCGTCGATGTCTTTTACTTTATCTTGTTCGCGGTAATAAGCAATGATCGGAGCCGTTCGCGTATTATATGTTTTAATTCTTTTTTCGAGAATTTTTGGACTGTCGTCTACACGTTGTATAAAATTTCCGCCACAGAAGTCACAAATTTTTTCATCATTTTTGACAGTAATAATTTTCCCACATTTGTCACAAATCCGGCGTGAAGACATTCGTTTTAAAAGTGATTTTTCCGAAACGATAATATTTAAAACTAAAAAGTTTTCGTCCGGAAATACACTTTGCAAAGTTGCCGCCTGCTCCAAATTTCGAGGATAACCGTCAAGAACAACACCCAAATTTTTTAATTCGTTCAATTTTGTCAGAACTAACGGATCAGTAAATTCATCCGGAACCAGCTCCCCGGCATCCATCAATTTGGCAAACTTCTTGCCTAGCTCTGTTCCACGCTCAGCTTCGCCGCGCAACAAATCGCCGGTACCAAAATATTTATAGCCAATATCTTCGGCTAAAATTTTGGCCTGTGTCCCCTTTCCCGATGCAGGCCCACCGAGTAGAATAATCACTTGTGGTTTTTCCATTTGAAAATCACCTTAATTATCTTATTAATTTAATAATTTTCGTAAGTGTGCATTGTTAGCTGAGCTTGCAATTGATTCATAGTCTCAATCGTTACCGAAACGACAATTAGAATTCCAGTACCGCCGATTACCAAAGTATTGATATTGGTAACTGCTTGCATAATGTACGGTAAAACCGCGACCAATCCCAAAAAGATTGATGAAGTTAATGTTATCCGAACAATAATATTGCTTAAAAATCTAACCGTTTCATTGCCGGGCCGAATACCGGGGATAAACCCACCCTGTTTTTGAAGATTTTCGGCAATTTGATCGGGTTTAAAAACAACGGCAGTATAAAAATAGGTAAAAGCAACCACCAATAGGAAATATAAACTACCGTAAAACAAATTGTTATTGAACAAATTAACAGTTGTAGTGGCAGCGCGAGCAATCCACGCAGAGGCGGCGCTTTCTAAAAATTTACCGACAACTCCGGGAATAATCATCAAACTCATTGCGAAAATTATCGGAATGACGCCGGCAGTGTTAACACGAATCGGCAAAAAAGTATTTAAACTTGAATATGAATGAAAACCACGAGATTTACGAGCGTAGGAAACGGGAATATTCCGCTGGCCCTCGGTAATTAAAACAATAACACCAACAGTTAGCACAATGATTAGAACCAACAGTATCAATTCAAGGATTTTAGTTGTGTCGGCAACAGAAATTAACGATGCAGTATTTCGAATTGATGTTGGCAATTGAGCCAAAATACCAACCGAAATTATTAATGATAAACCATTGCCGATTCCCTTCTCGGTAATAATTTCACCGATCCACATTAAAACCATTGTGCCGGCGGTGATTGAAATTAACATAATTATTAATTGATACAAAGTCCAAGACGGGATAATTCCTTGTGAATGCAGCAGATAGAGCATGCTATAACCTTGAATAATCGCCAATGGTACGGTTAGAATTCTCGTCCATTGATTAATTTTATTTCGTCCGGCTTCGCCCTCTTTTTGCATCTCTTCTAATTTTGGGACAATCATTGTCAAAAGTTGAAAAACAATTGATGATGTAATATACGGTCCAACACCCATTAAGGCAATGGAAAACGAGCTCATGGTTCCGCCGGAAAACATATTTAAAAGCCCGAAAATTTGATTTTGGCTAAAAAATGCTTGGAGTTCAGAAAGATTTACGCCCGGCAAAGGGATGTGGGCAACAATACGAGTCAATACTAAAAGTCCGGCAACCACCAAAACTTTATTACGTAAATCTTTATATTCCCAAATTTTTGACAATGTATTCATAAATTATGCGAAAGAATAGCTTTTTAATCTGCATTAATTTTAGCATAAATTTATCTGATGTACAATAATTTTTAGGTAATTAAAAATACAACAATGTTGAATTATTTGACAATCAAAAAAAACTGACGCAAAAATAATATTTTGGTCAGCTTTTGGAAAATATTTACAATTAGCAATTAATATTATTTTAATTTTGAAGAGGGGCTAGTATCTTTTTTATTTTCGACGGCGTTATTTGTTTTACTTATAAGTTCCAAAACTGATTTGGATGCTCTGACATTGTTGCCGATTTTAATTGAAATTTTTAGTTCGCCGGAGTTTAAAATTTTGGCTTGTTTTTCTTTATTGACAATTCGTTTTTCCTGTAATGCTTCTAAAGTAACCATTTCGCCATTTTTAAAATGTTTTGAAATGCAATCAAGCGAAATTTCCACTAGGTCATTCTTTGGGCTTTTGAAACCTTTTAATTTGTGCAACCGCATTGCCAGCGGTGTTTGGCCGCCTTCAAATTTTTTCGGTAAATTAAAACCCGCACGCGATCGTTGTCCTTTGGTACCTCGGCCGGCAGTTTTGCCACCGCCGGCAGAAATTCCTCGACCAACACGTTTTTTGCTTTTATTTACTTGATTTTTTTTTAATTGATGTTGTTTCATAATAAATATTTAAACAATTAGCTTTGAACAGTTTATCCGGTTTCGACGGGCAATTTATCAATTTTGCTTTTGTTAATATTGACTTTTTCTGTCTCACCGACAGGTTTTTCCAGCGAAGTTTTGGCAGAAAGTAGAGCACTTTGTTTTTCAAATCTGTTTTTAACAATTTCTACTTTTTCAGGATCAAAATTTGCCAATGCTAAAAACACAGTCTTTACATTGTTAACTTTATTAGCACTACCGATAGTTTTTGAAAGAAGATTTTTAATTCCAGCCAGTTCAGCAATTACCCGAACCACACCGCCGGCGACAATTGACGTACCTTGCGAAGCCGGTTTAAGAAAAATTTTCGAACTGCCAAAATCCTGCGTTACCTCATATGGAATTGTGTCATCAATAACCGGAACCTGAATCATTTTCTTTTTCGCTGAGTTTTTTGCTTTTTTAACGGCGACTGCAATTTCGTTGCCTTTGGCAATGCCATAACCAATCTTTCCGTTGCGATCACCGATAACCACTAGAACGCGAAAACGAATTCGCCGACCACCTTTAACAACTCGAGAGACTCGAGAAATTTCAACAACTCGCTCTTCATATTCGGAAGAGTTTTGCTCCTTGTTTTTTCGTTCTTTTCTGGTTTTATTGATCACTTTTTTCTCCTTAAAAATTTAATCCAGCTGATCTGGCACCTTCAGCCAAAGCAGCTACTCGTCCATGATATTTATAACATCGTCGATCAAAAACAATATCAGTTATTTTTTTGGATTTTGCTTGCTCAGCTAAATACACGCCGACGTCTTTTGCCGCCAAGGTTTTATTTTTGCCACTGGTCTTCAAACTGCTAGCAGATGCCAAAATTTTGCCATCGATGTCGACAATTTGAGCATAAATTTCTTTGTTGGATCGAAAAACCACCAGCCGTGGTTTTTTTGAAACGGCTTTAATTTTATTGGAAACTTTATATTTTCGATTGATATTTTTGGTCATAATATTCTTTTTATGATGATGCAGTTTGAGCGGCTTTCCCGGCTTTCTTCTTAATAATTTCTTCGTGATATTTAATTCCTTTACCTTTATAAACTTCCGGTTTTTTGGTATCGCGAATTTTAGCTGCAAATAATCCAACTTTTTCTTTGTCCGAACCTTCAACGATAATCGTATTTTTTACAACGCTGACAGTTAAATCTTCTGGAATTTCTAAAACTATGGGGTGTGAATAACCCAAACGCATAGACAATTTATTGTCCTCAACATTAACAGTAAAACCAACACCCTTGTAGTCGAGTTTTCTGGAAAATCCTTCTGTCAAACCAGTGATTATGTTGGTGATTATTCTGGCTGAAGTCCCATGCAAAGATCGCTGCCCCTTGGTGTTACTTGATCTTTTTACGGAAATTTGTCGATCGTGAATTTCAGCGCATACTCCTTCGGGTATTTGAAATTCTTGGCTACCTTTCGGTCCGCTAACCGAAAAAACATTGCCACTGGTTGAGACAATCACACCTTCGGGAACATTGATAATTTTATTTCCAACTCTCGACATAATAAATAATTTAAAATGAATGATACGTAGCTAATAATGCTGGAAGCAATTGTGCGGCTGTACTATCTGATAGTCCGAGCACGGAGCACTTTCTGCCATTATTAATTTTTAACTTTGCATTTTGCATTTTCTACCAGACCTCACAAATTAATTCGCCGCCAACACCAATTTTTCTAGCCTCAGTTCCAGTAATGACTCCTTTTGGCGTTGAGATAATTACAAATCCTAATCCGGCAAGTGGTGAACGAATGTCTTTTGATTTAACAAACACTCTGTGGCCAGGTTTAGAAATTCTTTTTATGTGGCAAGATGTGCGGCGATTATTGAGAATAATTTCAATATTTTTCCGACCGGTTTCGTTTGATTCGCTAAAATTGGTAACAATTTGTCTCTTTTTCAAAAGTTCTAGAATCGCCATCTTAACTTTTGAATATCGAACAATTGCTCGGTCGTTACCGGCTACCATATTATTTCTAATTGTTGCAAACATGTCTGCAATAGGATCCATAATTTCCTTATAAATTGATTGAATATTTTATAAACTGATGCATAATCTCATTAACTTTTATTTATCTACCAGCTGGATTTGGTTACTCCGGGAACCTCTCCCCGCCCAACTAACTCTCGCAAACAGATACGGCATATTTGAAATTTTCGATAATACCCACGTCGTCGTCCACAAACCCGACAGCGTCTGACGATGCGACTCGAAAATTTCGGTTTTCTTTTTGATCTGACAATTTGTGATTTTTTAGCCATTTTCTTCTCCGGAATTTAAGTTTGGAACACTTGCTCTTTTTTCAAAAGGAAAGCCAAATGCTTCTAAAAGCACTTTGCCCTCATTTTGATCCTTAGCAGTAATATTGACATTTACTTGCATACTGATTGGATTTTTGGCGTTGTCATATTTTATCTCCGGAAAAATTGTGTGGTCAGAAATCCCAAGCGAAAAATTTCCGAATTGGTCAAAACTTTTGCTGCTCAAACCGCGAAAATCACGAATCGCCGGCAGGGAAATTTTAACTAATTTTTCCAAGAAATCGTACATTCTTTGACCACGAAGTGTAACAGAAGCACCAACTATTTGACCTTCCCGAAGCTTGAATCCGGCAATTGATTTTTTTGATTTATTAACTCTCGGTTTTTGACCGCTAATCTGGCCGATTGCTGAAATTGCATCTTCTAAAACCTCTTTGGAGTCTTTGGCTTCTCCTAATCCAGCGTTAATGACAATTTTTTTAATTTCCGGAACTTGAAAATTGTTCTTCAATTGAAGTTTAGTTTTCAAATCTTTTCTGATCTGTTTATTAAATTGTTCTTTTAAGTTTGACATTATTTAACCTCAACTTCTAAACTGCCATGACATTTTTTACAAATTCGAATTTTCTGATCTTTTTTATTTCCGAAAAAACCGTATCCGATTCGACTGATTTTTGAACAACTTGGGCATACAATCGCTACATTGCTAACATTAATTTTTGCATTAACATCAATAATCCCACCCTTGGGAGTTTGTCTTGTCGGCTTGACACTTTTTTTATACACAGCAACGCCGGCAACAACAACCTTGTTTTCCTTTGGAAAGACAGCCTCAACTATACCTGTCTTTCCGCGGTCTTTACCTGTTAAAATTGCTACGTTGTCATTTTTCTTAATTTTCATATTTTTAAATTGATAATTTTATATAACTTGGCAAATTATACAACTTCCGGTGCCAGAGAAATAATCTTCATAAATTCTTTTCGAAGTTCGCGGGGGATTGGTCCAAAAACACGAGTTGCCCGTGGATTTCCATCTTTATCAATGATCACCGCGGCATTTTCAGAAAAGGAAATTGTTGATCCATCCGGACGTTGAAATGGTGCTCGTTGTCGAACAATAACCGCTCGAACAACTTCTTTCTTTTTAACTCCGGCTCTTGGAGTGGCAATTTTTACAGACGCTGAAATTACTGAGCCAATCATTGCTTTGTCTTTTTTGGTATTAAAAAGAGTCGTGATGCACTCAATAACACGAGCGCCACTGTTATCGGCAACAATAAGTTGTGAACAGGGCTGAATCATTTGTTTCCTTTATCAACTTTAAAACTAACTGTTTTTGAAAACGGTTTACATTCGAAAATTGTTACCGAATCGCCAACGGAAATATCATTAAAATCATTTCTGGCTTTTATCCGATTATTGATTCTGTAGCTTTTACCGTACAAACGGTGAATCTTTGATCTTTCAATATCAACAACAACAGTTTTCTTCATTTTTGTTGAGACAACAATTCCGGTCAGAATTTTGCCGTTTGAAGATTTTGCAATTTTGTTTTCTATTTTGGGTTTAGACATTGTTTTCCTCATGAATTGTTAATTGTGTGTTAATTCGGGCGATATCATGTTTGTATTGCTTGATTTTATGAATCCCTTTTGTTTTGTGGTTAGCAATATCAACACGCAAAGAAAAAATTTGTTCAATCAAAGTGACACGCTCTTTTTGAAGATCGGCTTTTTTCATCGATTTGATTTTATTAACTCTTTCTTTACGCTTCATATTACCCTTATTCTTTGACTAAAAATTTTGTTTTAACGCTCAATTTATGAGCTGCCAGCCGCATTGCTTCTTTGGCGACATTTACCTCAACCCCATCCATTTCAAATAGGATATTGCCGGGTTTGACAGTCGCTACAAAGTGGTCAACTGCGCCTTTTCCCGAACCCATTGGTGTTTCCGCGGAAGTTAAGGTTACCGGTTTATCAGGGAAAATTCGAATCCAAATTTGGCCGCCACGTTTAACATATCTGGTCATTGCTCGACGAGCCGCCTCAATTTCTCTGGCCGAAATCCAGCCGCGATCCAAGGTTTTTAATGCAAATGATCCAAAGTTAATATCAAAACCGCGCGTGGCATTGCCCGGCAATCTTCCCCGATGATGCTTTCGATGTTTCATTTTTTTCGGTAACAGCATTGTCGTCCTTTATTTATTACTTTCCGGCTGAGTAAAATCAACGCTTTCCGAATCGCCTTTGTAAATCCAAACTTTTATTCCGATGATTCCGTAGGTAGTATGAGCAGGAATATAGGCGTAATCGATTTGACTTTTAAGTGTTGAGAGTGGCACAAGTCCAATGATTGATTTTTCACTTCTGGCAATTTCTGCTCCGTTAAGACGACCGGAAACCTGAACTTTAATTCCTTTTACCCCGCTCTGCTCAGCTTTTTCAATAGCTTGCTTCATTGCTCGACGATAAGGCATTCGTTTTTCAATTTGGGCAGCAATATTTTGAGCAACCACAGAAGCATTGCCATCGGAATTTCTAACTTCTTCAATATTAATTTTTACCTTATTGCCGTGAATCAGTTTTTCAACGCCGGCTTTGATTTTTTCCGCTCCGGAACCACCACGACCGATAATAACACCCGGTCTGGCAGTTTTAATTGTTACAGCAACCTTATTGGCGTCTCGACTAATATCAATTCGAGAAATTGCTGCTGATTTATACTCGGAATTTAGGTGTTTCCTTATCGCCAAATCTTCGTGCAACATATCGGTATATTTGGCACCACCAAACCAACGGGATTTCCATGTCTCGTTAATTTTCATTCTCCAGCTTGTCGGATTAACTTTTTGTCCCATTTTTCTCCTTAATGGTGGTTTTTTCTTTTTTTAAATCTTGCGCGGATTCTTGATCTGGTTTTTCCGATAATGTTAATGCTAGATGGCTTTGTCTTTTAGTAATTGTCGCCATTTTTCCTTTGGAAACCGGAACGCCTCGTTTCAATCGAGGACCATCGGAACAGGTAATTGAAGAAATAACAAAGGATTCGGGACTAATTTCTGATTCTTTGATTATTGATATGGCATTTTTAAGCAAATCGGCGACCATTCTTGACCCTTTATTTCTCTGAAATTTCAATTTAGCCTGCGCCTCGGTAACATTCATGCCACGAGCAAAATTTACCGACAACCGAAGTTTTCGGGGTGAAATTCGCAGATATTTACTTTTGACATTAACTTCCATTTTGATTTGTTTAGAAATTTGATACTAGAATTTAAAATTATTTCTTCTCTTCCGTTTCTTGATCCTTGGCCATTTTCCCTCCGTGGCGACGGAATTTTCTGGTTGGCGAAAATTCACCCAATTTGTGACCAATCATATCTTCGACAATCAAAACCGGCGTGTGTTCGCGGCCGTTGTGAACACCAATAGTTGCACCGACCATTTCCGGCGAAATGGCACAACTTCTGGCCCACGTTTTAACTATTATCCGTTTATCGGATTTTTTTGACTCGACTATTTTTTTTAAAAGCCGTTCATCAATATATGGACCTTTTTTTAACGACCTCGACATTATTTACTCCTGCGTTTAATAATTTGCTTCTGGGTTTTTTTCTTGCGATTTCTGGTTCGAAAACCAAGAGTCGGAAGCCCCCAAGGAGTTTTTGGATATTTCAAACCGATTGAAGTGCCACCTTCACCGCCACCATGCGGGTGATCGCAAGGATTTTTAGCTTTTCCGCGAACTGTCGGGCGAATTCCCAGATGACGTGTCCGACCGGCACAACCGATTGAGATATTCATATGATCGGAGTTTCCGACGCTGCCGATAGAGGCAAAACATTCGGATGAAACACGACGAACTTCTGAGGAAGGAAGCTTAATTTGAGCAATTTGGCCATCGATCGATAAAAGTGATGCTGAATTTCCGGCGCTTCGGCAGAATTTCCCGCCCTGATTCGGCAGAATTTCGATATTATAAATTGCTGTGCCAATAGGGATATTTTTTAGCGGCATCCGATTCCCATTTTTAACTGAGGTTTTTTCGTCACAATGAACGCTACTGCCAACTTTGGCCTTATCGGATGCGAGAATATAATCAAATTTTCCGTTAGGATATTCGATTAAAGCAATATTCGCTGAACGATTTGGATCATATTCAATAGCGACAATTTTTGCTGAATCTAACAGTTGACTGAAATTAACAATTCGGTAAAACCGCTTTGAACCACCGCCACGATGGGCCAAAGTAATTTTTCCGCTATTATTTCTGCCAGCGCTTTTTTTATTGATTTTCCGCAAGGATTTTTTTTCACTGTACTTGTCGGTATCTGAAAAATCAACATAACTTCTGCTACGCTGTGAATTAATATTTGGTTTTAAAACTTTTATTGCCATTATTATTTTTGTGATTAGATTATAACTTGGTTTCTTTTTTTGGCTTTTCTTCGGGTTTTTCTTTTAATTTTGCATCTTTACCATCTGACTTTTCCGGTTTTTTATCGGCTTTTTTAGCTTCTTCCTCGAAGATGGCTATTTTTTGGCCTTTTTTAACTTTTACCAAAGCTTTTTTGATATCGCTTCGTTTGCCGATTTTTCGACCGGTTTTTTTAACCTTGCCGAGAATATTGATAATATTAACGCTCACAACATCCACTTTGTACATTTTGTGAACTTGTGTTGCCACGGTATTTTTATTGGCGTTATTTTCAACCAAAAACACATAAACACCTTCGCTAGCTAAAACGAAACTTTTTTCGGAAATTATCGGCTTTTTGATTTTCAAATTATTCATTTTCTTTCTTTGCTGTTTTATTGTCCGTTAATTTCTCGGTTTTTGTTGGTAGCTTTGTTAATTTTGCCATACCTTCGGATTTATTACCAGCGGAAAAATTTTTTTCCAGCTCGGCCAGCGACTCTTTGGTAAATATGACACTGTCGGAAGATAAAAGCGAAATCGGGTTGATCTTATTGGCTTTTGCTAAAAAAACATATGGTATGTTGCGAAAAGATTTTTCACTATTGAAATCATCTTTGGCCAAAAAAATGGTGGTTTTTCCGGAAATCGGTAAATTTGACAGTGCAGACGATGCTTCTTTGGTTTTTGGCGTTGAAAGTTTTAAATCGGAAATACCAATAGCGATTTTGTCGCTGACTTTTGAATATAGAATGCCCAAAAGGGCGGCTTTTTTCTCTTTTTTGTTCAATTTACCCGAGTAATTTTTGTTATTTGTTGGCCCAAAAGTTACTCCGCCGCCGGTCCAAATTGGACTTCTGTTTGAGCCAGCTCTCGCACGACCAGTTCCTTTTTGCCGCCATGGTTTAGCACCACCGCCGGAAACTTGGCTTCGGTCTTTGGTGTGTGCGTTACTTGTTCTGGCATTATTACGAATAATTCGTAAATACTCCAACAATCTGGCTTCCAAAACTTCAGAAACTAGATTCTTGGGATATTCTACCAATTCGCTTTTTTCGCCGTTTTTTTTGTAAAATTGAATTTTCATAATTTAGCCAATGATTTTTATCTCGCTACCGTTTGGTCCGGGAATTGCGCCGGCAATCAACATTATGTTTCTTTTACTATCAACATCGACAACTTGGAGATTTTTGACGGTAATTTTCTCATTCCCCATATGCCCAGGCATTCGTTGACCTTTAATAACATGTTGAGGATAGCCTGCACCGATTGAACCGACGCGCCGTTGCTGGTTTGATCCGTGAGATTTTGGCCCTTGAACAAAATTATATCGTTTAATCGTTCCGGCAAACCCTTTCCCTTTGCTAGTTCCAACAATTGTAACAACATCTCCGGCATTAAATGACAAAACGGAAATTTTGTCGCCAACTTTCAAATTGTTTTCACCATTTTCCGATCGAAATTCGGAAAATTTATTTTTTTTTCGATTAGCAGTTTTAACTTTAATTGCGGCATAGCCATGTTTTTCCTCTGAAACAATTTCTGTAATTTCCGACTGTTTAGCCTCAACTGCCGTTACTGCACGTGCAATTCCATCTTCAGTGAAGATGCGGGTCATTTTTAACTTTTTGGCAACAAGAATTTTCATAAGTAATTTGTCAGACAAGCTTATTTAACCAAATGTGCAATAATAAATAGCCATGAACCTTCCGCCGTTGGCGAGATGTTATCTTGGCTTTTTACTGCTGATAGCTGTCCCGAACATTCGAAACAGTTTATCAAAAGTATCTTATCAAAAATTATTAATTCTTGCAACCGATTTCCGCAAATTCCGTACGTGTTTGTGGTAAAGAATCTAAAATTGCAATATTTTTAGATTTATTTCTAGTTGTCCACGACCAAAAACTGCAATTACATTTTGATCTCAATATCCACACCGGCAGGGAGGTCAAGGGACATTAGCGAATCAATTGTTTTTGAAGTCGGATTTATAACATCAATCAAACGCTTGTGAACTCTCATTTCGAACTGTTCACGAGAGTTTTTGAAAACATTAGTCGCTTTAATGACCGTCATTTTTGAAGTGTCAGTTGGAAGTGGAATCGGACCAATTACTTTTGCGCCGGAACGAACGGCGGTAGCAATAATTTCGGCAGCCGATTTATCGATAATTCGATAATCGTAAGCTTTAAGCTTAATTCGGATTTTCTGTTTAATTGTATCTTTTGCTGTAGCCATCTTAAATGCTAATTTCAGTAAATATTATTATTTGATAACTTTTGTTACAACACCGGCTCCAACAGTTTTCCCGCCTTCACGAATAGCGAATCTTTGGTTTTCTTCCAAAGCGATTGGAACGATTAGCTTAACTTTAATATTGACTTCGTCGCCGGGCATAACCATTTCACCTTCAAATTCAACTTCACCGGTTACATCGGTTGTGCCAATATAAAATTGCGGTTTATATCCTTTGGTGAAAGGAGTGTGTCGTCCACCTTCTTCTTTGGTCAAAACATAAATTTGCGCCTCGAATTCAGTGTGTGGTGTAACAGTCCTCGGCTTGGCCAAAACTTGACCACGCTCAATATCTTCTCTTTCAACACCTCGCAGTAGCACGCCAATATTATCACCGGCCTGTCCTTGATCAAGCATTTTTCTAAACATTTCAACGCCGGTAACAACGGTTTTTTGAGTTTTTCTAATTCCAACAATTTCAACCTCTTCATTAACCTTGACAATACCACGAGCAACACGACCGGTAGCAACGGTCCCGCGTCCTTTGATTGAGAAAACGTCTTCAATCGGCATAAGGAAAGGCTTGTCAATATCGCGAGCCGGTTCAGGAATCCAAGAATCAATAGCATCCATTAGTTCATGAATTGATTTTTCAGCTTCTGGATCACCTTCGAGCGCTTTAAGAGCCGAACCGCGCACAATTGGAGTGTTATCGCCATCAAATTCATATTTGTTTAAAAGTTCGCGAATTTCCATTTCGACCAAATCAATAAGTTCCGGGTCATCGACCATATCGGTTTTGTTAAGATAAACGACAATTTTAGGAACTCCAACCTGCTTGGCCAAAAGAATATGCTCACGAGTTTGTGGCATTGGACCGTCTGCGGCAGAAACAACCAAAATAGCACCATCCATTTGCGCGGCACCGATGATCATGTTTTTGACATAATCAGCGTGGCCTGGGCAGTCGATGTGTGCGTAGTGGCGTTTGTCTGTTTCGTACTCTTGATGAGATGTGGCAATAGTAATTCCGCGCTCTTTCTCTTCTGGAGCGTTGTCAATTTCATCAAATTTTCTTGCCTCAGCTTTACCCTCTTTTGCAAGAACGGTAGTGATGGCCGCGGTTAAAGTGGTTTTCCCGTGGTCAACGTGTCCGATTGTGCCAACATTTACATGCGGCTTGTTTCTTTCAAATTTTTCAGCAGCCATTTTTTCTCCTTCTTATTTATTCACTTCCAACATATTAAATCGACACAAGATAATCTGTGCCCATTCCCCTGTGTTTTGTATATTTTTATCATTATTTTCTACAATCTAATTGTAACCTAAATTTTTTTCAATGTCAACAGTTCCGGTAACTAACTTTTGAGTTTAGCTAAATCAACCATTTTCAGACGAATTTTATCGGCTAATTTGTTCAATTTATGTAAAGCTAATATTATTTTTTACCTTCAATTATCTGTGCCGCAACATTGTTTGGAACTTCAGCGTAGTGATCGAATTCCATAGAATAGTTGCCTCGGCCTTGTGTCATACTGCGCAGTGTTGTGGCGTAGCCAAACATCGATGCCAAGGGGACTTGGCAGTCAATGACTTTGGCCCCGGCACGATCGATCATATCGCCAATTTGGCCACGGCGAGAATTCAAATCGCCAACAACATCCCCAGTATATTCTTCGGGGATGGTAACTTCTACCTTCATAATTGGTTCAAGTATTACCGGCTTGGCTTTTTTAAACCCTTCTTGAAACGCCCCTGATGCCGCAATTTTGAAAGCCATCTCCGATGAATCGACCTCGTGGTATGTGCCATCAAAAAGTGTAACCTTTGTATCGACAACCGGATAGCCAGCGATAACACCTTTACCCATTGCCTCTTTAACACCTTGTTCAACAGCTGGAATATACTCTTTTGGAATAGCACCGCCGACAATTTTGTTAACAAATTCAAAACCGGCACCCTCTTCGTTAGGTTCAATTTTCAAGTATACATGACCGTATTGGCCGCGACCGCCGGATTGTCGAATATACTTTCCTTCCTGTTCGAC
The DNA here is from genome assembly GCA_964515615.1 of uncultured Candidatus Saccharibacteria bacterium. Taxonomy (GTDB): domain Bacteria; phylum Patescibacteriota; class UBA1384; order XYA2-FULL-43-10; family CAINNR01; genus CAZEVI01. The sequence continues at coordinate 20,126 of CAZEVI010000002.1, read as the reverse complement.
AGAATCACGAATTGTCTCTTTGTAAGCAACTTGTGGGGCGCCAATATTGGCCTCAACTTTAAATTCGCGTTTCATTCGATCGACTATGATCTCCAAATGTAATTCGCCCATTCCTTCAATGATAGTTTGACCAGAATCGACATCGGTATGAACACAAAAAGTTGGGTCTTCCTCGGATAATCTCTGGAGGGCAATACCCATTTTTTCCTGATCGGCTTTGGTTTTCGGTTCGATCGCGATTGAAATAACCGGTTCTGGAAATGTAATTTGTTCGAGAATATATTTTTGACCAACTTCGCAAAGAGTATCACCGGTGATAGTGGCTTTTAATCCGACAGCGGCCGCAATTTCACCGGAATAAACCTCGGTTACATCTTCACGATGATTGGCGTGCATCCGCAAAATTCGGCCGACTCGTTCTTTTTCTCCCGATCTGGTATTGGTAACATAGCTTCCAGATGATAATTTGCCGGAATAAACTCGGAAAAAGGTCAATTTGCCAACAAACGGATCAGCGGCAATTTTAAATGCTAACGACACAAAAGGCCCATTATCATCAACTTTTATTTCAATTTCTTCGTCTGATCCAACCATAGTAGCTTTCGGAGCCGGGACATCGAGTGGAGAAGGTAGATAATCAACTGCGGCATCAAGCAACGGTTGGATCCCCTTATTTTTCAGTGCGGTGCCGGCAAAAACCGGATAAAGCTTTCCGGCAATTGTTGCCACTCTGGTGGCTGCTTTTAGTTCAGAAACTGTCGGCTCTTCGCCAAGCAAATATTTTTCCAATAACGTATCATCAGTTTCAACAATTTTCTCAATCATTTCGGCGCGCCATTTCTTAACATCGGTTTTCATATCTTCTGGAACATCTTGAATTTCGTAAGTTTTGCCCAAATCATCTGTTGAATAAATATAGGCTTTTTGATCCATCAAATCTACTACACCGCATAGATCGCTTTCTTTGCCAATTGGCAGTTGCATTGCGACAGCGTTGGCTCGCAAACGATCAATAATTGAATTAAAGCTCATATAAAAATCGCCGGCAATTGCATCAAGTTTATTGACAAAACAAATTCGAGGAACGCTGTATTTGTCGGCTTGTCGCCAAACCGTTTCCGATTGAGGTTCGACGCCGTTTTTACCATCAAATACGACAACAGCGCCATCAAGAACACGCATTGACCGCTCGACTTCGACGGTAAAATCAACGTGGCCAGGAGTATCGATAATGTTAATTCGAGTATCTTTCCAAAAACAGGTTGTGGCGGCGGAAGTAATGGTAATCCCTCGCTCTTTTTCTTGTTCCATCCAATCCATCTCTGCCGCACCCTCATGAACTTCACCGATTTTATGCTTTTTACCGGTATAGTAAAGAATCCGCTCGGTAACGGTAGTTTTTCCGGCATCAATGTGAGCGGCAATTCCAATGTTTCTGGTTTTCTCAAGTGAATAATCTCTGGGCATAATAGGTAAAATTTCTAATTTTAAATATCTAATAAAATTTCCAACTGTCTAATTTTTGTCATTTGATATTTAATCATTGACAAATTTTTGAATTTGACATCCGGATTTCGTCTTTTATTTTTGGCTTCTCGTCAAAAACAAAAAATTCCCTCTTGACTATTTATAGCATAAATATTCACTCAATGTCAAACAAAAAATATTTTCCTTGTTTTTGTAAAAATTTGCTGGTATATTCTTTTTTAGAGCACATCATAAACGCAAGGTGATCCTGATGGGAAAACTGCAGACATTTGCTGATTTGCCCTTTGGGGCTTACTTTATTGTTTTCCGAAGTGATAACAAAGTTGGTAACGAATTTAATGCGAACAGAACCAAAACTGGCACTGAGATTTATCGGAAACTTCCTGCTGGTCGCACATTAACAATGGAGCAGTTGGATAATATCGACACTCTTTGAGACACCGTTAAGAGCGACAAATATTCGGCCTATTCGCCCTTTACCGCTGGGGATGCAGCAGTCCAAAGCATTGAATTTTCAGATGATACTATTGTCATTAGGATTGATGATACTATTATCCATTTGTTTTCGCTAATGGACATCTCACGCATAATTGATTGGATTGAAATTATTGGAAATGAACTCCCAAATTTTCCAACATTGCCAGTATCTTTTTCAGATTTGCCCGAAAATGGATTCTTCATCGTGCCTGATCAAAATGATTCTAGAAAATTAGATGGTGACGGCCACAAAGCCAATATTTATCAGAAACGTTCAAAATACGATATCGATGGTCAAATTTACTCTCATGAAAAAGCCGAGGGTTTTGATTTCAACCGTGATGTGAGATTATTTTATGCAGCAAATTTAAATTCCATGCACGGGACTACGGAAATTTCTGAAAGTATTAATAACAACACGATGGTAATTCAATTACACCCTAACCTTTTCTCTTATTTTCATCAAATATCTAGCCCACCAGAGAAAATAGGACCCAAAGTAACAAAGCGTCCGCAGGACTTTTTCAAAGCTGGAGATTTGGTCTAGGTGCTTGCAAGATCATCCACTCAATTGCGCTGGGTCCATGGGAAAGTCGCAAAGTCTATACGACAAAATTAATAGGCATGACTTGGGGACCTTTCATCGAACTTGTCGAAGATTTGGGGATAAACCCAGGGGCAAAAGGCGCAATCAGATTTGACGATTCCGATATTTGGCCACGAACCAAATAGAGCCACACACCCAACCTCAAAGTTGGGTTTTTTATTACATACAATGTGGTAGTTCTGACCAACAATATTCACATTCAAGCAATAAATATCTATTGCAAACAATTTCTTTTCGTGATATATTCGTTGTGAGTACAAAATAAGAAAAGGAGATGGTTTCAATGCCAACTCCAAAAAGAATTTTAATTATTGATCCCAATACTGAATGGCCGACAAAGATTTGTAAATTATTGAATCCAGAAGAAAATAACTTTCAAGTGGCAACTGCAAGTTGCGCGCGATCATTTCAAAACAAATGTTTTTTGTATTTACCCCACCTGACAATTCTTCGGCAAATAAAAAATTACTGATTTGGCGCGATCGCGCCAAATCAGTAATTAACTAATCTGAAATATATTATTTTTTCAAAAAATTATAATCGAGCAAAGTGGGCGAAGGCTTTGTCGTTCAAGCCACAGCAAGTTGATGACAGTTGATTATAATCGAGCAAAGTGGGCGAAGGCTTTGTTTGCTTCAGCCATCCGGTGAGTGTCTTCTTTCTTCTTAACAGCGGCACCGGTATTATTACAGGCGTCAATTAATTCAAGGGATAGTTTTTCGGCCATTGGAGCGCCCTTTCGCGACTTGGCGGCAGAAAGCACCCAACGAAGAGTTAAAGTTTCTTTTCGCTCACGATTCACCTCCATTGGGATCTGATAGTTGGCGCCACCGATTCGCTTGGCTTTAACTTCCAAAAGTGGGCCAACATTTTTAATCATTCGTTCTAAAACATCTAGCGGTTCAGCACCCAGTTTCTTTGATGAGTTCTTCAGCGCTGAATAAATTATATTTTCAGCAACAGTTTTTTTGCCGCATTGCATTATGTAGTTGGTAAATTTGGTTACCAAAACACTGCCATATTTTCGATCTGGTTTAAGTTGATGATTTTTAAGTTTTTGATGACCTCTGGACATAAATCAATTTCTAATCCCTAATTTCTAAATTAATCCAAATTATCAAATATCTAATCATTTTTTGTCATTTGAAATTGGTTCGTTTGACGTTTTATTTGAAATTAGATATTTGAAATTTGTAATTTTCTACTCTTTGCCTTTCTTCAATCCATATTTGCTGCGACCTTGTTTGCGGTCTTTGACCCCGGCCAAATCGAGCTTACCGCGAATAATGTGGTAACGCATACCCGGTAAATCTTTCACTCGTCCGCCGCGAAGTATTACCACCGAGTGTTCCTGCAATGTGTGGCCTTCGCCGCCGATGTAGGCGTTAACTTCCATGCCATTAGTCAATCTGACACGGGCAAATTTTCGCAAGGCTGAATTTGGTTTTTTGGGTGTCATTGTCGAAACTTTAACACAAACTCCCCGTTTTTGCGGGCAGCCTTTTTTAATCTCAACAGGACGATTTTTCAAAAAATTGAAACCGCGTTTCAGCGCTGTTGTTTTTGATTTGTTAACCGGTTTTTTCCGGCCGTGTCTGACTAATTGATTTATTGTTGGCAAAACTAACTCCAGTTTATTTAAATTGATAATCTATAATTTACTGTTTGTTTTCCGACTTTATCATTATTGCAAAAAAAGATCAAGATGTAAAGAGCAGACCCTACCTTTCAATTTCGCGATAACCGGTACCAGCTGGAATTAAACGGCCGATAATAACATTTTCTTTCAAGCCGTGCAGATTGTCAGTCGCTCCGGTAATAGCGGCGTTAATGAGAATTGATGTCGTTTCCATGAATGAGGCAGCCGAGAGAAAACTTTCAGTTTTCAAAGCAACTCTGGTAATCGCCATTATAACTTCCGTATATTCGATCGGTTTTTTTCTGCTAGCTGTCAATTGATTATTCTTAATTTTAATTGCGCTAATGTCATAAATTGAACCCTCGAGATAATCGCTGTCGCCGGGCTCAACAATACGAGCTTTGGAACTCATTTTGCGAACAATTACCTCCAAATGCTTATCGTTAATGTCCTGTCCCTGTGAAGCATAAATTTTCTGAACTTCAGTCATAATGTAGCGTTGAGTAAAATCTTTGCCGGCAAGTTCTCTAGATGATTGCAAATCGACATGACCTTCGGTCAAAACTTGGCCTTTTTTAATTTCGTCGCCGTCCATAATTTTTAATCCAACCATCTCCGAAACAACGTACTCTTTAACGGTTTTTCCTTTGGTAACAATTTTCACTTCATCGTTGTTGATTGCAACAGCACCGGCTGATTTTGAACGGATTGGCTGACCATTTTCCTCTGCCAAAGCGGCGATAATTTGTTTCGATTTGACAAGTTCGCCATTTTTAACAGCCAGTTTATAACCTTCGGGAATTTGATAGCTACTTTCTTTGTGTCCGCGACCGACTACTGAGATAATATTTTTGTTCTTCTCTTTTCGAATGCCGACTTTGCCGTCAATCTCCGACATAATTGCGATCGACCGCGGAGTCCGAGCTTCAAAAAGTTCACCGACTCGCGGCAAACCGGAGGTAATGTCAATTCCAGCCGCACCACCGGTGTGGAAAGTTCGCATGGTCAACTGTGTACCCGGCTCGCCAATAGCCTGTGCGGCGACAATTCCAACCGCCGAGCCAATTTCAACCAAATTCCCGGTTGATAGGTCTTCACCATAACAAAGTTGGCAGATACCCCAATGTTGCTCACAGGTTAAAAGAGAGCGAATTTCAACTTGCTTAATTCCGGAAGCAACAATTTTTTCCAAAGTAGAAATATCAATCATTGTGTTTCTCGGGAATCCGGCTGTTTCTTTATTTAACACTCGGCTGATTAAATGTTTCGTCCAGTCGTCATTAATTGATTCATAAAAATCTTTATCGATCACCACGCCATTTTCAGTTCCGCAATCGTTTCCAGTAACGACCGTGTCCTGTGAAACATCAACCAGTCGCCGTGTTAAATATCCGGCTTCCGATGTTCGAAGTGCGGTATCTGCTCGGCCTTTTCTCGAACCGTGAGAGGAGACAAAATATTCAAAAACCGACAAACCTTCTTTGAAGTTTGATTTTATTGGTAGCTCGATAATATTTCCTGTCGGATCGGCAACAAGTCCTTTCATACCGGCCAGCTGATTTAACTGTGAAACTTTTCCCTGAGCACCAGAAGTCCGGATAATATTAATATCGTTATCTTTATCAAAATTCGCTAACATTGCGCCTTGAAGTTCACCTTGAGCATTCATCCAGATTTCGACCGTTTTGGCATATCTTTCGTCTTCAGTGATAAGACCGCGGCGATATTGTTGGTTGATAACTTCCAATTGGCTTTCAGCATTTGCCAAAATTGCTGCTTTTTGCGGCGGAACTTGAATATCAAAAGCTGAAAAGGTGATTCCCGACATTTGTGAATATTCAAATCCAAGTTCTTTAATGTTGTCGACAAAAGAAGCCGTTCGGTCTAGACCGGCTTTTTTGGAAGACTCAGCAATTAGTTTTGCAATACTGACTTTGTCAAAATCTTGATTTCTAAAACCAAGCTCCTCGGGGATAATACCATTAAAGATAATTCGTCCGACAGATGTTTCCAAAATTTGACCATCAATTTTTACTTTAATCTTGGCTTTCAAATCAACAATTTTTGAATCATATGCCAGCAGTGATTCGTTTTTGGAAGCAAAAACTTTACCTTCGCCTTTTCGACCATCACCGAGAGTGGTCAAAAAATAGCAGCCTAAAATCATATCAAGAGTTGGTGAAATAACCGGTTCGCCGGATGAAGGCTTTAATAGATTTTTGCGAGAAAGCATAATCTCACTTGCCTCACGTTGAGCTTCGACTGACAGCGGAAGATGAACAGCCATTTGGTCACCATCGAAGTCAGCATTGAAAGCCGGACAAACCAATGGGTGAATTTTGATTGCTTTGCCTTCAATTAAAACCGGTTGAAAAGCTTGAATTCCTAAACGGTGGAGTGTCGGCGCACGGTTCAAGAGAATATAGGAATCTTTGGTAATATCTTCAAGAATATCCCAAACAAATGGTTCATTTTTATCAATTAAGCGTGTCGCATTTTTGACATTGTGAACATACCCTTCAGAAATTAAGCGACCAATAACAAACGGCTTAAAAAGCTCAATCGCCATAACTTTCGGCAAACCGCACTGATGAAGTTTTAACTCCGGACCAACTACAATAACCGAACGACCGGAATAGTCAACTCTTTTACCCAAAAGATTTTGTCGAAATCGGCCCTGTTTGCCACGAAGCATATCAGAAAGTGATTTCAGTTTTCGGCGATTGTTGGCAGTGGTGGTTGCACGGCCGCGACGAGCAGAATTATCAATTAGAGCATCGACTGCTTCCTGAAGCATTCTTTTCTCATTTCGGCAGATGACTTCCGGTGCACCCTGATTGATCAGTCTTTTCAGGCGATTATTTCTATTAATTACTCGACGATACAAATCATTTAAATCTGAAGCTGCAAAACGACCGCCATCCAGCTGAACCATTGGACGAAGGTCTGGCGGGATAACCGGCAACCGACGAAGCACCAGCCAATCAGGTTTCAAATTGGCAGCTTTTAATCCTTGAAGCGTTCGAATTCTTTTGATAATTTTTCGTTTCTGAATTCCGACGATTGATGTGGCTTCATCTTCGAGTTTTTTGATTTCGGCATCCAAATCAATTTTTTCCAGAAGTTCCAAAATCGCTTCGGCGCCAATTCCAACTCGAACTAAATTGCTGTAACGGTGGGATAAATTATAATATTCACGCTCAGAAATAATATTACCGATTTTCAGTGTTTCCAATTCCTGTTTGGCTGTTTTATAAGCGGCATTGATCTCCTCGGTGGAGATATCTTTTGATGCTTGAGAAACGGTAGCGTCGGCAGAGGAAATTTTTTCCTCTTTGAGATTGGTAAATTCCTCCTCGATCCGATTTAGAGTTTCTTGTCGAAGATTTTCATTGACATCAACAACTACAAAACTGGCAAAATAGATCACTTTTTCCAAATCGGACGATGAAAGATCGAGAATTTGTCCCATTATGCACGGAACGCTCCGAACATACCAAATGTGAGCAATCGGGACAACCAGATCAATATGTCCCATTCGAATTCGGCGCACCGATGATTTGGTAACTTCCACGCCGCATTTATCGCAAACAACTCCGGAGTAGCGGACTTTGCGATATTTACCACAATAACATTCCCAGTCTCGAGTCGGGCCAAAAATGTTTTCCGCAAAAAGGCCGTCTCTTTCCGGTTTTTGGGTTCGGTAATTGATTGTTTCCGGTTTTAGTACCTCTCCGTGCGACCACGAGAGAATATCTTCCGGCGATGCAACAGAAATCCGCATCGATTTGAAGTCCAAAACGTTGACCGCATCTTTGACTTCTAAATTTGGCATATATACTCCTTAAAATAATTATTTAGCTCAATATTATCCAGATTGATATTAGATAATTGTTACTCGTCATCGACTTCATCTGAAACAATGTCTTCGTCTTCGGAAACTTGCTCGGCTACCAATTCGGTTAACTTTTCATCAATTTCTTCATCCAATTCTTTTTCGGCCTCCGGCAAACGTGCAACAACTTTTTCATCAAATTCAGGGGAAGCTTTAACAACATTTTCGTCGGCAACTAACTCGACTTTAATTCCCAGCGCTTGCATCTCTTTGATTAACAGATTAAATGCCTCGGGAATTGTCGGGTTTTGAATCGGTTCACCTTTGATAATTGATTCGTAGGCTCGACTACGGCCGATAACATCATCGGATTTAATTGTTAGAAGTTCTTGTAGAATATTTGCCGCGCCGTAAGCTTCAATTGCCCAAACTTCCATTTCGCCAAATCTTTGACCGCCAAACTGAGCTTTACCACCAAGGGGCTGCTGGGTAATCATTGAGTAAGGACCAATTGACCGTGCATGCATTTTATCATCTACCAAATGGGAAAGTTTCATTATATATATGATTCCAACGACGGTTCTGTGATCAAAAGGTTCGCCGGTTTTGCCATCGTAGAGCTGAATTTTCCCATCTTCCGGCAAACCGGATTTTTTCAGTTCCTGACGAATTTCATCAAGTTTAACACCGTCAAGTGCCGCCGAGGCGACCTTTCGACTTTGTTCGTCCATTGCCCAGCCTAAATGAGTTTCAAACAGCTGGCCAATATTCATTCGAGAAGGAACACCCAGCGGATTCAGAATGATGTCAACTGGAGTACCATCGGGCAAAAACGGCATATCTTCTTCCGGTAAAATTGTTGAGATAACACCTTTGTTACCATGCCGGCCGGCAAGCTTATCGCCAACGGAAATTTTTCGTAGTTGAGCAACAGAAACTTCGACCATTTGGTAAACACCGGCCGGAAGCTCATCACCGGATTCACGAGAGAAAATTTTGACCTCAACAATTTTTCCACGTTCTCCGTGGGGTAGTCGCAAACTTGAATCACGAACATCTTTGGCTTTTTCACCAAAGATTGCTCGGAGTAATTTTTCTTCAGCTGAAAGTTCGGTTTCTCCTTTGGGGGAAATTTTACCAACCAAAATGTCGCCGGAGGTTATCTCAGCACCAACGCGGATTATGCCGTTTTCATCGAGGTTCGATAGCGCTTCTTCGGAAACGTTCGGAATATCGCGGGTTAAAATTTCAGGTCCGAGTTTAGTATCGCGGACTTCCAAAATATATTTTTCAATATGAATTGACGAAAGAACATGCTCTTTGACCAGTTTTGACGAGATGATGATAGCATCTTCGTAGTTTCCGCCGCCCCAAGACATAAAAGCAACTTTCAAATTTCTACCAAGAGCAATTTCACCGTCTTGAGTTGCTGAGCCATCAGCCAAAAGATCTCCTTGATGAACGGAATCACCAACATCAACTCGAGGAGCGTGGTTAATTACCGTTCCCTGATTTGAACGAACAAATTTGGAAAGTACATAATCACGGACTTTTTTGTCTGATTCTTCTACGCGAATCAGATTTGACGACACATGAGTAACTTTTCCGGCAACTTGAGCTAAAATGATTTGGCCGGAATCCCTGGCGGCGGCACTTTCCATACCGGTACCGACAATTGCTGATTGCGGTGCAATCAACGGGACAGCCTGACGTTGCATATTGGCACCCATCAACGCACGAGCAGCATCATCATGCTCAATAAATGGAATTAGTGCGGCGGTAACAGAAATAATCTGTTTTGGAGAAACGTCCATATATTCAACAGTTGAAGCATCAGCGATTGTCGGCTCTCCGCCATGTCGAACAATAACTTTCTTATCTTTAATATAATCGTTTTCATCAACCTCAACCGAGGCCGGAGCGATAGTGGTGTTTTCTTCTTTTGATGCGTCTAAATAGACGACGTCGTTGGTAACTTTTGGTTTTCCATTTTCACTGATAACTTTTCGATACGGAGTCTCAATAAAACCATAATCATTAATTTTCGCATATGATGCTAAATAGCCGACCAAACCAATGTTGGGTCCTTCTGGTGTTTCAATCGGGCAGATACGGCCATAGTGGGTAGTATGAACATCGCGAACTTCAAAACCGGCACGTTCACGCGAAAGTCCCCCGGGGCCGGTAGCTGAAAGAGTTCGTTTGTGTTCGAGCTCAGAAAGCGGATTGGTTTGATTCATAAATTGCGACATTTGCGAGGATGCAAAAAATTCCTGAAGTGCGGCAACAATTGGGCGTGAATTAATTAATTGCGCCGGGGTTGCATCTTCGGGCTCGTATATACTCATTCGATCTTTAACAATTCTTTCAATTCTCAAAAGCCCAACTCGAACACGACCTTGAATTAGTTCGCCAACCGCTCTAATTCGGCGGTTTTTCAAACTGTCAGTATCGTCCGGCTCGGCCAATGGGTTATTGTTTAACTCAATAACCTCGCGAATAATATTTATGAAATCTTCTTTTAGAAGAACGCGATTTTCCGGAATATTTTCAGTATCAACTTTCAGACGGGCATTAATTTTGTATCGGCCAACACGACCAATGTCATAGCGTTTAAGATTAAAAAACATTGCTTCAATAAAAGACTTGGCACTTTCAACTGTTGCCAAATCACCCGGCCGAATTTTTTTATATGTTTCAACCAGTCCTTCTTCATAATTTTTGGCCGAATCTTTTTTGATTGTTGCCTCAATGTAGTGATTTTCATCATCAGTGTCAACATCGGCGAAAAGTGCTTTAATTTCCTCGTCGCTGCTAATACCCAAAGCCCGTAAAAAAGTAGTTACCGGAATTCGTCGTTTACGATCAATTTTGACTGAGATCACATTTTTAAGATCAGTTTCAATCTCCAGCCAAGCACCGCGAGACGGAATAATTTTGGCGCCAAAAAGTTTTCTGCCCGAGACTTCGTTGGCAGTAAAAAGAACGCCATAGGAGCGAACAATTTGCGAAACAATAACCCGTTCGACGCCATTGATAATGAATGTTCCCCTGTGGGTCATAATTGGAAAATCACCAATAAAAACATCGGCTTCTTTAATTTCATCGGTTTTTTTATTCAAAAGAGAGATCCGAACTTTTAACGGAGACTTGTAGGTCAAATTTTTATCTCTGGCCACTGCCTCACTAACTTTCGGTTCGCCAAGTTGGTAATCGCCGAACGATAGCGACATCACTTCGCCGGTGAAATCGTCGATTGGCGAAATTTCATCAAATAATTCCCGCAATCCCTCGGAGAAAAACCAGTCGTATGATTTTGTCTGCACCTCAATTAGGTTTGGAAGCGGTGCGGCAACAGGGTCTTTTTTCGCTGAAAGTCGTTCATTTCTCAGCTCGGTTTTTACTGCCATTAATCTCTCCTTTTTATATAGTTCTATTTAGCCATTTTCGGGCTAATTAGATATAAATTAAATATTTCGTTTTACCAACACAAAAAACTTGCCCTTTGTTGGGCACTTAAAAACCAATCCCTTTTACGATGTGATAGAACTCATTAACAATTTGGTTATTTTCTACAAATTAATATTATCAAACATCAAAAAATTTGTCAACCCCTCCAGTTGGCAGTAAATATTCCTCCTTTTAAAAATCCGTTGTCCACGCAGAAATTCCTCTGCATTTATTTTTTAGTACACTTACAATTATACACGGATGATTAATCTTGTCAACAACCGAGTCAAGGGGACGATTTTCTTTTGAACGTTATTTTCAGATCTTGATGTTTTCCTGCATGAATTTGTTCATCAATACATTTTAGCTGATTTTTACGCACGTGTGCAGAAATTACCGAGCACCATTTATCGATAGGAAATTATTTAAAAATTTTAATACCATATTTATTACCGATATTTCGACAATTATTGGAGTAGCTTAAAAAGAACTTCCAGTAACCCGTCAATATTTGTATTGGTTGCTGCCGAAAAAAATATTGGAGTAATTTTAACCTTCTTGAAATTCTTTCTGATAATTTTCTTTTTTTTCTCATCAATAATCTCAGCTTTTGAAATCGCCACCACGATTCTTTTTTTTGCTAAGATTTTCGAGTAATCATTTAGCTCTTTCAGCAAAACACGATAATCCCCTAGCGGATCATCGGACTCAGCCGAAATGATAAGCAGAAGCTCTTTTGTTCTTTCAATGTGTTTTAGAAATTTATCTCCCAATCCTCGACCAACTGACGCGCCGGAAATCAGCCCGGGAATGTCGGCAAAGATGAATTCCTTATCAAATATTTTTACGACGCCCAAATTCGGCTCTAATGTGGTAAACGGATATTCAGCAATTTTTGGCCGAGCATTGGAAATTACCGACAAAAGTGTTGATTTTCCGGCGTTTGGCAAGCCGACAATTCCGACATCGGCGATCAATTTTAACTCCAACTTTAGTTCTTTTTCTTCACCCGGAAGCCCAAGTTTTGACCACTGCGGTTTTTGTTTGATCGATGAGGCAAAATGCTGATTTCCCCAACCACCGTTACCACCGCGTATTGCCACAAAAGATTGACCGACTTTTGTCATGTCAATAATTATTTTTCCATCTTCGGAAATAGTTGTGCCTTGTGGGACTAGAAGGGTTAAATCCGCTGCTTCTTTGCCATGCATATTTTTGCCTGTACCATTTTCGCCATCCTCAGCCTTAAAAGACTTGCGGCTATCAAAAAAAGTTAGAGTGTTCACATTATTGTCTACAACGAAAATAATACTACCGCCATTACCGCCGTCGCCACCATCCGGTCCGCCTTTTGGTCGATATTTTTGGCGCAGAAAAGAAACGGCTCCGTCGCCGCCTTTTCCTGCTTTAACTCGAATTATTACCTCATCCGTCATTAACTTGTATTAAATCATGAAATTGACAGTTTGAAAAGTATTTACTAAAAAATATAAATATCTTTATTTTGACAACTGTATTTAATACTGCTATATTTGCATCGTTGTTAAACCGTGTCAAAGGAGTTGATAGCATGAACCAGAAATTTCCAGTTTTCGCCGGAGAAGGCGACAAAGTCACTCCGGAATTTTTCGAAGCAATGTCTGAGGATCCAGTGGGATTGATTGTATGTACAGCATGTAAAAGAATACACATTTCGAAAATATCTGAATATTTCGAAGAACTCAAACAAAAAATCAATTTGCATCCGGACAAGTATGTAATTCATCAATATTCAATCCCTTGGTTTACTTTCTCCCAACAACAGATTGTTTTTGCTTGTCCCTGTAAGTTTGATGCAAAAATCGAACTGGCAATCTGGGGTCATCACCAACGGGTTGTCGATTATATTTTAAATCGCACATCAAACGAAAAAATAGCAGCCCAAAATCTAGCGACACAGGCAGCAAAAGCATCGATTGCCATAAACGATGATTCTCACTAAAGTTCTCAAACTGAATTACTTTCACACCAATCCGCCGATTTGGCGGTTTTTTAAAACAAAAAAGTAAATATGTAAATATGGGGACGGTTCTCTTCCCAATACGATTTTCTGAACTTTATTATTTCCTAATATTAATTTGACCGATTTTTGCGCACATGCTAACAAATCGGTCAAAATATTTTTTTAATATAAAAAAGTATTGCAGGGATTTTCTGCTTGAATCAAGTGCATATCACGATTGCAAAATTTAATATATAAATCCTTTAATAACACCACTCCCGACTGATATAGTTCTGTGTGAAACAACACCCCAACCTGCATAATTCATCTCGGAAACTGTAAACGAACCGCCGGAAACCGATTCGACAAAGGCAACATGCCCCCACCATGATTCACGAGTGACCATAATTGCGCCGGAAACTGGTGCTCGTCCGGTTGCGTATCCCGCGCGTTGAGCGCTGTAAAGCCATTGACCGGCATTTCCCCAACTTGTCGGGACTGCCCTACGAGCAGCGACATAATAAGTACAATATCCATACGGATAACCATTTGATTTACTACCGGATTTTAAATTGACAACAATTCCGTTTGAACTTTTACTTGTGCCAGTCAAGGTACTAGTTTTCTTTTTGGCATTAGCAGCGGCAACCTGTGATGCGCTCGGTTCCCATCCATCCGGCGGAATTTTCAAGTTATCACCCGGGCGAATCATATCGATATTTGACAAATTATTGGCAAATTGCAGCGAGCTAATTTTAACGTTAAAACGCATACTCAAACCGGAGAGAGTATCTCCACCTTGAACAGTATAATAGATATTTTTTTCGCGCGGGCCGGCTGATTCTTGGGTCGCCGGCTTCGGATCTGGGGTGGTAACTTCAGTTGAGGTCAGTTTAGCTGTGGCGATAAAAACTCCGCTATTTGGGTCGGCCGTCTTAGACACTGCTTGTTCGACAGCGACTGAGCCATTCGAAATTAATGGTGTATATTTTGAAATTGAGGTAGCAATGGCAATTTGGCTCGAGGGATCAGCCGGAATTAGGTCATATAAATTATTGGCACCGCGAGCAACCAAAACGTTACACAGCGCAACAAGCAACCCAAATGCGACAATTAGAAAATGTGGCACTAATCGTTGCTCAACTATAAAATTCTTGGCTGATTTAATTCTGTTTGTTGCATTTACAGCAACCTTGGCCAGCATTGCATAATTTATGCCAAGTGACCAGAAAGCTAAGAATTGATTGAAAAGTTTAAAATGGTTTTTAATTTTTGCTGTCTTTGCAAGTTTTGTTAGCTTGGCTTGCAGAGAGTTTTTCCCCGTTTTTTTTATTTTGGATTTCTCCGTTGTAAGCGGAGGTTCATCGTTCGAAAACAAGGCTATAATGGTCCTCCTTGACCTTCGCCAAATATAAATTAAGTTAATTAAGAGAAGCTAAAATTTATTTGACGATTTTATAGACAACAGTGAGTTTATCAACCATATAAAAACTTGTCAAGGACTTTTTTAGTTTTGAATGAAATTTATTTGGTTCACTTTAACGAAATAGTAACAGTAGATGGGGTAAAATTGATTAATTTAATGTTATCCGACAGAGTAAAATCGTCGGAAGAAATTTTATGATCATGATTGCCGGAAACAGCCGTCGAAAGATCAATCGATAGTGAAATATCGCTGATGCCGATACTGTTAATGGTATTGATCGGGCCGGAAACAGTGGTCAGAACAGTTGGCGGTGTAATTGAAGAGACGGACAAACCACTCGGAATATTTGGGGTTTTTATCGGAATTGAAAGTGTTCGATTTATGGTCTGATTACTGACGGTGATAGTTACAGATACTTTATTAGTGCCATTTGATTGAACGCCAAGCGGAAAAATCAGAGCATAAGTTCCAGAAAGGGTTTGACTCAAATTAGTAATATCAATTGGAACTGTTGATATTGTGTTTAAATTCCGAACAGAATTAGCTGCGCCAACAACCGAAATTGTCGCCGGATTTGTTGAGATTGAGGAAATGTAAAATCCATCGGCCGGAGACCCCTTTGTGTCAACTGAAATGCCAAGATTTTTAACATTTCCGGCTGAAACAATTTTTACCTCGGCCATCACCTTCATTGGAGCGAAATATACATTTTGTATCTCGCCGCCGGATTGGTTTAAGGCAGAAACGGTAACCGAATTACTAAAATCACTACTTTCACCGGATAAAATTATTTCTGCTGTCGCTTGGCTTAAACTATCAATTGCTGATTTCGGACCGGTTACTCGAACGGTTTGTGGATCAAACACGGCGTTGCTGACAATCATATTTTCTGCCGCTTCACCGGAAATTTTAGCAACTACTGAAACATCTTTGGAAATTGATGGCTCAATTGTAACCGTCGCATTTAACGGATCACGAGAGATAATTAAAACACCGGATACAGAAGTGGTGATGTTGATCGGTATTTGGTAGGTTCCGACAGAATAACCGTTTAAATCTATGTATGCGGAAAATGAATCAGTTGATAGTTGATTCCATGTGTCCGACGCGGCTGAAATGCTGATTTTTACCGTATCTTGATCGAAAATCGCCACAAAACCGGGCGTTAGATTTAGCGCTTTTATTGGAATATCATTTGGAAATGTGGCAACGGAAATTTTGACCGAAGCGGCATAAGCCCATAATCCTAGTGCAGCGAAAAC
Organism: uncultured Candidatus Saccharibacteria bacterium; assembly: GCA_964515615.1. Taxonomy (GTDB): domain Bacteria; phylum Patescibacteriota; class UBA1384; order XYA2-FULL-43-10; family CAINNR01; genus CAZEVI01. The sequence goes on along the minus strand of CAZEVI010000002.1, from coordinate 3,961 downwards.
TGCCAATAATTTTATCGGCCAGTTATTGGTGATGAATTTCAAAAATTTCATTTATCTTCCTCTTTTTTCTTAAGCGGCCAGAAAAATAATTTTCTTGATGGGGGTTTAACATTTTTTCGCAGTAGCCGATACAATCGGCTTCGTAATCGGTCAGAGGTAATTCTTCGCTCCAATTCGCCGCTAACGGCAATGGATATTGAGCCGGTTTCTTCGGATACGACAACAGCAACCGCATCGGAAACTTGAGTCACGCCAATTGCCGCTCGATGCCGAGTTCCCAAATTTCTGCCGGCATCAATTTCGGCAACTGGCAATATTGACGAAGCTGACAAAATTCGCCGGCCGATTATAATTACGGCGCCATCGTGAAGCGGAGATTTTGGAAAGAAAATGGAATTTAAAAGTCCGGCAGAAACTTTTGCATCAATTCGAATACCATTTTCGATATATTCTCGAAGTCCGGTAGATCGTTGGATAATAATTAAAGCGCCGACTTTTTGTTTTGAAAATTGCTCGGTGGCCAGTACAATTTCATTAAGCAAATTAGAGAAATTGTCGCGAGTTAATTGAATGTCAGTCCAGAACCGTGGCCGACCAATCTTTTCCAAAACCTGTCGCAATTCCGGCTGAAAAACTATTGGAATTGCAACAATTAATGCTGTTGTTAAATAGCGTAATAAAAAATTAAGTAATATCAGATTGAATATTTTAGCAATTAACATTGCCAAAACTAGAATTAGAAAACCATATAGAATTCGCAAAGCCCGAGTTTCGCGCAAAAACAGATAAATCCAATAAAACAAAAAAGCGACAATTGCAATGTCGATAAAAACAGTCGGCGCAAAATTGACTCGCAACCCTAAAAGGAAATAAACAATTTTACCCCAGACGGACGTAAGTTGTGATGCAATCACTAACAAATTCCCCTCTCCTTTTAGCTATAACCATTATAACAATAATTTTAACAATAATTTGCTTTGTTATAAATTTTTGATTGATAAATTTTTCATTTAAACGTGTTTTGCAATGATTTTTCGTTTACGGTAAATGATTTCTACTTCAATTGTTCTAACCAAAAAAATATTTTTATAATTTTTGCGGAATTTCTTCAATGCTAAAGGCAACTATTTTATCGCCAACTGAATATTTTGCGCCGGCATCCAAACCGATTCCGGCTTCTGTGCCAGAGGAGATTGAAGAAACCTGATCCTTTTCTCGACGAAGAGAGTTAATCTTTCCGCGCCAAATTTCTTCGCTATTTGAAATAACCTTGACCATTTCACCGACTCGAAATTCTCCTTCATCGACACGAAAACCAATTACCACGCCTTTTTTATTATTGCGAAACTCAACCAGAATTTTGCCCTTTCCGATTTCATTTTCTTTAATAATCGGTGGCAACATCTTTTCCAAAATTCGTTTGACATCGTCAACCAGTTCATAAATTACTTGATATTCAATTGCTTGAATTTTTTCTTTGTCGATAATTTTCTTTGCCGGTAGCGAAATTGCAATTCTAAAAGCTAAAATTAGGGCACCGGTTGCAGCTGCCATGGCGGCATCGGACTCAGAGACCGGACCAACACCTTCTGAAATAATTTTTATTTTAAGCCCGGGATTGGAAATTTCGGAAAGTGTTTTTTTGATCGCTTCCAGCGATCCAGCGACATCAGATTTTACTATTAAATTTAATTCGACAATATCGGAATCGCCCTTGCTGACCGATTTTGCAATATAGCGACGCGTAATATTTCTTTCGGAAAAATTCTTTGCAGCAGTTTTTGCTTCTTTCTCCGACTCGAACGCCACCAACCGCTCGGCAAAATTCGGCAGAGATTTCAAACCGGCAACTCGAACCGGCGTGCTTGGACCGGCAACGGATATTGATTGCCCCATCCAGTTTTCTAAAATTCGGACTTTGCCGTATACCGGACCAATAGCCACCGAATCACCAATTTTTAAACTTCCGTTTTCAATCAAAATTACAGCCAAAGCACCAGCTCCTTTATGAATGTGCGATTCAATTACAATTCCGGTTGCTGGAACTCTTGGGTCGGCTTTTAAATCCATCAAATCGGCTTGTAAAAGAATCATCTCCAAAAGTTGATCAACACCAATGCCGGTTTTGGCGGAAATTTCAATAATAGTGGTTTTTCCACCCCAATCTTCGCCGATCAACTCATATTCAGAAAGTTGTTGGCGAATTTTCATCACATCGGCATTTGGCAAATCTGTTTTGTTAATTGCGACAATAATCGGTACATTCTGTAACTTGGATTGCTCAATAACTTCTTTTGTCTGAGGCATTACACCATCATCGGCGGCTACTATTAATATAACAATATCGGCAATTGAAGCACCGTGAGAACGCATGGCTGAAAAAGCTGAGTGGCCGGGAGTATCAATAAATGTAATCGATCTTTTTTTTGATTTATCTTCAGAGTCAGGAATGTCAATTTCATAAGCGGAAATATGCTGGGTAATTCCACCCGATTCGCCGGCGGCGACGTGAGTTTCGCGGATTTTATCCAAAAGCGAAGTTTTGCCGTGATCAACATGACCCATTATCGAAACTACCGGCGGTCGGGTTTCCAGGGTTTTGGAGTCCGATACTTGCGCCTTTTCAGAAAATTCCTCAGTTTGAGCATCTTTTGGCAAAACTTCTAATCCAAAATCATCGCCAACTATTTGCGCGGTTTCAAAATCAATGTTCTCATTTATATTTGCCAGAACACCATTTTTTATAAGTTGACCAATGATTTCGGTTACCGGAAGTCCGGAAATGTCAGCAAAATCCTTAACCGAAACAACCTCGGGAAGATAAGTTTTCTTTTTGGCTTTTGGCGTGGTATCGGCAATATCTGTTGTATCGCGTTCAACAAAAGCTGGCAATTTTGCCGCAGCTTTGGTTTCTTTCTTTGAGAGTTTTCGTTTTTTAAATGCCATCGCTTTTAATTATATCACGCTCAGAGCAAAAAAACAATGACGCTGGGGGGACGTGATGTTGGTGTGATGTTGGGTGTTGGGGACGCTCCCCAATTATGTGATGTTGTGATGTTGGGTGTTGTGATGTTGGGTTGTGATGTTGGTGATGTTGGGGACGCTCCCCAATTAAGTACATCTTTTGCGATAAGAACTATTTTTGTTTATTTCATGGTATTTTGCCTTCCTATTGGAATTGTAAATATACTTTACTTCCAAGCACGACCAACATCATCCTTATCTATTTCTTCGACAACATACATCTCTATCATCAAATCCTTACAATTTCACTTCCCTTTATTTAAATCAACGCCCAAATCTTGATAAAAAATATCTTCAGTTAAAAGACTGTTTTCTTCACCCATGGAGTAATATCGACAACTTGACCAAGGATATTTTTCCGGCAACTCCGTTATTCCAGCATTAACAGGGTTTAACTCGATGTATTTGCCACACTGAATAAAATATGCGCCATCACTTATTAATTGACTTTTGAATCTTCCCTGCTAAAAATGCCCCCAACGTACCATAATTTCTTTTAAAATATGAGGAGTAACATAAATTTAATCGTTTTGAAAAATTAGAAAAATCGGAGTTTTTATTAATCTTAACTAACAAGTGAATATGAGTTGCCATTAAGCAATAATGATAGAGCTCAAAAGGATGCTCAATTTTAAGCCAAGCAAAAAAATTTAAATAGAATTGATAATCTTCTACACAAGCAAAAATCGGCATGTGATTATTGCCACGATTCATAATGTGATAATAGTTATCAGGCGGAAGAAACCTTGGGTGTCTTGGCATAACTAAATTCTATGACAAAACGGCTCTTATTGCAAATATAGCTTTGTATTGGGAGCGTCCCCGATTTGTATTATTTGGGAGCGTCCCCGATTTGTATTATTCCAATAAACGAAACGGTAACGGAGGAAAGCCAATCAGCAGATCAAATTATTCTTTTTTACGGCGACGGCTGTCC
>CAZEVI010000001.1:17534-57728 GCA_964515615.1 uncultured Candidatus Saccharibacteria bacterium | reverse complement strand
TATTTCATCGGTAGATCCTTTCCGCCTCGGATTTCCGAGACTTCCACCAATCTTGATTCCTGACATACCAAAAACAAGTTTCAAAAATTTGACTTTCAATATTGGAATTTGGTTTGAAGCCCAATTTTTGCAATTTTGCATTGTCAGCGGCATAGCGAAAATCGTGGCCGACCCGCGGATCGGGAACAAATTCGATCCATTCGTTTGGATCGTATTCAAGCGCTGCGCAAAGCATTTTTGCCATTGTAATATTGGTAATTTCCGGTTGATTCATCGCTGAAATATTGTATGTTTCGTCGAGTTCGCCGTTTTCCATAATAAAAGCGACGGCTTTGACACACTCTTTCACAAAAAGCCAGTCGCGGATTTGTAATCCCTGTCCCCAAACTTTGATTTTTTCACCAATCATCAAACTGGTAATCCAGCGTGGCAGAGCTTTTTCCGGATTCTGCCACGGACCAAATTGATTAGTCGGTCGGACGATTATAATTGGGTAGCTGCTACACTTGTGCAGGTACTGATCTGCCAACGCTTTTGATCGAGCGTAAGCGTTTTTGTGTTCGGCATCAAAGGCCATAAGCTCATCTGATTCAGAGAAATACCCTTCGATTCTCGAGCCGTAAACTTCATCGGTTGAAAAATGAATCAATCGGGGTACACCGAATTTCATCGCCCAATTAAAAACATTTAGCGCGCCGGAAAAGTTTGTCAGGTAAAATGTCAGGGCATCTCTTTCGCTTCTGGTAACATGCGATTCGGCCGCCATATTAATCACAACATCAAATTCGTGCTGTTCAAACAAAGGAACAATTTGTTCTTTGTTGCAGATATCGCCCTCTATCAATTCAACATTGCTGACGATCGGGAGGTAGTCTTTGCCCCCGGCGGCATAAGTTAATTTGTCCAAAACCAAAATGTTGTGGTCGAGCGATGACAAAAATTCAACTAAATTGGTGCCAATAAAACCGGCTCCTCCGGTAACTAGAATATTCATTTAGCATCAGCCTCCTTGGCCGAGGTGATTTCCAGCGGTATTGAATTCCAATCAAACCGCTGGTTATGGTCATTCTCGTCATAACGAAGCTCGTCACTAGGATTATAAGTTTCAGTAACCAGATAGAAAAGAATTGCCGGCTCTGCCGAGACGACTTTGTAGCCGTGTCCGACGCCGGGTGGAATTACTATCCGCTTCCAACTTTCCCAGCCGGCCTCGATAACCATTGTATTCAGGAAAGTTAGCGAATTGGGGCGCAAATCTCGAAGTATAACAACCATTTTTCCGGTTGCCGGAAACCAAATATCATATTGTATTTGGTGGCGATGAAAAGCTTTGACCGTTCCCGCATAGGCATAAGTAAAAGTTGCTTGTGCGACAATTAATGGAGAATCGGCTAAATCATTCCGCCAAACCTCGGCTAGAGCCCCAGGGCGAAAAATTTGTTTACCGGGATCAATTTTGTCCGGATGAATTTTCAGTTCTTTAACAAAAACCCCATTAATGGGACCGGTTTTTGAGTTACTCATCTCTATGTGTCTCCCTTTCAATCCTTCGAAGATATTCGGCATAGCTTGATTTTTCCATCTTTTTAATTGCCACATCCAATTTTTCATCATTTATCCATCCTTGGTGATAGGCAATTTCTTCAATACAGGCAATAGGATTGCCTGTGAGTTTCTGAACAATTCTAACATACTCCGACGCATCTTGCATTGCCTCGTGTTCGCCAGTATCGAGCCACGCAAGACCTCGCGGTAGTATTGTTACTCGAAGATTTCTTTCTGCCAAATAGAGTTTATTCAAATCGGTAATTTCCAATTCGCCACGTGACGAGCGCTCAATTTTCTTGACGTTTTCAACCACTTCCGGCCCATAAAAAAATAGTCCGACTACGGCATATTTGCTTTTTGGAGTTTCTGGTTTTTCCTCGATGCTGACAACAGTCCCATTATTATCAAACTCAACAACGCCGTAACGTTGAGGTTCCTCAACTCTAAAACCAAAAATGTGCGCGCCAGATTTAATTTCGCAGGCATCTTTTAGAATGCCAGTGAGACCGGCTGAGTGGAAGATGTTATCGCCGAGAATTAAGCAGACGCTATTATTACCGATAAAATTTGCGCCAATAATGAATGCCTCCGCAAGCCCTCCCGGGTTCGGTTGAATTTGATAAGAAATATTCATTCCGAGTTGTGACCCGCTACCCAACAATTCCTTGTAGCTGTTGTTATCGTGCGGCGTGGTTATAATCAAAATATCACGAATTCCAGCCAACATTTGAACTGAAAGGGGGTAATAAATCATAGGCTTATCGAAGACGGGTTGCAACTGCTTCGATACTACAATAGTCGACGGGAACAATCTTGTTCCCGTTCCCCCTGCCAAAATTATCCCTTTCATCTTTTTTTTCGGTCTCCTTTATTTTAAGGTACTCATTCAAAAGCAAAACAGCTTTTGAATGGCGTATAGAAATTATCAAATTTAATTGGAAAAATCAAGCTTTTATGATAATCTTTGAAAGAAGAAATGACAGAAACCAGAAAACTTTTTTCAAATAGTTTGATCGTAATTGTCGGCACTTTGATTGCCAGCATTTTTTCTTATCTCTTTAATATGCTAATGGGACGCTATCTTGGGCCGGCTAATTACGGTGAAATGACGGCGCTAATGTCGTTACTTATGATAATTTCCGTTGCTGGTGGCGCGCTTTTAACTGTTGCGATGCGTTATTCAAGCGAACTTTTTGTCGGCGGGAAATTTTTGGCACTGAAAAAACTTTTCGCTGTTTTAACTCGATATGTTTATTTTTTCTCATTTGTTCTGATTATAATTCTGTTGGCTTTGATTAAACCGATCGCCAACTATTTTTCAATTGATAATCTGCTTCCGGTGGCGATTGCTTTTTCCGGCCTAATTTTCGGTATGGTTACCATGGTCAACAAAGGCCTTTTACAGGGAGTCCAAAAATTTTCCGCAGTTTCACTGATTGGAGTTTTGGAGATGGCACTCCGTTTGGGCTTGGGAATACTTTTGGTGAAAATCGGTTTTGCTGTTTCCGGTGCGCTTTCGGCGGTTATTCTGGCAACGGCAATCGGCTACGCGGCGACATTTTTTCCGATTCGGAAAATTTTTAAAAATTCGCATCAGGACAAAGTTTCTAAATTCCATCTTTTCGACAAAAAAGAAATTGGCAAATATTTCGGTCCGGCATTTTTATCATCGTTACTTTTAATCATTGCTCTAAATCTTGATGTGATTTTGGTCAAGCATTATTTTTCTCCGGCTGACGCCGGAATGTACTCCGCGGTTTCGGCCATTGGAAAAATTATTCTCTATGTAACAGCACCAATTATTTCAGTAATGTTTCCGATGATCTCCGAAAAAACCGTTTCTGGTGAGAAACATTATAAACTGCTATTTTTTTCCTTGATGTTTGTTATAGTCGGTGCCTTGATTGTACTGGCGGCCTATGTAATTGCGCCGGCAAAAATTATTGGTTTGCTTTACGGTTCGCAGTATGTTTCGCTTTTCTATCTTTTACCGGAGATCGGCTTGGCAATTTTACTTTATTCACTAATTAATTTGCTGACCAATTATTATTTGGTGGTTAAAGATTTTCGATTTTTATGGTTTTTTCTGATTGCCGTTGCCGGATTAACTTTGGCGATTTCCCAGTTTCATTCATCACTTTTACTGGTTGTTCGGTTAATGATTTTGTTCTTTGGCTTGCTTTTTCTATCAATGATGGTATATTATCTTTTAAGCAAGAGAGATCAGATAAAATCAACGTTGAGGGGCTAATTTGGGTCTTCAATGAAGCCGCTTAAGCTTTCAATAGTTATTCCCGCCTATCGGGAAGAAAAAAATATTTATCAGACAATTGAGAAAATTGTCAAAACCCATGATCGCCTCGACTATTCCTATGAGGTGATTGTTGTTGTTGACGGTTCACCGGATCAAACGGCCAAAAATGCCCGAAAGTTCAAATCAAAAAACTTGCGAGTTTTTGAATATCAGCCAAATAAGGGCAAGGGTTTTGCTCTTCGTTTTGGAACGGAAAAAGCCAAGGGTGAAATTATCACTTTCACCGATGCCGGTGGCGATTTTGATCCGGCGCAGTTTGATCGTTGCGTCAAGTTAATGGACCTTTTTGATGCTGATTTTGTTCTCGGTTCCAAACGCCATCCGGCATCAAAGGTCAATTATCCGAAAAAGCGCCGAATGTATTCGTGGATTTATCAGCGGGTAATTAAACTGTTTTTCGGACTTAATGTAACAGATACACAAGCGGGTTTGAAATTTTTGAAACACAAAGTTGCTAAAGATGTGGTGCCGCGAGCGTTGGTCAAACAATACGCTTTTGATTTGGAGATGTTGGTAATTGCTCACCAGCTTGGGTACAGACGAATTTTTGAAGCGCCGATTGAACTTGATTTTAACCAAGTCAGCACTGGCATCAATTTCAAAACAATTAAACGGATGATTATCGATACTTTGGCAATCTTTTATCGGGCGCGAATTTTGAACTATTATCGAAAAAACGGTCAAACAAAAAATATTACGGCTAAAAAATCAGCGGTTAGAACTTCGGGAAAATATGTGGATAAGAGCTATCTGATTGCCGGTGGTGCCGGTTTTCTCGGTGCCAACATTGCCAAGCGAATTTTAGTCGGCGGCGGTAAAGTTTTAGTAGTTGATAATTTACAGACCGGCAACGACAGAAATTTGGCTGAGTTAAAAAAATTCAGAAATTTTTCATTTAAAAAAGGCGACATTCGTTTGCCGTTAAAAATTCGGGGGAAATTTGATTTTGTCTTAAATTACGCTTGTCCGGCATCGCCGCCGAAGTATTACCTTGACCCGATTAAAACTTTGGAAACTTCGGCCATCGGGACTGAAAATCTCTTAAAATTGGCACTCAAAAATGATGCTCGTTTTTTTCATACTTCAACCTCGGAAGTTTATGGCGATCCGTTGGAGCATCCGCAAAAAGAAGATTATGCCGGCAATGTCCAGCCCTATGGGATGCGATCTTGTTATGACGAGGGCAAACGCTACGCCGAAGCACTAATTTATCAAGCTCGACAGCAAAAAGGGGTCAACACCGGGGTTGTGCGAATTTTTAACACCTATGGCCCGTTAATGGATCCCGACGACGGCCGAGTGGTTTCGACTTTTATTAAACAGGCGCTTGCGGGCGAAGACATTACTATTCAAGATAGCGGTCGACAGACGCGATCGTTTTGCTATGTTGACGATCAAATCGATGCCCAGTTGAAATTTATCCACTCCAATCTCGAGGGGCCGATGAATGTTGGCAATCCGCAGGAGTTCACAATGCTGGAATTGGCGAAAAAAGTTATTAAGTTGACAAATTCAAAATCAAAAATTGTTCACATTCCGGCGGCGATTTCCGATCCGAAAAAGCGCAAGCCGGATATCTCGCTGGCCAAAAAAGAGCTAAAATGGCAACCAAAGGTAAATCTCGACGAAGGGATTAAAAAAACAATTTTTTGGTTTAAAAGTATTGGCTATTAATTTGCGTTTCGATCTACTTGCAATGACAGTTATTTTTTAGTACTCTCAATTAGCAGGCAAAAATCATAGATTCAGGGGAGCGATCGCTATGTCAAAATATGTTTTTGACGGACGGCTTTGTCGTCCCGTGCAGAAGACGGCATTCGCCAGAGCATCATTGGTTGGGAATCCGTCTGATCTGTTGAGGCAGGCCGAAGCAAGAGCAAAAAAAAAATAACTTGGATATCACAATTTTTGCCGATGGCGCCGTTTTGTCAATTCCGATTAAATCTTTGGTAGCAACTGCGACAATTGCACCGGCCGAACATTTCAGTTGGATGGCTCCGACACCCAGGTATTCGACTCTTGGCGAATGTGTCGATCATATTCGGCTTCGGGAGCCGGGTTCATGGGAGATAATTATTGAACGGACATTGGTCGTTGTTGATGACATGCTTCGCTCTAGCGGGAAAAAAATGCTTGAAATCCCAATGGAGATTCATTTGACAACAAACATCCCCCGACAGCGCGGAACGTCCGGTTCATCGGGGATGATTCTTTCTCTTATTGAGGCGTTGCTGACGATTCACGGTGCAGATAAATGTTTTGATACGATGGAAAAGGCGATTGTCGCTTGGAAAATTGAAACTGATGGTGGTACGGAGGCCGGGCTACAAGATCGGGTTTTGCAGGCGGCGGCGATTGATAATCCAAAAACCACAGCGGTTTTTATGGAATTTCCTCGAACAATTCGCGACGGAAGTTGTCAATTTAAAGTTTTGGAAACACAATTACCACAGCTGGCACTGGTTTTGTCTTCCGAGCCGTCTTACAGCGGCGGAGTTCACAAACCGATTGTCGACCGTTTGATTGCCGGTGATAGGAGTTTGGCAATAAGGTTCCATCAGCTCGGTGAGTACGCTTACTCGGCGCGGAATTGTTTGGAAGCTGGTGATTGGTCCGCTCTTGGAATATTGATGAACAAGACGTCTTTAATGAGAATTGAAATTTACGGTCAAGATGTTTTGGGTCCGATTAATATGGCGTTATTTGAAGCCTGCAATGCCGCGCATTGTCAATTCAATTTTACCGGTTCCGGTGGGGCGGTTGTAGTATTGTTGTTAAATGGCGATCAGTCGTATCAAAAGCTAAAAACCGAGGTTGCCAAACGCGGCAATTTCACAATTTATCGTTTATAATTAGCATCCCGCGATTTTGGTCGCGGGCTTTTATTTTTGGAAGGTTTGTGGTATATTCGCGCTAGATGAAAAAAACGCCTAAAGTTTCAATTATAATTCCGGTTGAACGGATTAACGATTACATCCACGAATCAATGGATCATATTTTGATGCTCGATTATCCCGATTTTGAGATCTTAATTTTTCCCGACGAACCCGATAAAATTCATTCGTGGCTGAAAACTCGCATCATTGCTTCCGGTAAAGTTGGACCGGCCGAGAAGCGCGACTTGGCACTGAAATATGCCAAAGGAAAGATTTTGGCCTTCTTGGATGACGACGCTTATCCGGAAAAAAATTGGCTAAAAAAAATGGTGCCACTTTTTCAGACGTCAGAAGTTGCCGGAGTTGGCGGACCGGCGATTACGCCAGAAAACGATGGCGTTTTGCAAAAAGTTTCCGGAGCGATCTTTGAATCTTTTGTCGGAGGCAACTTTACTCGCAATCGATATTTGCCGATCGGGGAAATCTCAGAAACTCTCGATTGGCCAACGGTGAATCTTTTAATTTGGCGCGACATTTTTGCACAGGTCGGAGGTTTTAACTGTGCTTATTGGCCGGGAGAAGACACCAAACTTTGCCTTGACATTCTGAATGCCGGCTATAAAATTCTTTACAATCCCGCCGGTATTGTTCACCATCATCGTCGAAGCGATCTTTTGAAGCATTTTAAACAGATTGGAAATTACGCCTTACATCGCGGACATTTTGTCAAAATCTATCCGGAGACCTCGCGTAAATTCGGCTATTTTGTGCCAACTTTGTTTGATATTTATTTAATATTGCTTACAGTTTCCCTAGCCAAATTACAAATAATACACGAAAATACAAAATTACAAATTTTGATTTTGATTCCGCTTATTATTTACGTTCTGGGACTAATTATCGACGCCGTTATAATTTCGTTGCGATGGCGCAACATTCTCGTTGGGCTGATAACAATTCCAATGATCTTTCTAACTCATGTTTGGTACGGTATCCGTTTTGTTCAAGGACTCTTGGTTCGAAAATTGGAGAGATAAAGTACTAACGAAATTCCCCCAGCAAAATTACAAATTTTACAAAAGTACAAAATTACAAAAGAATTAGAAAGTTGGAGAGGTAGATATTGTTCGATTGATGTCTAGCGTTTTTTGCATCTTTTGTGGAGCACAAACTTTAGTTTGTTATAGAGTATTGAAATAAAAAATCCCGCCGGAGGGGCGGGGAGGGAAAATGGAAAAAATTCTAGGAGTATTTAATTGTGTGGCCGGATTTGGTTATCTGATTAGCCAGTTTTGAAATAAATCTTTTCATGAAGTCACAAATATATTTTGGAGTTTGGAGCTTCGGTTTGAATTCGGCAACAAAGTCAATTTCCGGCCGAATATCAACCGACAAAAGCTCTCTGACAAAATTCATGTCTTGCAAATCCGGAGTAGAGTCTTTGAGGTGAACAATTTGAATGAACGGTGCTAAAATGTCAATTGCTTCGTTAATCATTATCTCATGAATCAAGAGGGCTTGTTTACCGAAATTATCAGTATCGTTTTCGCGAAAACCGCGAGAAAGATGTTCGGTATCCAGAACCAACCCGAATCCTTCTCGGCGACATTTCTCGGCAATTTCCATTGGAGTCATTTGAAGCTCCGGACAAAGTTCAACTAACCTTCCGGAAGCATTCTCGAAATGATGGGTAATTTCTCGGCCGGGCAAATTATCAAAAATTTGCTGACAACGATCTGGATTTGGCGAAGCAATCCAATCATTGATGTAAGACGGCATACCTTCGCCGCCCGGCTCGTGTTTCAACGCCTGAGAAAGCGACCAAACCGGATTCCAAGCATGCTCCTTGTAAAAAACCGGCAATGCCAAAATTTCTTTACCAGTCATTCCTCGAAGCGGCAAAGCTTGGAGAAAAGAATATCCGGCATCTTTTGCCCAACGGGCAATCATACGAACAGAAATTAGCGAATAAGGAATCATTGATCCAATTGAAATTCCAATTCGACAAACCGACCCTGTGCGAGGCACGGGATCAACCTCCTCCTTGCCCTTGCGGGGCGAATATGTTAACATTATTTCGTCGCCTACTTTTTTGTAGGCATTGTTATATTTAGCACAAAATAGTCACATCTGTCAACATTAACTTATAAAATAATTGGTAATTTAGCCAGCGGAGAATAATATGGAGATTAAGCATATTCAGCAACCGACTAAGGAACAGCGGGAGAAAAATAAAAAATATAAAGTGGCGATTTCTTATCCGCCGATGCCGAGCGAAAAAGGAACGCCGTGCCTCGGTCAAAATCGCCAGTTTCAGTGGTTCAAAAGTCCGACCTACATTTATCCAATCGTGCCGGCTTATGCGGCAACACTTTTGAAATCGCAAGGATACGATGTTATTTGGGATGACGGAATTGCTGAGGAGCTTTCGCAAGACGAATGGTTGGAGAAGATTTTGAAATTCAAACCGAACTTGATTGTTTTTGAAACCAAAACACCGGTTGTTAAGCGCCACTGGAAAGTTATAGATGTTATTAAAGAGGAGATGCCGGAGACTAAAATTGTTTTGGTCGGCGATCATGTAACGGCAATGCCGGAGGAATCATTTGAAAATTCTCAAGTTGATGTTGTTGCTACTGGCGGCGATTGGGATTTTTTGGTTCTAAACATTGCCAATTCATATAATCATAAAGTCCAGCTCGAGCCGGGGATTTGGTACAAGACACAAGACACAAGAGACAAGAGACAAACAAATTCAAAATCACAAATCTCGAATCAACCAATCAAAAACACCGGGCATTTTCAATTAAATCACGACCTCGATGATTTGCCGATTATTGACCGCGACCTGACAAAATGGAAACTCTACGCTTTCAAAAATGGCAATTACAAACGGACGCCGGGAACTTACACTTTTGCCGCACGTGATTGCTGGTGGGGAAAATGCACATTTTGCAGTTGGACGACACTATATCCGGGCAAAGATTATCGTAAACATTCGGTTAAGCGAGTGCTTGATGAAATTGGGATGCTAATTGAAAAGTATCATGTTAAAGAAATTATGGACGACTCCGGTTCTTTTCCGATTGGAAAGTGGCTAAAGGAATTCTGCGAGGGAATGGTTGAACGCGGATATAATAAGAAGATTCGACTTGATTGCAATATGCGATTAAAATCGCTAAATCAAGAAGAATATAATTTAATGGGCAAAGCCGGTTTTCGCTTTATTCTCTACGGGTTGGAATCAGCCAATCAAGAAACTCTCGACCGCATCAATAAAAATCTCAAAGTTGAAGAGATTGAAAAGGGTGTTGCTATGGCCAAAAAAGGCGGTCTTGATCCGCATATTACAACGATGATGGGTTATCCGTGGGAGAGTTTGGAAGATGCCAAGCGGACGATTGCTTTGTCAAAAAAATTATTTGATAAAGGCTACGTCGATACGCTGCAAGCGACGATCGTAATTCCTTATCCGGGAACGCCGCTTTTTACCGAGTGCCAAAAAAATGGCTGGCTTTCGACCGAAGATTGGGACAAATATGATCAGCGGACAATTATTATGAAATCGCCACTAACGGAAAAAGATATTAAAGAGTTGACACAAGGGTTGTACAAGTCGTTTGTAACGCCACGCTACATTTGGCGACGAATAGTCGGAATTCGCAGTTTTGACGATATTAAATTTCTTTTTCGAGCCGCTGGCAAGCTGTTTGGCCATTTGGCGGATTTTTCGGCAAAAAAGTAACCACACGGATAATCACACGGATTAAACACCGGTGCCAGTAGAAGTCGTGAGCAAATCATTTCGTTTAAGACTCGCGGTCTAAGGATTGCAGCTTCTTAAAACTTAAAACTGAACATTTTGAATCAACCAACAATTTCAATTATCATCCCAACCCTAAACGCCGCCAAACCGCTTGGCGAGTGTTTGCGACGAATCCGAAATCAAAATTATCCGAAATCAAAATACGAAATCATCATTGCCGATGGCGGTTCGACCGACAAAACCAGAGAGATTGCCAAGAAATATGGTTGTAAAATTGTCGAAAATAAATTAAAAACCGGTGAGGCCGGAAAAGCTGCCGGACTGAAAGCCGCCAAATTTGAGATTATCTGTTTAATCGACTCCGACAATTATCTACCGGACAAGAATTGGCTTAATCGAATGACCGAACCATTTACTGACAGCCAGATTATCGGCTCTGAGCCGATTGAATATACCTATCGCAGAAAAGATGGCTATATTACTCGATACTGCGCGCTGATTGGAATGAACGACCCAATCTGTATGTATCTGGGCAATTATGATCGAAAAAATTATCTGACCGGTCGCTGGACCGGCTTGCCGGTTAAAGAAGAAGATTGTGGCCGCTACCTAAAATTGACTTTGGAAAAGTACAAAGTGCCGACAATCGGCGCAAACGGCACAATGATTCGGCGAAAGTTGATTGAGAAACAGGTTGGGGATTATTTATTCGATATTGACGAGATTCACGAGCTGATATCAGGAGGAAAAAATAAATTTGCCAAAGTCAAAATTGGCATCATCCATGTTTTTTCCGGCAGCGTCTCAACCTTTATTCACAAGCAAAAACGACGAATTAAAGATTTCGGATATTACAATAAAATCGGTGCAAGAAAATATCCTTGGAATAAATTGAACAAGGCCGGTTTCATCAAATTCGTAATTTTTTCGGTGCTTTGGTTGCCGACATTTGTTGAGGCATCAATCGGCTATATTAAAAAACCGGATCGCGCTTGGTTTTTTCATCCACTGGCCTGTTGGCTAACGCTTTGGGTTTACGGTTGGGGGAAGATCGGCCAAACACTTTTCGGTGCCAAAGAATTAAATAGAACAGGATGGAAACAATCATGAAAAAAGATAAGTGTATGATTGCCTATGAAAATAAAATTAAATTGTTTGCCGCAAATTTCCAAGGAAAGAAAATTCTCGATGTCGGGTGTGGGAATGGAAATTACACGGCTTATTTTGCTCATGACAACAATACTATTTACGGAGTCGATATAAATGATTTTAGGCAAAAACGTTTTTCAGATAAGTTTAAATTTAAAAAATATCCCGGCAAAAAACTTCCGTTTAAGGACAATTTTTTTGACCTTGTTGTCAGTTTTGATGTCATCGAACACGTTGAAGATGACCTCTTATTTGTCAACGAAATCTACAGAGTTCTTAAAAAGAATGGAGCGGTTTATTTAGCGACTCCAAACAGAAATCGCCTGTCGAATGTTCTAATGAGGTTGGTTGGCAAGCCGGTAAAATATCCCTATGTTTTATCCACAGGCGGCAGATTGGGCGAGGTAATTCATTTAAGAGAATATCTCGGTGAGGAGTTGCGCCAAATTCTTAAAATTTCGAAATTTTACAACATCGAACTGGAGCCGTTTTGGTTTGGACTTCGAGGGGGGGTCAATCGTGGAGTTAATAGACCTTTGTTTAAATCGCTTGCTCAATATCTTTTTGTTAAAGCTGAAAAATAATTATTTATGAATAAGAATGCAAAAATTGCCTTGTTGGTAAATTCTTTTTGGAATGCCGGCGCCGGAATTTCCGGCGGTGATCAGCGGTTGATGCAAATTTTTAAGCGAATCGGCAAGAATTTCCAAATTGATATTTACACATCAGCCGATGGTAAAAAAATTATTGCCGAAGAGATAAAATCGGCGACTTTTTACATTTCGCCGAAAGAATTTGAAAAAGGCAATATTTTTCTCCGCTATCGGCGGAGGTCGAATTGGTTGATAAAAAAGTTGAAAAATCATCACTATGACTACATTTATTCATCATCAGATTTTTTCCCGGATGTTTTACCCGCCTATCAGTATAAATCCGACAATCCTAAAACCAAATGGATCGCTTGCGTTTTCCATATTTACCCAAATTGGCGAGTTCGGCCGGGCAGTAAAATTCGAAACATTGTCGGTTCGAAGATTCAGGATTTTTCACTGGCCAGAATCAAAAAAGCCGACAAAATTATCAATGTCAATTATCAAGTCCGAGACAATCTAATTTCCAAATATCAAATTCCGAAGGATAAAATTGTCATTAACCCTTGTGGAATTGATTTGGAATATTTTCGAAAAATTAAAGCGGCGAAAAAAAGGTATCAAGCCTGTTTTCTGGCAAGATTGATGCCGTCGAAGGGGATTTTTGACTTGCCGGAAATTTGGGCCAAAGTTGTCAAAAAAATTCCAACGGCAAAATTAAAAATTATCGGTGGCGGTAGCGACGAAGTCAAATTAAAATTAAAGAATCAGTTCACCAAGCTCGGCCTTTCGAAAAATGCTGAAATTCTCGGATTTTTGCCGAACGACAAAGCTTACAAAATATTAAAAGAATCCAATCTTTTTGTTTTTCCCAGTCATGAAGAAGGTTTTGGCATTGTTATCGCCGAAGCTTTTGCTTGCGGTCTTCCGGTTGTCGCCTGGAATTTGCCAGTTTACAGAGAAGTTTTTGCCGGCGCTGTCGTTGAAGCGAAAATTGCTAACCCAAACCAATTTGCCAAAGAGACAATTAAAATCTTGGAATCGAAATCTCTGCAAGCAAAATTTGTGGCAAAGAGTGAAAATGTGATAGAACAGTATCGATGGCAGGCGATTGTCGAGAAGGAATTGCGAATCATCGAGAAAAGCTAAAATCCAATCAAATGAAATCTAAAATTAAAACATCAAATAGAGGTAAAAGTACGGCAAGGCTGCTTTTTTCGATTTTGATTCCGGCTTATAAATCGGCAGATATTATCGGCGAGACGATTGAAAGCATCTTGAATCAAACGATCAAAAATTTCGAATTGATTATTGTCGATGATTGTTCGCCGGACGACACGGAAAAAGTAATCAAAAAATACCAGAAAAATGATAAGCGAATTAAATATTTTCGCAATGAAAAAAATCTTGGCTATTCCGGAAATCTCGAACGCTGCCGGCAGTTGGCCGGCGGAAAATATATTTATCTAATGGGAAATGACGATGTTCTGTCGCCGCAAGCGCTGGAAAAAACTCTCAACGCTTTTAAAATGGACAACGATGTTGGAGTTGTTACTCGGCCATATTACTGGTTTGAAAATGATGACATTAATTTGGCCGTTCGGGCTGTCAAGCCACTTGATGAAAATGAAGATCGTTTAATCTCCTCCAATGAAGATTCGGAAGTTTTTGAAAAAGTTATTGAGTCGGTCGGCCAACTTTCCGCTTTGGCTTACCGGCGCGAGTGGATGGATTTGCCGATTCACGAAGACATTTTTCCGGCCCACATTTACCCGTTTATGTCAATCTTCAAAAAACACAAAGCAGTTTTTCTTTCGGACTACATTTTGGCTGTTCGAATTCTCTCTTCACAAACTCGTTCTCTATCGTCAATTTACAATCCTTCGCCAACATTTACTTGGATCAGAATGTTCAAAACGGTTTTTGCCGGTAAAGGATATCGCCAGCAGCGAAAATGGGGTATTGACTTTATTGCCCGCAATTATGAAGGATTGGTTCAAATTCGCAATTATGCCCGCTACCGTCAGTTTCTATATGAAGTCTGGCTTTTAATCAAATATCGCTGGGAAAATATTTTCGAATTGAATTTTTGGTTCTTTTTTCTCGGGCTAGCAATTTTACCGAGAAGTATTATTATCCCGATGGTTGATTGGTATAAAAGTAAATTAAATTCCCGAAGGTTAAATGACATTCATCTTTTTATCGGCGATTCGAATTCCGACGAAAAATACTCTCAGAAATATTATGTCGAAACCGGAATGAGTGGTTTCGAAAAGGATAATCGAATGGACCATGCCGGAATTATAGAATACGGCAAGATCAAAACCAAAGACAGCGTTTTGGAGATTGGCTGTGGCCTTGGAGTTTTGCTTTCAAAAATCGATGCCAAAAGGAAAGTCGGTTTGGAATCGAACGAATTTTCGGTTAATAGCTGTAAAAAGAAAGGATTAAATGTCCGTCAGCATTCGAATGTTTATAAATTGCCGTTTAAAAAGTCAGAGTTTGATGTGGTAATTATGAACGAAGTGATCGAGCATATTCCAAATCCACCGGCGGCAGTTGAAGAAGCGGCCAGAGTTCTATCAAAAAAGGGCAAATTAATAATTACTACGCCGAACAAAAGTTTTCTAGTCAAAAATTTGGCCGAAACACATTGCAGCGAAATGACTTTTTCTGAGCTGAAAAATCTTTTGGAAGAAAACGGTTTTGCAATCAAAAAACATTTGGTTCGCGGTTTGTCTATTTGGGATTTTGTCGGCAGAAAATTTGTTTTTCCGCTCGGTAAAAAATTAATGAAGATAAAAAATTTAAGTAATTCGGTTGGCGATATTCGGGAGAAGATCGATCAATCAAAAATGTCTCATTTTCGGAATTCTCGGATCGGTAGCGGTTGTCAACAGTTGGTGGTGGCGGAGAAAAAATGAAGATTGTTGCCGTATATTATCAATATCCTTTATATGAAAATGGTTCCTACATTCAAGAGCAGATTGACGCTTTTTGCGAAAGAGCGGAAAAGGTAACGCTTTTTGCGACTTACAGCCCCAAGGGTTCTAAATTCAAAAAACCGAAAAATTTGGAGATTGTTTGGGTCAGGGGATCTAAAATTCCATTTATAACCGATATCATTTTTAATTTTTCAATTATTTTTCATTTCGTGCGATTAGGAAAAATTCAAGCCGATATTATCAATGTTATCTGTGCCAGAGGAATTCCCGCCGGCATTTTTTTAAGGTCAAAATTAAAAAAACCGTTGGTGGTTACGGTTGAGATAATTAATGAAGTTGAAAAATCTTTCAGAGACAAAATTTTTAATCGGTTGCAGAAATTTCTCTTTACCAGAAAGTCGATTGACGGTTTTGTTTGCTGGTCTCATTATCACTTTAATCGATATCTTAAAAAATGGGGAATTAGCCAAAAACGAGTGTCCTTTATTCCCGGAGGTATCAATTTAGAACTTTTTAATCCGAAAGTTTCCGGCCGAGAGATCCGAAAAAAATACATTGGCGAAGCAAAAAAACTAATAGTTTTTGCCAAACCAATGTACGAATACAATCGCAAATCAGCCGAACTACTGTTAGAAGCATTTGCTTTAATGCCGAAGAAATCGGAGACCAAAATTCTTTTTGGTTCCGGTGAGCAGAGAGATTTGTTGGAAAAAAGGATTATCGAACTTAAACTGCAAAAATATATTGATTTTATGGAGTTTGTTCCGCTAAGTGAAATTCCCAAATATCTGGCGGCTGCCGATTTGATTGTTCTGCCGTTTACTTATCATGCCACAACCGCTAGGTCGCTTTTGGAAGCAATGTCAATGAGGAAACCGATTATTGCTACTAAAATGGGAGAGATTCCAAAAGTTATCGGGGACAAAGAAGCGATTCTGGTTAAGCCGCGAAAAACGGATTTGCAGCAAGCAATGAAAAAGCTTCTGTCAAACTCCAAATTAGCTAAAACACTTGCAAACGGGGGCTATAAACTGGTACAAGAGAAGTACGCAATAAATGCCGTTAGCAAACGGACAATTGATTACTTCCAAAAAATTATTGATGAATTTTAAGAAATATTTAAATATTTTTCTCATTTACTTAATAGTGGCAACACTGCTTTTTTTGCCCGTTCTCTTAAAGAGCGGGGCGATTTTAGGTGGCGATTGGAGCTACCCGATTGATCTAAATCAAATAGATGCCGCATTTAGGGCATCGCTTCACTCTTGGACTCATTCCGGTAATCTTTTTGGAATTCGAGAGATTGCTCCAATGTCGGTTATTTTTGTCTCGGTTTTGAAGTTTTTCTCTCTTTTTGGAATCACCGGCGACATTACAATGAAAATTTTGATAGTTTTATTTTTTGCCTTGGCCGCCAGCAATATGTTTTTACTGCTGACGAAATACAAATTTTCTTTTTGGCTAAAACTGTTTATCGGTTTTATTTATATTCTGACGCCGATATTTTTTAATTATGTTTTAATGGGTTGGATTTATGTAATTTTGGCACTGGCTCTGCTACCATTATTTGTCTATTTATTTTCATCTGCAATCGAAACAAACAACTTTCGCTACGCGTTTTTTTCATCATTGGTTTTTTCGCTGGCGATTTTACAATCGCAGGCGGCGATTTGGTATCCGATTACAATGATCGCTATAATTATCGGATATTCCGACAGTCTGACGACATTTTCCCGCGGCTTGAAAATGTTTGTTTTAACCTTGCTGGCGTTTTGTTTGTTAAATCTTTATTGGTTGCCCGGAGTAATTCTCTTTCCCGATAAATTGTTGACCAGCAGTACTTTGGTTACCAGCTCAATTAGTTTGGGAACATCACTTCGATTGTCGGCCAGCAACATTTTTCGAGCTTGGGGTAGTTTGTTTAATTATCAATTTGAAACCGCTTTTCCGAGCGCATTTGCAACCATCAGCTTTACTATGCCGGTGCTAGTTATTACATCACTAATTTTTTTCCGGAAATATCGTCGAGAAATTATCTACTTGATAATTATGATGATGACTCCAATGCTTCTTTTCCTGATCGATCGGGAAACTTTGGCAACTCTCCCACTGTCAAATGTTATTCGCGATGTCGCTCGTTTCACCGTCCTATCAACATTTTCCTTGGTTGTTTTGTCTGGAATTGCCATAAATGGAATTGTTAACTCAAAATTTAGATATCAAAAATTTCTACTTGCGCTGATTATTATTTTTCTTTTAATTAACGCCTCTCCGTTTTTTAATTTGAGTTTGTTTAAGAATAATAAGTCAGATTACGATTTTCGAATGAGAACCCTTGTGTGGCCCGATGAATACCGACAGCTCGAAGACAGTTTTGGGGGGCAAGAAAATGTTCGAGCGCTTTGTCTGCCGATCGGCGGAACATTGTCAATTAATTCCGACCTTCGCTTTCGGGGAGATTTCCGCCAAACTTGGGATATTTACGCCAGCTATTCAAATGCGCCGGGGATGATTGGTTTTTCCGATCGCGATAACGGTGTGTCCTCGGATTTGGTTAGCGAGATAAACACGGCAATTAAGAATAAAGATAGCGACAGGCTGGTCAAATATCTCGATGTTGGCAAAATTGATTATCTTGTTTTTAGGCGCGATATTGGTGTTTATGTTAACGCCCCTGAGGATTTTAATAATCAATTTGAATCACTGCTTTTCGATATTATCAACCAGAAAAAAGCCGAAAAATATCTTGACCAAGGAAGCCTTTTGGTTTTGAAATTCCCAAATCAAGAGAAAATTAGCGCACCGAATAATTTAACTGTGGTTGGTCCGCAGGTTGGTGATTTGGCGGACTCAATTCTTGGCAATGCCAACAGACAATCAAAAATAATATCTGATAGCGGGTTTGATCAGATATCCAATTTGCTTGAACTGAAAAAGATTTCTGGGGAAAATCAAGCTTTTAGCTTTAACGGCCAAAATAAAATTTATTCTAATCCGTTGAATAATGAAACGGTTTATAGCATTACATCTCTTGAAAAAATCAATACTATAATTCTAAGAAAGCGCTGGCTTGCTGATCAACAAAATCAAAATTCGCAACTTGACGAAGGACTAAGAAGGAAAAACGATCAGTTGATAAATTCTGCCGGTCAAACTGAGATTATTAGTGATGTTAAAAATAAATATGCCGTTTTTTCTCCGGGTGATAACAAAGTAAAAATCTATTTTAAGGCGACTGATTTTGCTCCAACAGTTAGCATCAATAATCAAGCGGTTAATCCAATTTTGGACGTTAAAAGTAATTTATTGGTCGCAGACGCCAGATTCAACGACAAAGTTAGTTTAATTTCGGCGGAAAATTGTCAACCGCTTTTTGCCGTTAAAAAAGATCAATCAGCCCGAGAAACTGTTTCTGTCCCGACAATCTCATTCGAAAAAATCAATCCTTCAATTTATCAGGTAAACATTAAAAACGTAACCAATGATTTCTATTTAGAGTTTGCTGATTCGTTCAGCAGCTATTGGAAGATTTATGATTCGCCGAGTTTTTTTGCTAAACAGATTGTTGCCGACAATAATCATTTTGTAATAAATGGCTATGCTAACGGCTGGAAAATATCAAAAGATAACCTTTCCGGCAACGAAATTACTTGGTATCTGGTTTTTTGGCCGGAAAAACTGTTAATTGGCGGAACAATACTCGGTTTGCTTTCTTTGGTTGGCGGTTTGATAATTATCATTAAAACCAAACAAAAATGATCGCTAAATATTTCAGACAATTTATTGTGATTTTAGTCATCATCTTCAATCTTTTTATTTGGCACAGATATTTTGATCAAAATAAAGTTAATGACTGGCAGACTACTGATGCGCCAATAGTTATGGTAGATTACAAAATCCGGTCGACTGTTTCTCGGGAAGTAGCAGCCGAACGAGACGATCTTTTGCAGTTTCTGGCTAACATATTTTCTAATTACGCTCCGACAGTAAACGATGCTGATTTTGTAATTGATAACGATCTTCGAACATTTGCCGATTATAACATTATCGTTTCAGAGACAAGGAAACAATTTTTATCAACTGTTTCTTCTTTGAATAACGCCGACCTAAGTAATAATTCAGCGATTACGATTTTGTCCGACCAAAGTTATCAAAGTTATATTGAGTTATATTCCAACCAGACATACCAGATTTACCTGAAAACATCCGATGACAGCGGGCCGTCATTGGACATAATAATAAACGGTCAAGAGTATTCGGCTCAAAGAGTTTTTTCCGGAGTCTATAAATTAGATAATTTTAATGTTCAAAATTACAACGCAGCAGGGATTAAATCAGCAAATAGCAATCGTAAAATTGATAAGGTGGTTTTTTTGACTGGCGTTGCAAATTTTGATCAGAAAAAAATTTCCAGAGCGATCGGCAGCAATGTAAAACTGAGCGTTAATGGAGAAAAAATTTCTTTGAAGATAGCGGAAAAAAGTTTTGCCGCATTAATCGTCAGTGATGGAGTTGATTTATATAAAACGCCATCTGACCCATTTTCCAATTCGCTTTCAATGCCATATTATTCATATCACAATAAGCCGTTTTTATCATCGATTGAGCTAAGCAAACGCTCATACTTTAATTTGGTTCAATCGTCTGGCGATTATATTGCCAAATACCCATTGATCGCGGATCGTTTTAATCGATATATTGCTTATTCGATCTTTTCCTTGTTAATTATATTGTTGTTGTACTACGCCAGTTTTCACTTTGGCACAATCAAAAAAACAGTCGGGGAATATCCGAAAACATTATTTAGAGTTGTCGAGAGCAGAAATCTTCGACGGGTCAATTTGGAAATGTTGCTACTGCTGGCGGCGATAATTTTATTTTTGATATTAAACTTAAATTCCGCTCTGACTTCCTATATCTCTCCAACAATAATTCTTTCATTTGCCGCAGCCGGACTTTTGCTGATTACCCGTTTTAACCCCGGTTTTATCCATAAAATTATCATTGCTCTGTTTGTAATATTTATCGTTTCATTTAGCGATGAACATATTATATTTGCCAATAAAACAGTAAAAGCAATTTACATATTTATTTTGTTATTTATTCTGGTTTCAGTAGTCAGAGAGTTTACCGGCAATAACAAACGTTTACGATGAAAAAAAATCGAAAATCGAAATATCAGTTATAATTCCGGTTTATAACGAAGCAGGGAATTTGCTGCCGCTCTATGGCGAGTTAAAAGAGATATTTCAATTGACCGATCGCCGCCATGAGATAATTTTTGTTAATGATGGTTCGTCCGATGATTCGTTATTGGAGCTGGAAACGATTGTCAGGAAAGACAAAAAAGTTAAAGTGATAAATTTTTTGCGGAATTTTGGCCAAACGGCGGCAATGTCAGCCGCAATTTCTTATTCATCGGGCGAGGCAATAATTCCAATGGATGCCGATCTGCAAAATGACCCGGCAGATATTCCAAAGTTAATGGAAAAGATTGATCAAGGTTATTCGGTGGTTTCTGGCTGGCGGAAGAATCGCCAAGACAGTTTTTTTCGGGTTTTGCCGTCAAAAATTGCCAACTGGATAATTAGAAAGATCTCCGGAGTTCAAATCCATGATAACGGATGCACTTTGAAAGCTTATCGCCGAGAAGTGGTTGAAGGAGTTGAACTTTATGGTGAAATGCATCGTTTTATTCCGGTTTATGCTTCTTGGTCCGGTGGCAAAGTGGCCGAAGTAATTGTCAATCACCGAGAGAGAAAAATTGGCAAAAGCAAATATGGTTATTCACGAATATTTAAAGTGGTTCTTGATCTTTTGGTAATTCGTTTTCTTCACAAATACATTAGTCGGCCGATTCACTTTTTTGGCAAATACGGAATTTGGGCGATTTTCATTTCAATCATTCTTTTCTCAATTTCGCTCTACTACAAAATTTTTCTCGACCTTTCGATCAATCGGACGCCGCTACCAAATATGGCGGCGATGTTTTTTATCGTTGGGTTTCAATTAATTTTAACCGGTGTTTTAGCCGAGCTTTTAACTCGGACATATTTTGAATTGCAAGGCAAAAAATCATATAAAATAAAAAATATTATAAATGACAAAAAATGAGAAGATCAAAATTTTATTTCTGAATTATGAATTTCCGCCACTAGGCGGCGGTGCCGGCAATGCAACAAAATATCTGTTTAGTGAATTTTCAAAGATGAAAAATTTGGAGATCGATCTAATTACCAGTTCAACCGGCATTTTTAAAATTAAAAAATTTTCCAAAAATATCAAAATTCATTATCTCGACATTGGTAAAAAAGGCGATATTCACTACCAGAGTAACATTGATCTCTTAAAATATAGTTGGCGAGCCTATCGCTACGCTAAGAAATTAGCCGGTGAAAAAGAATTTAATTTAGTCCATGCATTTTTTGGAATTCCCTGTGGTTATATTGCGATGAAACTTGGTTTACCATACATTGTCTCTTTACGCGGTAGCGATGTGCCGTTTTACAATCCGCGGTTTAAGAAATTGGACAAACTGATTTTTGGCCGTTTGAGCCGGCGTATTTGGTCAAAAGCAAAATTGGTGATCGCCAACTCCAATGACTTGCGAAAACTGGCTCAGCGATCGTTTTCGGGGGAAATAAAAGTAATCACCAATGGTATTGACACCCAAGAATTCAAACCGCCGAAAAATAAAACGCTAGGTAAAAAAATCAGATTAATTTCCACCGGCCGATTGATTGCCCGCAAGGGTTATCAGTTTCTAATTCCGGCGTTAAAAAACTTAAAAAATATCGAATTGACTTTGGTCGGCGGCGGTAATATGAGCAACGAACTGAAAGAATTGGCTAAAAAATATCAAGTCAATGTCAATTTTGCCGGCGAAGTCGATCATAAAAATATCGTCAAATACTTGCAGGCAGCTGACATTTTCGTTTTGCCGTCGCTAAATGAAGGAATGAGTAACTCGATTTTAGAAGCGATGGCTTGCGGTTTGCCGATTATTGTCACTGACACCGGTGGAAGTCGAAAATTAATAGAAGGAAACGGTTTCATTGTCAAAAAGGGTTCAATTAGGGATTTAAAAGGAAAAGTCAACTACTATCTTAAAAATCGTAAGTTGATCGCGGCGTATGGGAGGCAATCAGAAATTATTGCCGAATTGTTAAGTTGGGAATTGGCAGCCGAGCAATATTTTAATTATTACAGATTTCCGACGCGAAGGATTACCATTGACGGTCGGGCGTTCATTCGAGAGGGATCAAGTGCTTCAAACTATCTTTACAATTTGTTGCTTGAGCTTGCCAAAGAGAAAAATTTAAAGATCCAATTAGTTGTTAATAATAAAAAATATTTGAATTATTTTCGTGCTGAAAATGTCAAAATTAATTTTTCGCAAGTTAAAAATAATTTTTTCTGGGATAATTTAATTATTCCATACTTAGCAATAAAAAACCGATCCAAAGTAATATTTTATCCCAAAAGTTCAAGTTGTTTTTATAAATTACCCGGCAAAAAAATCATTACCACCGTTCACGGAATGATATATAAATTTGACCAAAGCATTTCGCTGCCGGTTAGAATTTATTGGCGGGTTATCGGTCGAGTCGCTTCTTTGGTTGCCGATAAAATTATCGCCGTTTCTAAAAACGATAAAAAAGATTTGATCAGTGAAGGTTACAAAAAAGAAAAGATCAATATAATTCCGATCGGAGTTAACGAAATTTTTTTGCAAAAATATTCGGTTGATAATATTAAAAAAACATTAGACAAATACCAGCTACTTGCAGGCAATTATATAATTCAGGTGGCAAAAATCAGCAAGAAAAAAAATCAAATATTTTCGCTGGAAATTTTCAAGAATTTCAGACAATCAAAGCTAAAAATTGTTTTTGTCGGAAACACAAATGCTGATATTTCCTACTTTCGTCAACTGGAAAAGGTGGCTAAGAAATATAATCTAGCTGATCGAATTATTTTTACCGGTCCAATAGACCAAAATCGTCAACCGGCAACGATTCCAATACTTTTACAAAATTCAGTCGCCGCAATTTTCCCGTCTCTCTACGAAGGGTTCGGTATTCCTCCGCTCGAGGCTATGGCTGCCGGCGTACCGATAATATCTTCAAATCGAGGTTCTTTGAAAGAAATCTACGGCAAAGACTTTACAATTCCGTTGGAAGAAAAAAGGCGTTGGTCAAGCAATCTGAACAAACTGATTAAAGACAAAAAATTTCGAAAAAAATATATTGAGAAGCAAAACAAACTGGTTGAAAAATATCGTTGGGAAAAGATTGGACAAAGATATTTAGAAATTTTTAGAAAAATATAAAAAAATTGGTAATGTCAAAAGAGATCAGAATAATTACATATCATCGAGCGGTAAATAACGGAGCAGTTTTGCAATCGCTTGGTTTGGTTGACCATTTAAGCAAATTGCTGCCCGAATATCGAATCAAAATCCTCGATTATCGTCATCCAAAAATGGAGGTAATGGAATTTTTGAAAATATTGAAAATCTATCCGAAGAAACCGTTATTTGGACTACAAAGATTATTGATATTCCGTAGATTTCAGAACAAATTACCGATTGACCGGATGCCGAATATTTTTGGTTTCTGGAAAATAGTCCAATATCTGAATAAATTAAGTTTGAAAGCAATTTTTGTCGGCAGTGACAGTATTTGGAAATTTTCCGATAGTTATTTTTTGCCGAAGATTCCCAACATATTTTGGTTGTCTCCAAAGTTAAAATCAATCAAAATTTCCTATGCCGCTTCAGCGTATCAATATCAAGAAAATCTATTGCCGAAATATCGGCCGATATTATCAAAATCAGTTAACTCTTTTAATGCCGTAAGTGTTCGCGACTCGGAGACAAAAAATTTGCTTCGAAAGATCGATTGCCGAAAAGAAATTTCGCAGATTCCCGATCCGGCGTTTTTCTATCGGATAAAAAAAACCGTCGCCAGAGATAAATTGATAAAATTTGGCCTAAAGCCGGATCGTCCGCTTTTTGCTCTTATCACCGGCTATTGCGATTATCAAATTAAAGAGATTATCAATTATTTTAGAAGTCAAAATTACCAAATTATCGCTTTGAGCATTTTTAATCCTTTGGCCGATGTCAACTTGGGTGACGAGCTCAATCCCGAGGAGTGGGCGGAAGTTTTTAGATATTTTGATTTCTGTCTGACCGACAGATTTCATGGCTCTGTTTTTTGTTTGAAAAATAAAACCCCGTTTATTGCGATTGAAAGCAAGAACGGAAAGATTAAAAAGAGCAAAAAATATCAGTTGCTCCATGATTTCAATTTGCAAGATGAATGTTACTTGAATCTATTTGAAAAAAATTATAGTCAAAAACTTTTTCAGAAAAAATTTGCTAACATTAAAAAGAACTGGCAAAAATTAATTGTTGGGAAAATTGATAGTGGCTTAAAGAAAATGGAGCGAATTAGCCGTCGATTCGACAAGAAAATTACTAAATTGATTAAATGAAATATCGAGTCAAAAAAACATTTGCTTTTCGTCTATTTTATTATTTTCGGGCTCTGTTTTGGAGCGATGATAAAATCAAAACTCAATTTTTGAAAAGAGCCCATTTATTGGAGAAAGCGAATCAAAATCGACAGAATAATTCGATTCTGAATTTCGAAGTAAACTTTCTATTTAGTCAATTGGTTCGGCGTGGTGTTACTGCTGATGATTCAATTCGTTGGGCGCGAGATGTTCTTTTTGACGCTAATTTTCATCTGAAGCCAAAGGAGACTGCTTCGGTTAAATATTCAAGCCAAGAGATAAAAATAATTGAACAAGCGATTAAATCTCGGCGGAGCATTCGAAAATGGAACAATAAGCCGGTTAAAATCGAAGATATTATTCAAGCGATCGACAGCGCAAAATGGGCGCCAAATTCTTGTAATCGGCAAGGTTGGTTTTTCCTGATAGTTAGCAAAAAAACCGATTTTAAATACATTCAAAATTTAACTAATCAAGATTTCTTTGTCAAAGCCAAAGTTTTAATTGTAGCAATGATTGATCGTTCAAAATACAATCAAAATGAAACAATTTATTCTTATTTGGATGTCGGTGCTGCGATTCAAAATTTGCTTTTGTCGCTTCACTCAAGGGGTTACGGTGCATGTTGGCTTGGGCTGAAAGAATCTCCCAATTTTAAAAATAGCATAAATCAATTCCGTCAACATTTCAAAATTGATAAATCATTGGTGCCGATTAGCTTTTTAGCGATCGGCAATTACGAAAAAAAACCTAACTCGCCGTTAAGAAAAGATACAAAAGAAATATACAAAAATGCTAAATAAATTTTTTAAAAATAAATTTGCCAAGGAAACTTTTTGGAGTTTTTTGTCAAAGTTCGTTACTTTTGGCTTATTTTATGCACTAAACATTTATCTGGCTCGTGTTCTAGGAGTCGAGGTTTTTGGTCAGTGGTCGTTTTTTTATTCAATTCTTTCAATGATATTGTTGGTGTCCTATTTCGGCATCAACGCTTCGAGCAAAACCTACATCGCCAAACATAGCGGATCAGGAGAGTTAAAAGCGGTTTTGAAGGCCGCTTTTCAAGCCAGATTTATTTTTAGTTTCTGTGTCGCCGCTATTTTGGCAATTTTTAGCAAAGAGTTGGCAAATTTACTCAGCCGACCGGAATTGACTAAGCTTTTTTTGCTTTCATCACCGCTGGTTTTTTTCTCCGGCGGAGTAGAATTTTTGAAAGATGCTTTCGTCGGTTTGCATCTCAATAAATATAATTTTATTATCAATTCGATTGAATTCGGTTTAAAATTTTTTCTAGTTTTGTTTTTTTTCCAATTCTCAATTCAACTTTCGGCTATTATTGATTCTTATGTGATTAGTCTATTTTTAGCCGCCTTGGTCGGAGGGTTGATAGTTTATTTTAATTTTTACCGCGGGGAGAGCAAAAGTCAAAATCGTTATTTAAAGCAAATTATTCATTATAGCTTTCCACTGTTTCTTGTCAGCATTGGTTTTTGGATTGCCACCGAGATCGATACGGTAATGATTGGCTACTTGAAAACCAGTTATGATGTCGGGATTTACGCCGCCGCCAAACAGATAATCGTAAAATTGCCCCACTTGGCGATCGCCATTTCAATGGGAACAATGCCGATTTTTGCCAAATTAGACGATCAAAACAGGGAAAAATTAAGAAAGATTTTTGCCAAACTGATAAAAGCCAACACAGCAATATTTTTCTCAATTGCCGTCATTATCATCACGCTCGCCAATTGGTTTATGCCAAAAATATACGGCTCAAATTATGTCGCTTCGGCAATGCCGCTAATTCTTCTTTTGCCGTATTTGATTATGTTTTCTTATTCAGTTTTTTTTAGCACCCTCCTTGATTTTCGCGGTTTGGCGAAAAAGCGAGCGATTAACATTTCGTTCACTATTGTTGCAAATATTTTGCTCAATTATCTGCTTATCCCAAAGTACGGAGTCAATGGTGCATCAATCGCAACATCAATCTCATACTTGCCTTATTTTGTTTTAAATTATCTTGAAGTCAAAAAAGAGTTGAGCTAGCTATTGATTTTTTCTTGGAAATCGTTAATAATGAAAAAATGGCAGAAGAAAAAAACAATCAAGTGCGTTTTATCGAGGGGCGCAAAATTGCCCCTATTTTTATTCTTGGGGGATTGTTTATTCGTTTTCTTTTAATGCCGCTTTCGACTCATAACGACCTGTTGTCATCAATCAGACGGCAATCACTGTTTATTTTTAACCATTTTTTCAATGTCGGGAAATTTTCCGAAGTGATTCTAATTCCATATCTTTGGCTGATAAAACCGCTAATTTCGAAATTGCCAGATGCTTTACAACTTTCAAATATTCAGCAAAGTTCGGTTTCATTTGCCGAACTGCAAAATTTTTTGCTCTCTGCAAATGCCCTAAATTATCTTTTTCTTTTTAAAGCTCCCTATTTAATTTTTGATCTATTGTTTTTGGTCGTTATCTTCAAATATTTTTCACAGAACAGAAAAACCAGAAATTACGCGATTGCTTTTTGGGCGTTTAATCCGTTAATTTTGTATTCGGTTTATCTCTGGGGGCGCTATGAAATTATTCCGATTTCTCTTTTGGCGTTATCGTTTTTGTTGGCTAGCAGAAAACAACCGGTTTTGACGATTTTAATTGCCGGTTTGGCAGTAGCGACTCGAGTAAGTTTTATTTTATTCCTGCCACTACTAATTATCTATTTCTCTAAAAACTACAAAGATTATATTATTAATTCCTTGTTCGCTGTTTTGCCATTGGCAATTATTAGCCGATTTATCTCTTTGGGTGGAGCGTCGTCAATTGTTTCTTCGGCTAGTTCGGCTGATTTTGGCCAATTTTTTCTCAGTATGAAAATTGGCAACGATTTTAGTTTAGCTTCAATTTTTGTTTTGGCTTATCCAGTTTTACTTTATATTTATTATCGATTAAAAAGAGAGGCCAATTTTAATCAGCTTCTAAAATTTCTTTTTTTGGCTTCGGTGGCCTATTTTCTTTTCGGATATTTTAATCCTCATTATTTAGTTTGGATGACACCAATGTTGATTTTTATTCTGCCCGAGAGGCCAAAATTTTTCTGGTATTTTATCTTGCTTGTGATTTTCTATCTGTTGTTTATTGAAAGTTTTTGGGGGACAGCGGTCAGCTGGCAATTATTTATTCCGGCAAACCAATCATTCTTTTTATCGGTTGGGGGAATTTATCAGCAACCGCCGATTTTGTCATTCGGTTTACCATCGGCTAGAATCTTAGTTCGAAGCTTATTTGATCTTTCACTCATCTTTATAGCTTATAAAATTTATTTTAATTTTGATGAAAAAAAATCGGAGTAAAATTGTTTCTATAATATTGGCGATTATCATTGTCGTTTTTTTGATATTTTTATCATTTTTGCCGATAAATTATGTCGGCAATATTCAAACAACGGCAATTGGCGGTCGAGAGATTGGCTTTGCCGGCCAAACCGAACTGAATTTCGTTACCGACCGAAAAGTCTCCGGCCTTTTAATTATTATCAACAAAAATTTTTATATTGAAAAAGAGAAGGACAAAAAGTTAACGGTTGTCGTTAGTTTTAGAGACCGAAACAATCAGCTTCAAAACGAGAGTCAGGAGATTCCGCTGTCAAATCTAAAAAATAAAAAATACAACTGGATAAAATTTTCTGCCGAACCGCAATCCGGAGCGGCTGTCGATGTTAAATTTATTAACAACAGTCGATTCGAAACCAACAATCAACTTTCTATTGGAATTGCCGACTCCAATCCCGACCCACAAATTGATAACGGTCCGAGAGTCGTTTTTCAAACAAGAATTATCGATTTGATTAAAGAAACCGTCTCCGACATCAGACATCACTACAATCACGTTTTACTGACTTTTTTTCCAGCAATCATAACTTTTTTTATACTGATATTTTTCATTTTAATTCCGAAAAAAAATGGCCGAAGATAAGCCAACAATCGAAAGAAAAAACAAGTCCAAAAAACTTGAATTTGTAGCAATTGCGGTGATTTTATTTTTGCCACTAATTATTATGATTCTGTTATTTATTTTTTTCCCCAATAATCCGCAAACTCTGATCAACGACCCTAAAATTTATGATTTGTTGGGAAGGAATTTGGTTGCCGCTCATAGATATTCGGAAAATCTTTTTTTAAATATGAAAAATTTGCATTATTTTCATACTTCGCCGTATGGCAGTATTGTTAACTCTTTTCGTCCACCGGGGTATCCGCTGTTTATCGCTTTAATTTATTTAGTTAAAATTAATGCTTGGAAATTGGTAATTTTGTTGCAAATGGCGGTTTTTCTTTTAAGTATTTTTTTACTATTTAAATTAATAAAAAAATATTTTGATCGGAAAACAGCTTTCGTAGCAGCTATTATTTACGGCACAAATTTTACAATTCTATTAGTAAACAATAGTTTTTGGACCGAATCTGTTACGCTCTCGTTACTAATAATTTCGGCCTATTTTTATCTCTTTTTTGACCACTTGGCTAACATTCATCGATACTTATCTTTAATCATCGCCGGCTTATTATTTGGCTGGCTAATTTTAGTTCGGCCAACTTTTCTAATTTATTTACTTATATTTTTTCTGTATTTAATAATAGCTCGACTGAAAAATCGGGAACTGAACAAATCATTTTTAATTTTTTTAGTTTGGGCTTGTGTTCCAATTTTGGCTTGGTCTGTTCGGTCAACGATAGTCAGTGGCAGTCCGGTTTTAATTTCAACCAACGGAGGAATCAATTATATGCTGGGTAACAATCCGTACAATATTAATGGCAGGGCGGCAAATTGGCCGTCGCCTGCTTTTTTGCAGGCAAGAGGAATTGGGCCCGGTAATAGTTCCAGCGAGAGTGACATTGACCGCAATGACACTAAGGAGGCGGCAATCTGGATTGTCCGCAACCCCCGGCTTTTTATAAAAATGTCGTTAAGTAAAATACAATATCTTTTTGTGGCGGACAATAATTTATTTGGAATTGAAAACAGCGCAAGCAAGTTGTCGGCTGAGATTCTTTGTTTGATTAAAATGATAAATTATTCTCTGTTGCTCCTTTTCGCACTACTAGGTATACGGTTTGTAAAAAACAAGTGGATATTTCTCTGGCTTTTGCCATACATTTTAATAATTATTTTAACTTTTGCTGACAGCCGATTTGCAATTCCGTTGTATTTGCCGATGTCAATACTGGCGGCGCTAGCAATTATTAACATTTCTAAATTATCGGCTAACAAATTATATCTGATAATGATGTTGATAATTTTTGGCTGGCAATTTCTATTTTTCTATCCTTCAATTATCAAAGAATTTGTATTGGCCAGAGAATATTACAAAAGTTATCGGGATAGTCAAATTGTCAGCCTTGTGGAGAATAATTTTTTTATCACCGACGCGAGTTGCAAAACCAATCTTCAAAGGGTAATTTGTAAAGACGGTCAATTTGGTCGCGGTGAGCAGCTTTTCTTTGATTCAAAAGGAGAAGAAATTTCACAAAAACAACTGTTGGATTTAATCAAACACGGACAGATTTATACTGATTTAGTGTCGGTTTTTTCTGACATCGACAAGACTAAATATCCTGATATTTCAAACCAAAATAATTTATTGTATTGCAGTGAACTTTCACGGCCGATTTTTAAAATAGTTCCCAGTGAATCGTTGCCAACCAATTTTCAAATTGTTGACGGTCAACCTGCAACTTCCGATTGGCCGGATCAAATTCAAACAGCCAAAAGATTTAATACCGAAGATGATAAACAATATCTGTTATTTGCCGAGCTCGATCAAACATCGGAAATGTTCATTAGGTCAGGGAATAAAACTTTGCACTTGACGAATTTTACATTTCCCGGCAGAGCGATTTTCAAAATAATTGTCAAATTAAATGACAAAACAACTGTTGCGATCAAATTAAAAAATAATCTTGAGTTTGAAAATTTGCATAACTACAATTTGTTCACCGGACAAAAAAGAGCATTTCAAATTAACGGAGCGCAGATTAATAGGATACTATCGTTTGATAGTATAGAATAATAATTATTTTGCGAATCAAAGATGAAAAAAACAATCAAAATTAATTGGTTTCTGGTTTGTGTGGTGGTTGTTGCCGCCGTTTTATCTGTGGTGTTGTTTTTGAATTTGAAAAATAATCCCTACGCTCACCCGAATGATCCGATAAATTATCAAATTCTTGGAAGCAATTTGGCCAAATATCACGTTTACGCTGAAAATAAAGATTCAGAAGGAAATTGGATACTAACAGCTTATCGTCCGCCGGGTCTGCCGATTTTTTTGGCGATAATTTACTCAATCTCGGGAAAGTGGCAACTGGCTGTTCTCTCTCAAATCGGATTGTTTTTGATTTCGATTATAATGTTTTTCAGCATTGTCAAAAGATTTTTTTCCGATCGCGTTGCACAGTTGGTAATCGTTATATATCTTTTGAACCCGGTAATTTACTTTATGAACAACAGTCTTTGGACCGAATCAATCTCCCAATTTTTTATCATCGGCGCCTTTTATTTTTATTTTTTGGGTCGGGAGAGAAAAAATCCGCTGTTAGTAATTATCTCTGGACTTTTGTTTGGTTGGTTAATACTAACTCGTCCAACCTATTTAATTTATCTTTTAATAATTCCTCTAGTATTTATTTATCATTTTTTCAAATTTCACAAGTTTGAATATCTGAAATTTATCTTAATATTTTTTGCGATTTTGCCGGTTCTCTTTTGGTCGATTCGTTCATCGATCGCTACGGGTGGTCCGGTTTTAGTTTCAACCAATGGCGGCGTGAATATGCTTTTGGGAAACAACCCGTATGTCCTAAATGGCAACAACGCCGCATTTCCGCCGACCGGTTATCTAGTGTCCGGCAACGTGGTTAAAACCGATAACGAATATCTCTCCGATAAAAATTACAAAAAATTGGCCGATCATTGGATCGCCAAAAATCCGCTAAAATTTGCCAAACTTGCTTTTTCAAAAATCAGAAATTTATTCTTGCCAAATTCATATGTCTACAACGAAGTTTACAATGTTGGCAATCTCGGATTTTTCGGCCAGTACTTTTGGCGATTGATGATTGAGATTTATTTTTTCTTAATTTTGTTTTTGGCACTTTTGGGAATACTATTTTTGAAAAATAAATGGCATCTTTGGTGGTTGGTTCCTTATATTTTTATGATTGTACTTAGCTTTGTTGACGGCCGCTTTTTTGTTCCGCTCTATCTTCCAATTTCGATTTTAGCCGCTTTGGCGATTTTGAACTACCAAAAGATAGCTGCTTATCGCTGCTATTTAATCATTGTCATCTCGGCCATGGTTGTTCAATTTTGCTATTATCTGCCGCAATTTGAAGGAGATCTTTCTTTGGCGTCCGATTATTTTTCAAAAATAATCGATCAAAAATCTTCCCCCAAAAGCCCCGACGACGTTTTTGTTACCGATGCTTTTGATCATTCAAACGAGCAGAAAATAATTGTCAAAAAACACAAAATTGGTGAAGAAGAGAATCAATTTTTTATCGATTCTTCGGGGACGGTTGCCAGTCAAGATTACTTAGTTAACTTAATCAAAGCGCAACAACTTCACACCGACCTTTTAACGATTTTCAGCAATTTGGATAAAAAAATCTATCCGGATTTGAATGTTGATAATTATCTCCTCGAATATAAATTCAACAAGGCGAAACCGATTTTTGAGATTACTTCGACCAAAAATTTAACATCGATGAAAATTCTTGCCAAAAATGTTTACAGTGATCAACCGAACGAAAAGGTGCTAGCATTTCATTCGATTATCAGCGACAATTCAATTTGTCTTCTAAATTTCAATCTTGAGTCAAAATCGAAGATAAAAATTGTTAGTGGACAGCAAAAATTTATTTTAACAAATTATTTACAATTGAATCCTGGGGAATTAAAAGTCGCTTTCAGCCAGTTGGCGGGTAGCGAAGTTAAAATTTATCTGGAAAACAATTTTCCTTTCACCAGCCATAAAAATTATAATATTTTTACCGGAAGCAAAAAAGGCTTTGATGCAAACAACGCAAGGATAAATTTTTTAGGTTGCGAGTACAAAGGTAATAAATAAAAAATAACATTACGATGGTAATAAAGTTTATTAAAATTTTCAAATCGAGATTGGCTGTTACTGTAACCGTAGCTATGTTTTTTGTTTTGCTTTCTATGGTCAGCAACTACAGTTTATTTTTGGTGAGTGATTTTGCGAAAAAGTATATTTCTGAAGATATGGTGCATATGTATCTGCCGGATATTAACTTCTTGCTATCGAATTTTTCTTTTAAATCATTGCATATTCCACATTGGAACTTCTTTGCCAGTTCCGGTAGTCCAAACTTACTGCAAGTTGGGAATTATTATTTGCCAAACTATCTGCTAAAAGTTATTAGAGGACACGATTTAATTAGTATTAATATTTACCAGTTATTTTATCTGGTACATTTGGCTTTGGCTGGATTTTCAACTTATCTTTATTTGCGCTGGAGAAAATTGTCTATTACTTTGTCGATATTCGGCGGGATGTTATTTATGTTTTGTGGGTGGTCTGCTAACCCATGGGTAACCGTTACACAGGCTACGGCTTTGGTGCCACTTTCAATGTTATTTTACGAGAAATATCTTTGTCAGAAAAAATCAATCTTTTTATTCCTTTGTGCCTTTGTTATTTTTCAACAATTCTCGACTTTTCCCCAAGGAGCTATATACGCCTTAATTTTTTTGCTCCCTTGGGGCTACGCAATTTCTGTTAAAAAGGGCGACTCGTCTCAAAATTTATTTTTTCCTTGGATAAAATTAGTTTTTTGGACAGGCTTGTATTCGGCAATTATATTGTTACCTTCGCTTGAATTCAGTCAATTAATGGTTAGAAGCCACTTTGTAAATTCCGACTACTTAAAGTTTTGGTCTCTGCGATACGACGATATATTCGGAGTGTTGTTTTTTTCCCGCAACGCATATGAACATTTGTGGGACTACTTATATTTTGGCCCAATTATTATTTTTTTTATCACTAGGTCAATAATTACTCGTGATAAATATTCGTTTTGGTATCTTTTATTATCTGTTTCAATGATTCTTTTTGCGCTCGTTGATTCTTTTTCTCAGGTATTGATTACCCAACTGCCGATATTAAACAATTTAAGATTTTATAGCCGTATTATACAATTTCTCTACCTCCCGACTATATTTCTTGTATGCAGTTCAATCCAGAATTTTGTATTTAAAAAAAGAGATTATGCAATAATTAAAATGATTTATTTAATTTTAGGTTTTTTAGCAATCGTATTTTTGGTTTCCACCACTGGCCAATCCGGAATATTTGACGACTTTTCGGCAACAATCCTAATATTCTCGATTTTTGTCGTTATGCTTTTTGGTTTTGTCAACCATTATTTAACGCAAAAAACATTTGTGATTCTTGTTTCCTTGATTCTGGTTTTTGATTTGTTTAGGGTTTACAACGTTAATTTTAATTATCATCTTGCTTCATATTCTCTCGATCAATTCGGAGAAATTAATAAATGCCAATGGCCATTATTCTCATGCATAAAAATTAATGGTGATAAAAATAGCCCGAGGATGAGTAATCTAGATTGGAAAAAGTTTAGTGCCAATTCAAATTATATATCTCGCGATTTCAGTTTGATTTCGTACAACAATTCGGGAATTGATATTAGCGGCGCATCAATTTACCGGTATAAAATATACTTGGAGATGGCGGAAAAAAATCACGCGCTGTATCGTTTGGCGGCTGCGCCTATTGATGGTCAACCCCTACCGCGGGCTTTTACTTTGAATTTGTACAAAGTTTTAGACAATGACCAAGAAATCTATCAACAGATGACAAATCCCGATTTCAGCGGTTCAGATTATATAATATTAGAAAAATCTCCGGTTATGCTACTTCATGGTAATGGAATGACATCTTCTTCTAATGTAAACGCCGTTAAAATTGAAAATGAATCGAATGATATAATAATCTTCTCAAAAATTGAAACAAATGTGCCGACCCTGCTTTTCATTTCTGATAATTGGTATCCTGGGTGGAATGCTTATGTCGATGGCAAAAAAACGGAGTTGCTAAGAGCTGATTTTACTTTTAAGGCAATCGAGGTTCCTGCAGGTAGCCACTCCATAATTATGAAATTTGAGCCAAAAAGTCTCAAATATGGTGGTCTGATCAGCTGGCTCGCAATTTTCGTTTCATTAATATATCTTATTTACTGCATTATAAAGAGGAAAAAATGTTAGCTTATATTCAGCTTTGCCGACCGAAACATTGGTTGAAAAATATCTTAGTCTTTTTTCCGCTGATTTTTGCCTTCAAATTTGATTTGGAAAGTTTTTATCGCGTTTTTTTGGCTTTCGGTGTTTTTTCGCTTTTTGCCAGTTCAATTTACATTATCAATGATATTTTCGATCAAAAGCGCGACCGATTACACCCCAAAAAATGTTTCCGACCGATCGCTTCGGGGAAGATTAAAACCTGGCCGGCTTTTTTGGAGTTCATCATTGTTTTAACCGCCGCTTTTGCTGTGTCAACCTATCTTGGGGCAACTGTTTTCTATCTCTGCATTGGATATTTTATTGTTAACCTGTTTTATTCATTCGGTTTGAAAAATTTGCCGATAGTTGATGTAATGATAATTGCTTTCGGTTTTGTTCTGCGAGTGTTTGTTGGCGCTGAAGCTTTGGCGTTGAACCCGACACATTGGCTTTTGCTTTGCACTTTTTTTGTTGCGTTGTTTTTGGCTTTTGGCAAAAGGAAAAACGAGATGGAGCTTTTGACGGTTGATAAAACTGGGCATCGAAAATCAATTAGCGACTACACTGAAAGTTTTATTAACCAAATATTGGTGCTGACTGCCGGAGTTTCGGTCATCTCCTATTCGCTCTATACGATTGATCCGCAAACT
The DNA here is from genome assembly GCA_964515615.1 of uncultured Candidatus Saccharibacteria bacterium. Lineage (GTDB taxonomy): Bacteria > Patescibacteriota > UBA1384 > XYA2-FULL-43-10 > CAINNR01 > CAZEVI01. Next base: position 22,048 of record CAZEVI010000001.1, on the reverse strand, counting down.
CAAACCAACTTTCGAACCGACAACCTAATTTACACGACCCCGTTGGTGGTTTTTGGTATTTTCCGTTATTTTCATTTGCTCTACAACAAGCGCGAAGGCGGAGATCCGGTGGCAGTATTTTTTCACGACATTCCGTTAATTATCGATATGCTTCTTTGGCTAGGAAGTATTTTAATTATTTATTTTATTGCCCAATGAAAAATATCTCTAAAAAAATAATTTATGGTTTGGTTTTGGCGGCGGTGGTCTATTTAGCTCTTGCCATTTGGGGGAGTGCCAGTGGGCTTTTCGGAGCATTTTCCCATTTCTCTTGGGTGTTTTTGCCGCTACTGCTTTTAATTGTTTTTCTGAACTATCTGATCCGTTTTATAAAATGGCAGTATTATTTGAAACTTTTGAAAATCAAAATTCCACCAGTCGATTCGTTTATCATTTTTATCTCCGGTTTGTCGTTGACAATTACACCGGGAAAACTCGGTGAGGTAGTCAAGTCCTATTTCCTAAAAAAGGGTTTTGGTACTCCTGTTTCCAGAACAGCGCCGATCGTTTTCGCCGATCGGCTTTCGGACTTAATCGCATTTCTAATTTTGGCCGGAGTCGGTTCCTGGGGGTTTTCTTACGGTGGCAAAGTAATTTGGGCTGTTTTTCTGCTAATTTTAATTATCATTGCCGCAATTCTAATTCGACCGATCGGATTGAAGTTTTTTAATCTTCTTTGCAGAATAAAATTTCTGGCGCCTCATGCCGAGCGAATTATTGAAGTCTATGAAACATCCTACGAACTTTTACAACCAAAAAGGCTGATTTTTCCAACACTGGTTGCATTGATTGCATGGTCTTTCGAGGCGGTTGATTTTTATTTTATTCTGGTTATTTTAAAATTGAAAGTTAGCGTTTTTGCGGCATTTTTCGTTTATTGCTTTTCGACGATTTTGGGAGCGGTGGCAATGCTTCCGGGTGGTCTTGGAGTTACTGATGGCACAATTGCCGGACTTTTGAAACTGCTGTCGATTGAGAGCGGAACCGCAGCGTTCGCAACTATTTTAATTCGGGTGGTAACACTTTGGTTTGCAGTAATTATCGGGCTTATTTTCCTTCTATTGGCTGAAAAACGCTACGATCGGAAAACTGAAACTGACACTCAGAAAGTGCCAAAAGGTAAAATTAAATTTCTTTTCCACTTGCACACCAAAGCGTCAAATGATGGTTGGCTTGATTATCAAACAATTATTGATTTTTGCCGACAGCAGAAGATTAAGCAGTTAGCAGTTACCGATCACAACGAAATTTACGGTGCCTTAGAGATAAAAAAATTGGCAAATGGCAATCCGAATGTTATTATCGGTGAGGAGATTAAAACTCTTGAGGGTGAAATTATCGGTTTGTTTCTAAATCGAAAGATTGAGAGGGGCCAAATGATCGGAGAAACAATTCGTCAAATTCGAGAACAGGGAGGGATAGTTTGTTTGCCTCATCCGGGTGATAAAATTCGTCGGTCGGCGGTTAGTTGTGAAACGGCGGAGAAAATTATTCATAACATTGATATTGTTGAAGTTTTCAACGGCCGGAATTTATTTTCTTCAACAGATAAATTTGCTCGTGGTCTGGCGGAGAAAAATAATAAAGCGATGATTGCCGGTGCTGATGCCCATCTGTCAACCGAACTTGGAAGAGTAATTAATATAATCGGTGATTTTCAAAGCAAGTCGGAACTGGTTAAATCATTAAAATTAACCGAATACGTCGACAAAAAAACCAACATTTTTATACAGGTTTGGTGTTTGATACTTAAAAAATTAAAATAGAGGAATTCTAAAATGGAGAAGAAGCAAAAAGTTTTTGTTACCGGAGGGTCGGGATTTTTGGGCATTAATCTGATTCGTTATCTTTCGGATCGCGGTTTTGAAATTGTTTCTTTTGACATTTTACCGTTCGATTATCCGGAAAAATATAAAATTCAAGCGATCTACGGCGATATTCGAAATAACAATGATCTTGAATTGGCGATGGCTAGCTGTGATCTGGTTGTCCACACCGCTGCCGCCTTGCCGCTTTATTCAAAAGAAGATATTTATTCAACTGATATTTTAGGAACCAGAAATGTTTTAAACGCAGCGATCAAAAATAAAATTAAGCGCGTTGTTCAAATATCATCGACGGCGGTTTACGGCATCCCCGATCATCATCCGCTTTTCGAAGATGACAAATTAGATGGTGTCGGGCCGTACGGTGAAGCCAAAATTGCCGCTGAAAAGGAGTGTCAAAGAGCTCGAAAAAAAGGTTTGGTCGTTCCAATAATTCGGCCAAAATCATTCATTGGCCCAGAGAGGTTAGGTGTTTTTGCTCTTTTCTACGATTGGGCGAAAGATGGCCACGGTTTTCCAATGATCGGCAGTGGAAAAAATCGTTATCAGCTTTTAGATGTCGAAGACCTCTGCGAATCAATTTTTCTTTGTTTAACATTGCCGTCGCGAAAAGTTAATGATGTTTTTAACATTGGCGCTGAGGAATTTACAACAATGAAAGAGGACTATCAGGCGGTTTTGGATTTCGCCGGTTTTGGCAAGAAGATTAAGGCGCTTCCGGCGGGTCCGATGATCTGGTCACTACGATTTTTAGAAATGTTGCATCTTTCACCGCTTTACAAATGGGTTTATGAAACAGCATCGAAAGATTCTTTCGTGTCGATCGATAAAGCGAAAAAAATTCTTGGGTTTGCTCCAAAATATTCAAATAAAGATGCTCTCCTGAGAAATTTCAAATGGTATCTAAAAAATATTAAAAATATCGAAGGCCGAAGCGGAGTTTCTCACCGCGTTCCCTGGAAACAGGGGATTTTGGCTTTTTTCAAAAAGATGTTCTAAAAGTTTGTTGGAAGTTTTTTAGCGAATTCTCAATTTAGTATTTACTAATTTTAAGTTGGGAAAATTTGAAGTTGTCATTGTTAGTGACTTTGGTTAATCTAAAAACGTAGTGGAAAACTGACGGGAGGTGTTCGTCTTGAGCGAATTTGATCCGGGAAACATCACGATTCTTTTTGCCGATTCTGGCAGCCATCTTGCGTACAGAATCGGTGAAATACTCAATGTGAAAGTGATTAATGCCCGACCCGATGGCGATTATGCCGACGGAGAGATTCATGTAAAAATACCAGAATCAATCCGCGGTAAATCAGCTTACATTATTGGTTCAACTTGTCAACCAGCATTTAATGCCGATCAAATCAGATTTTTGTCTGGTGCAGTATTTCGTGCCGGAGCAACGCCAAAATTAGTAATCCCATATTTGGGTTACTCTCGTCAAGATCGGGTTAATGGGCGTGAAGCCGATTCTGCGGCTTTGCATATTCAATCTTTGTGTAGCCCAGTTCCGATAAATCATGTCGTTACTTTTGATGTTCATTCCAGTGCTATTCTTTCAACATTTATTCTCTTTGGAACGCGAGTTGAACATTTGTACGCCTCACAATTTGCCGTTCCTTACATTAAACAAAATGTGTTGGTTGACATGGTTGCTTCTCCGGATGTCGGCGGTGTTGCGCGAGCGAAAAAATGGCGCGATTTGCTTGGTCTCGATACTCCGATTGCGATTTGTAGCAAAAGTCGACCTCAACCAAATGTTGTAAATCAGATTGAGGTTGTTGGCGATGTCAGAGGTTTTCATGTTCTTGTCCCCGACGATATGATCGATACCGGCGGAACAACTTGTCGTGTTGCGGACGCACTTCTGAACAACGGTGCGGCATCTGTATCGGTTTTTGCTTCTCACGGTCTTTTTTCAGGCGAGGCAATAAAAAAACTTGATGATAGCGGCATAAACAGAGTCATTATTACCGATTCACTTTATCATCCGCCAGAAAAATTACAGACATCTCGATTGAAGATCGAGATACTGAAAATGTCTCCGCTTATTGCGGAAGCAATTAAAGCTATCGAAAACGATGGGTCAATTTCAACTCTGTTTTTGGATTAGCTTATCTGTGCTTCGGCTGTTTTGCCGGAGCTTTTTTCTTGACAAAATAAAATCGATAATATACGATAATATACGATGTTCAAATCAAATCAGGAGGTCCAGAATGCCAGAGAGGATGAACTTTGTCGGAATTAAAACAACATCAGCAATTAGAATTGCCGATCTTGGTGGCTGGACTGATACTTGGTTTGCCCAATGCGGCTCGGTGGCCAGTTTATCAGTTTATTCACGGATTTTTGGCAATTGTGGCGAATTTTTGGGGGTTGATGTTATTGCAACAACGGCAAAATCTGGTCTTGACTGCGGAGAAATTTCAATTATTGCCGCTGATCCGACTTACAATGTGATTGCAAAAATCACTGACATCATTAACGATAATTTTGATCACAAAAATCTTCTTTTGGCCAGTCTTTCACTTTGCCCGCTGAACATGTTTCTCCACGACAACATTACTTTTCGAATTCAGAGCCCAATCCCACCTGGTGCATCAATGGGAACTTCGGCTTCGAATTCGAAAAGTAATGTTGTCGTGGAGAAACATG
>CAZEVI010000001.1:0-17524 GCA_964515615.1 uncultured Candidatus Saccharibacteria bacterium | reverse complement strand
ACTGCATTGATTAAATCGGTTTTTGTTTTAGCCAATTCCGGGTATCTAGCGTCAGAAATTGCCAAATTGGCTTTTCGGGCGGAAACAGAAGTTATGGGTGGCCAGTCAGGAACTCAGGATCAGTGGACGGCTGCCTATTCTTCGGGAGCGAATGAAATCGTAATTGATAACTATCCAGAGACCAGATTGTATGATATTCCATTGTCTAGTGAAACTCGGACATTTCTAAATAATGGTTTGGTTACAGTTTTTGTCGGCCAGCACAACAGTAGCCAAACACATATGAAAGTTATTAGTGAACAGGAAAACAAAGGACCGGATTCAGAGGAATTGGTAGCCCTACGAAAGATTGCACCAATGGCAGTAGTTGCCTTGAGAAAGGGAGATACGAAACGTTTTGGGGAGCTGATGAAAAAAAATACCAAAGCCCAAGAGAAACTTTGTTCGAAGTTGGTTGGCGAAAATCATCGGTTGGTAATCAAACACGCTAATAGACTAAATTGTCTTGGCTACAAGGTAAACGGTGCCGGTGGGGAAGGCGGTTCGGTAACGCTACTTTTTTCAAAACGATCAACGGCTGAAAAATTTGTGGTAACTCTGAAAGTTAATCCGGCAGCGGAAGGATTTCAGTATTTTGAACATCAGATTGCGTCTTAAATTAATTGCGTCTCGACAATCTGTCGGGACGTTTTTCTTTTAACTTCAAATTTGCTATGATTTGGGTATTAAATGAAGTCAAAAAATTCAAAAATTATTTATCTTCTGCAAAAATATTGGCCGTTTTTCGGCTATTTGTTGATCTCGCTAATTCTATTATTTCCGATTCTAATTCAAAGCGGCGTGCCGTTCAAATACGATTGGAGCTGGCCACTTTTTTCAATGAGTCAATTTTGGCATCAGGTTTTTGACTTTGACAATTTTGGCTTGCTGACAATCGCTAACAAATATCTGGAACTATTTTTTGGTTTGTCGTCAATTATCCATCTTTCGCCATCAATTTCAATCAAGCTTTTTCTTCTGGCGATTCACACCCTGGCTGGTTTTGGATTTTATCAATTTTTGCGTCATCGTGGTGTTTCCAAATTCGTCAGTTTTATTGCGGGAATCGCTTATGCTTTTTCGCCCTATATATTTATTCGGACAATTGTCGGTTTCACAACTTCATTGGTCGCCTATGCGATTTTACCGTTTTTCGTTGACCGTTTTGTAAATATTGAAAAGAAAAAAATAATTGATTTTGTTATTCTCGGTTTTTTTATCACTTTTATTTTTTGCCAAATTCAAGCAGGAATTTTAGTTAGCATATTTTTAACATTTTGGTTTTTGCTTCCGCAAGCCGACATTAAATATTTTTCAAAGTTAGGACGAATATTTTTTATGATTTTTGTAGCCACAGTCATTAATCTGCCTTGGATTATTATTTATCTTTTTGCTAGAAGCCAAAACTCTCTGCCGCAAGCCTCCAGCGTTACAACACTCAATTTTATCGCTTCACTACCTCACAGTTTGGCCAGAACACTAATGCTTTCCGATCATCACATCACTTATATTTTCTTTAACGTTTTGGATAAAATGCCGTTTATTTTTGTTTCGTTTGGAATAGTTTATCTGCTGGCAGTATTCTCGTTATTTGATCAAAAAAACCGTCAACTTGTACTTTCAATAATAATTCCGACAGTTTTAATTTTGCCTTTTAGTATTGGACCGACATCAATTTTCACCGGCATTTACATCTTTGTTTATAATCATTTTTCGCCGCTTGCAGTTTTTCGAGAAACTTATCATTTTGAATTTTGGTTGTCTTTTGCCTTGATTCCAGCATTTGCTTTCGGTCTAAATTGGCTTTTTGTAAAAGTTAAAAATAATCTTTGGATTTCTGTAATTCGAGTAATATCTGTCTTTTTAGTCTTGGCGATCATTGCTCAATATTTCTCTTTCAATTATTTTCAACGATTTTCATTACAGCAAATTCCAGAACAGTACGGTCAGCTAAACAACTTTTTAAAAACATCTGGTAGCTGTAAAAAAATTTATTATCCGCCGAGTTTAGGGTTTATTTACTTCAAAGACGATCCGACCGCTGATGCAGCCAATTCCGACCTAATTGCCAAATTGATTGGTGTGCCGTACATTACCGATGCCGCCTCGGTTTTGAGCTTTGAGAATTCGGAAATTTATCTTCGCAATCAATTAACATCTCACTTTCTTGATACAAGCGATAATGGTGAATTTGCCGAAATTTTTGCCGCTTCCAGCGCCGATTGTTTAATTGTTCGCAATGATTTGCTGTCGAATTTTTATCTTGATGCCAAAATTAACTTAGAGACTAATTATGCTATCAGGCAAAAATGGATTGGCGAGACCGATATGTTGGCGTTGGCGAAATCGAAGAAAAATCTCGAACTAATTAAGCAGTTTGGTGATAATATCTATATTTTCAAAAATTCAAAATCCGAAAATCAAAATTCAAATGAATTTAAAAATTCAAAGATCGAAACAATTCAGCAAAATGATGGATCACAAGCGCTTCCTTTGGCTGATTGGGCCAACGAACACAATTATTATCACGACGGCTGGATTCGCGGGCGCTACGCTTTTTGGCGAAAGGAGATATTTGCCGACTTGCTACAAGATTTTATCTATACGACAAAAGATGGAGCAATACTTTCGCATCAATCAGACCAGAATTTATCCGGTGAATTACTTATTCGTTATTTAGATGGCGGAAATGCCGGAGAAGTTGGGATTAAAATACAGGATTCGGAATACAGAATACAAAAAAATCCCGGCGAGGAAAAATTTGTCGTCAAAGATTTGGGAAATGTCAGCGTTAAAAAGGGTGAGATTATCTCGACCAAAAACATCTCCGGCGAGAATGCAATTGCCGATCTAATTATCAAATAGTCCTAATTAATCTAAATTATCCGAGAGATTTAGCTTTTTTGATTTTTCTACGACGGAGAAAGATTAGAAGCCCGACCAGAAGCAGAACCAAAATGCCGGCAGCAATTTCGCCGATTAGTGTTTTGTTATAATTTTTGCTGACAGTTTCAACAATGTTTTTTGCTGGATTAGTATCACTATCAGTCAAAATGTTAATTGCTCCACCTTTAGTTTGGGAGATTTCAAAAATTATCGGATCGGTGATTGGTGTTAAAAATTTATCTTTCTGTCCTTGAATAGTCATTGTATATCTTCCGGAGGGGATTGGCCAGTCGATTGGAAGGGAAAAATTACCGTCTTTGTCAGCGAGTGCGGAATAAGTTTTGCCTTCGGGAAGTGCCGGTGATGGGGTCAAGGTAATGTTGGCGGTAAATTCGGGTTCGGTTTTACCGCTGATTACCACACCGGTAACCAAGCCGTCTTTAATATTATTGACAAAATCTTCAGCTTTTTCGACCTTGATTTTAACTGGTGCTTGCAGAGTTTCATCAATTTTAGCATCCGGTTCTTTAATTGTAATTTTGAAATGAGTCGTCCCTCCCCAACCGTCAGCTTTGTGAGCGCGAATGTGGAAATAGTAGGTGCCGATTGCCTGGTTCGGATAGGAAATTGAGGTGTTGGCGTCAGTTGTTTTTGCTACCGGAGTTGTGTTGGCTGTTTGGTCGAGAAGATAGGAGAAAGCATCTACACCAGACGCTTTATTCCAGGCTAAATCAATAGTTGTCGCTTCATAAGCGGTGTTTTGGTCGGGGTGAGAGGAAGAAGTAACGGTTGGTGCGCCCGGCAGATTCGGTGGATTTGAAATTGTGAAACTTGCTGATCCGGCACCGCTGCCAACATCACTGCCGGCGTTAGCCAACCTGACAGAGGAAACCGAAACCGCGCCACTGCCGGCACCTGTTGCTTTAAGAGTAACAGTTGCGACTCGCAGCGAACTGGCTGCCGAAGTTACCATTCCTTTAAAGTGTGCGCCGTTCGCCGGAGCTGTCAGCCAAGTAGCGCTGCCGGCGGAAAAACCGGTAATTGAAACCGGTCCGGAAACGGAAATTGTTCCTTCAAGAGCATTAAAAGTTGCGCCCGAAGCGGAAACGGTAACGGTGAAACTTTGACCGACGGTTTTGTTTCCGCCACCGGAAGCGTAAATTCCACCGGCTGCCAAAGATTTTATCGGCAAACCGAGCGCAATTATTGCTGTGATTGCGATGACTGATATTAATTTTTTCATTAAACCCTCCATATTAGCCAGTCAGCCACTCAGCTAATCAGCTGACTTTTTGACCATGCGGTTAATAATTTACTTACTTCCTCACAAAAATTTGCTAATTTATTATATGTCTCAGCATTAATATAACTTAAATCGCGTGATAAAATAAGTTGATATTGTAATTCTTCTAGAGAACCAGAAGCGACGTTATAAAAGTTGCGACTATCTTTGTTTGACCTACTTTTGAATCCCTCAGCAATGTTTGACGGTATGGAAGATGCACTCCTCCTCATTTGGCTCGCCAAACCGTAAATTTCGTATTTTGGAAATTCTGCTACAATCTGATAAATTTCCAATGTCAGCTTGTGAGATTTTTGCCAAACTATTAATTATTGAAATGATTTAATCATTTGTTTTAATTTTTGCTGACTAGCTTACCGGTTGATCAGCTGTTGGACTATTTAACTTCCCCATGCCGAAGCAAGAATCGATAAATCCAAAAGATCAACCGTTCCGTCGGAGTTAAAATCGGCATCAGTGTTGGTTGTACCCCACCATGTTGCTAAAATTGATAAATCCAAAAGATCAACTGCACTGTCATTATTGGCATCGCCGGTTTTTCTTACCGGCGCTGCCGGTGGAGTGTCATCGACCAAAACTGGGTAGGGAACAGAGATATACTCGGCAATCATATAGCTTGCCAACCAAGAACCCTTAGTTGTCAGAAAAGCGTTAATTTGATCGACAGTCATATCGTTGGGGTTTGAAAAATTGGTTTCTGAGATAATGTTCGTTTGCGAATAGCTGCCTCCATTGGGAGTTCCTCCCCACCAAGAAGCCCAGTTGGTGTAAAATGCTGAATTTGTGTCGTAAGAGACAGCATGCGGCGTATATTTATAGAGAGCGCAAGAAGCGGCATTGTCAGCAGTAATTGTGTTACCATCAATGGAAACTGCGGTGCTTGATCCGCAATAGGAAGCACTGTCGTGCAAATTTCGAAATTGAGCGGTTGCATATGCTATCTGTTGTCCGACGCCGCCGTAATTTTCAGCTCGATAAGAATAGTCGGGCTTGTTGTATTTTGAATCATTACAATTTGTTCCGGCATTTAAACAATTGGCCATATTTTCGTCATAATTGTAAAACATTGGCCAAGCACGCCTAGTGTCAGAAGACGGGGTGGTTTGAGTAACAGCCGAACTTTCTCGCTGAAGAATCACCAAAATCAATTTGGGGTTAATTTGATGTTGGCTGGCTTCATCGTAAATTAGCTGAGCAACAACTTTGTTGTAAAAAGTATCAATGTACGCTTGGCGGGCGTTAACATAACGGAGTTCGATGTGCGAAGCGAAAGCTAAAATCGGCAAGGCGATGATTGAGATCGCTGCCAAAATTATAATTAGTTTTGCCCCTCGCATTTTCATTTTTATTCTACTCACTTACGACAGATTTTTGTTTCACTCTGTGATACATATATTTTTCAATTATTTTGTAAGGTCAGTGTAATTTCTGATAACTCTTAATTCGTAATTTGGTATTGATGACATTATTGCCTCGGCGTTTCCTGATCGGCTGGCACCAAATTTTGGCTGTTGTTTAAAACGTCTAATTTGGAATTTAAAAGTTCATTATTGGGGTCCACTTTCAAGCCGGCCTCCAGTGTCGCTTTGGCCTCTGCATCTTTGCCAGCCAAAACTTCGGCTTGAGATTTTAGCGAGTAATAACTTATCGCCTCCGGATTGGCAGCAATCGCTTGACTAAAATAGTCGATTGCCATTTGATAATCATTTTTGTTTAAGCTGTCGGCGCCATTTGCGGCATATTGTTGGTCGATCGGCAGATTTTGCTTTGTTTTTGAACCGCTGTCTGAATTAGATTTGGGATTGGTGACATTTTGAGTATTTTCAGCTGGGGCCGAAATCTGTTGATTGTTCTCGCCTTTATTTAAATATTTTACTCCGACAAAAATAAAAACTAACGCTAAAACAATCAGCGTCAACAAATACCAGACGTTTGTGCCTGACTGCGTTTTCATAAATACCTCACAAATAATTATACCACAAGAGTCAAATTTGATCATTTAAAAAATATCGGCAAAAAATATCCATTACAGTACTAGCAGTTTTTTTCAGTCAAGTACTTTTAGTCTTGACAGTCGCCGGTTTTTTGGTATATAATTAAAACAACATTAACAATTTAACAGTACTCATTCGCGGAGGGGCGAATTTAAAATGTCTAGTACCTAATTTCTGGTGTCTGATGATTAGAAATTAGTGATTTGTAATTAGAAATTGGTTTTGTGTCAGCTCCTCTTAGCGGGGAGTTTTTTGTTAATTCATATTTACCGTTTGGCAGGGGAAGCTAGCTAAAAACAATTTCTTGTTCCAAATTTCTAATTTCTAATAAATTTTAATTTGGATAATCATCTTGATTTCTAGCTGACTTTTCCTTGCCAATAAGCCATGAACCGAAAAGAAAAAGTGCTAGCAGAAATTCAAATTTAATGTGGCGAGGAGAACCAGGGTTTAGGGAAACGTTGAAGGTGTCTCTTTATGACTAAAAGTCATTTAAGGGATGCTACGAAGCGATTCCACAAGTCGTTTTCGCGACACCCCTTAAAGGCGTAAGTGACGCGACAGGGCAATAATTAAAATATTTGTTCCCTATAAGTACGCAAATCCTTGCGCCTTTTTTAGTTGAAAAAAAGCTGTTTTTCAATTAAGATACTTAAGTAATCTAATTTTAGGAATTTTCAGATGGATGATCTTCTATCTAGCTTAAATAATCAGCAAATTGAAGCCGTTAAAACTACCGAAGGCCCAGTGTTGATTCTCGCCGGCGCAGGGAGCGGGAAAACTCGAGTTTTAACTCATCGACTGGCCTACTTAATCTCCGAGAAAAATATTTTGTCGGAGAATGTTTTAGCTGTTACTTTCACTAATAAGGCAGCCGGAGAGATGAAGAAACGAATGGAGCGACTTTTGACAAGAAACGAGAAACAAGATACAATAACCAAGCTAATCCCAAATTCCAAATTTCAGAACAATCGAACAATCGAACAATCGAACAATATTATGTTACCGTGGTTGGGGACTTTTCATTCAATTTGCGTTAAGATTCTTCGTCGCGAAGCCAAATATCTCGGCTATCCGTCAAATTTTACAATTTACGATTCTCAGGACCAGTTGGCAGTGGTGAAAAAGATAATGCAAGACAAACAATTTGACACAAAAAGTTATAATCCGAATGCCGTTCTTTATTATATTGGTAGCTCGAAAAATGAATTTGTCTCTCCTGAGGAATATAAAAAATTTATCAATTCGCCGTTTGAAGAAGTTGTCCAGAGTGTTTATAGTGAATATCAAAAATATTTAAAAACTATCGGCGCAATGGATTTTGATGATCTGCTACTATTGTGTGTTAAGCTTTTTGAGGAAAATCCGAAAGTTTTGGAAAAGTATCAGCAAAACTTTCGCTATATTTTAATCGACGAATATCAAGATACAAATCAGGTTCAATATCTCTGGTCAAAAATGCTCTCGGCCAAATCAAAAAATATCTGTGTTGTCGGCGACGACTCGCAATCGATTTACGGTTTTCGCGGTGCTAATTTTCGTAATATTCTTAATTTTGAACGCGATTGGCTGGGAGCGAAAATTATCAAACTTGAACAAAATTACCGTTCGACAAAAAATATTTTACGGGCGGCCGACGAATTAATTAAATGCAATCGCAATCGAACTGACAAAACATTATTTACCGAAAACTCCGAAGGATCGGCAATTCAAGTTTATCAAGCATTAAATGAAAAAGATGAGGCCGAATTTGTGGCGACCGAAATTCGTGGATTGAATTTTGCTGAAAAATCAAATTGGAATGATTTTGCCGTTCTTTATCGGATGAACAGTCAGTCCAGATCGGTCGAGGAAGCGTTTTTGCGCTATGGTATACCATACAAAGTGGTTGGTGGCACAAAGTTTTACGACCGGCGAGAGATTAAAGACATTTTGTCTTATCTGCGCTTAATCATTAACCCTAACGATCGAATCGCTTTTGAAAGAATTGTCAATGTTCCGGCTCGAGGTATTGGAGCAAAAACGGTCGCCAACTACTTACAAGGCCTTTCTTCACTGGGTGCAAAGGTTCCGGAAAAAATATCAATATTTCTGAGGATGATTGAAGATTTCCGAACAAAAATCTATCATTTAGGCGACCAATCAGCTACCGGTGTTTCCGAATTGATTGATTTGATTGCCGAAAAGTCGGGCTACAAAGATTATCTCCTTGATGGAACTGCCGAGGGCGAGGCGCGTTGGGAAAATGTTTTGGAGCTCAAATCGGTTGCTTCATACACTGATACTGCGGCTATCGAAGACGACTTGAATCCCAGCCAAAATTCGCTAGAAGTATTTTTAGAAAAGGTTGCTTTGTACCAAGATTCAGATGATTATGATTTAAAATCCGATGTTGTAACACTAATGACTTTGCATTCATCAAAAGGGTTGGAATTCCCAACGGTGTTTATTATCGGAATGGAGGAGGGACTTTTGCCACATTCGCGAAGTTTATTGGAAGAAGGAGAGATTGAAGAAGAGCGTCGGCTTTGTTATGTTGGAATTACTCGGGCGCAAAAAAAATTATATCTGATTTTTGCTTCCGGGCGAATTTATTTCGGAAATCCGGTAGCCAATTTGCCATCGAGGTTTTTGGAAGAGATACCAGACGATGTAAAAAGCGAAATTTAATTGTCTCCTGCAAAATTACCAATACCAACAAAATGAACTTACGAAGATAGAACTTTTCTGTTGGTATGTCAGCGGTAGTTTTTCGTAAGTTGGTAGGAGAATTTGCTATAATTAACTTATGCGAAATTTTTTCTTTGCCTTAGTTTTTGTTTCACTAATTAGTTTTGGATCGTTAAGCGCGCTGAAAAGTCAAGCGGCCGATTTTGCTGAACCTTTATCAGTCGTTGACAAATATCCCTATCAAATAACAGAAATTGCTCCAAACGGCAGCGAAAATATTATCAACGGCGAAAGTAGTAGTTTTGATAGCCAAAAGATTATCACTGATCTTGGCGTTGCCTATTATTCGGAAGACAAAATTTCGGTTTTCCCCGATCCGAAATTAAAACTTGGTGGAACAATTAAAATTTTGCGGGCACCGGTAATTACCATTAAAGACGGCAAAAAAATCGGCGAATATCGCAGCTGGGCGAAAACCGCCGGCCAACTGTTATTAGAGAAAAATGTTGAACTCGGCACCGATGACAAGATAAATGTTAGCCTGTCGGCGGAAATTTTCAACGGCTCGAGCATTACAATTACTCGCGTTGCCATTACAAACATTGTTGAGACAAAATCAATCGATTTTCAGACATTAGAGAAAGAAGACCCAAATTTGGATTATGGCAAGAAAAGGATTGATGCTGGAGCAAAAGGAGAGAAGAAGCTGACCTATCGGGTAACAAGAGAAGACGGGGAAGAAGTGTCGCGAATACTATTATCTACGGAGGTTATCAAAGAGCCAAAAACACAGATAAACTATACCGGCACAAAAGTTACCGTACTATCATCTGTCAGCGGTCGAGCGACAATGACGACGGTTTCCGGCTACGTCGTATCGCCAAATTATTCTCGAGGAACTTTAATTAGAATTACCAACCGTGCAAACGGTAAAAGAATTTTTGAAAATATTAATGCCACATGGGGGACAGCTTCGGCTCCGGCTGGCGTCGTTCTTGATTTGGCGCCGACCTTTTTATCGCAACTCGGCTGTCCCTCATTTGGCTGTTCGAGTGTTTTAGTTGAGGAAATTAAGCAATAAAAATTGTGTCATTTATAAATCGCTTATCTAGGTGATTTTTGTGTTGTGGAAATATTAACCCGAAATTTAACAGATTTCTGCTGGCTTGGCTGGTTTTTTTCTTGCTGAAAAGATATGATTAAAATATGAATTTGAGTGATAAAAAACAGTTAATTCAATATTTGAAAAACCATAATTTTTGGGCCAAGAAGTCGATGGGCCAGAATTTTTTGGTTGACGGTGAAGTTCTGGCCAAAATTATCGAAACTGCCGATATCTCCTTATCTGACACAATTTTAGAGATCGGCCCGGGACTTGGTGTATTGACAGAAGGGTTGTCAGAAAAGGCCGGCAACGTAATTGCTGTCGAGAAAGATGACAAATTGGCAGAAATGTTAAAATCAAAATTTTCCGTATCAAACGTTAAAGTTTTGAATCAAGACGCGCTGGAATTTGATTCGTCAAATCTCGGCAAATATAAGTTGGTAGCAAATATTCCTTATAATATTACCTCAATGGTCATCCGGAAATTTTTAGAAACAAAGAATAAACCAAATGTGATGGTTCTGATGGTGCAAAAAGAAGTTGCCGAGCGGATTACCGCTGAACCCGGAGATATGTCACTCTTGTCAATTTCTGTTCAATTTTATGCCACAGCCAAAATTATCGACATTGTGCCAAAAGAATCATTTTTCCCGTTGCCAAAAGTTGACTCAGCGATAATAAAAATCGAAAGCAAGAAACAAAAAACTGGAAATAAGAGTGTTCAAGCAAGGGATTTTTTCCGGATGGTGAAATTCGGTTTTGCCGCTAAAAGAAAAACTTTGGAAAACAATTTGGCCGCCGGAATGTGTATTTCGAAAATCGAAGCTTCTGATATAATAAAAAGGGTAGGGCTTAGTGAAAAAATCAGAGCCGAGGAGTTATCAATTGAAGATTGGGAAAGGTTATACAAAATAGCCAGCACAGATGTCGTCTAACAAATTGTAACTGATTTTAGGAGGGTTATGACGAAAGAGCGAGTTAAGATTAAGCAAAAGATAAATATTAACGATCAGCCGAACAAAAAAGTTGAGACTGAATTTATTGAACGCGTTGTTGAATCGCCAGCTAAGGTTTTAGATGAAACGATAGAGATTAGCAAAACGGTTGAAAAAGCGGTTGTTGAAAATGCACCGGCAAAGAAAGCAAAAGCTTATTGGAATCTTTTAGGCCCCGGGTTAACCACTGGTGCTTCCGATGACGATCCGTCTGGAATTACCACCTATTCACAAACCGGTGCGGCCTACGGTTACAAATTTCTTTGGTTGTCACCGTTTACCTTTCCACTGATGGCGGTAGTTCAAGAAATGTGTGCCAGAATTGGTTTAGTCACCGGCCGTGGACTGGCAGCCAACATTCGCTACTTTTTTCCTCGTTGGGTATTAATTATTTGTACGATTCTGTTATTTATCGCTAATACTTTCAATATCGGTGCTGATCTTGGAGCCATGTCGGAGGCGACTCGACTTTTCAAACCAGAGTGGAATTACTTTTCGATTATCGCCATTATTGCCATCATCATAATATTGTTGCAAGTATTCACCACCTATCAAAAATACGCCGGTTTTCTCAAATGGTTGGCACTGATACTTTTAGCTTATATTTTCTCAACTTTGATGATTCGCGGTTTAAATTGGGGGGAGATCGGTTTATCGGCAATTACACCGGCTTTGGGTTTTGGCAAGGATCAAATTTTAATCATTACCGGTGTACTTGGAACAACAATTTCTCCGTATCTTTTCTTTTGGCAAACTTCACAGGAAATTGAGGAGAAAGTACAAAAAGGCCAAACTTCAATTGTTACTCGTCAGCAAGAAGTTTCGAATAGTGAAATTTCCGAAATGCGCGTTGATGTTTGGTCGGGAATGTTTCTGTCGAATTTAGTAATGTTTTTTATTATAACCGCCTGTGCGGCAACACTTCATACTGGTGGGATTTTTAATATCAGTTCAGCAGCCGAAGCAGCGCGAGCGTTGCGGCCGATTGCTGGAGAATATTCATATCTCTTATTCGCTTTGGGGATTATTGGCACAGGCGCTTTGGCAATTCCGGTTCTCGCCGGTTCAAGCTCCTACGCTTTTGCTGAAAGTTTTGGCTGGAAGCAGGGGTTGCACTACAAACTTCGTCAAGCATATTCATTTTATGGCATAATTATTATTTCTCTAATTATTGGGGTTCTAATAAATATGGTTGGCCTTGATCCGATTAAGACTCTAATCTATTCCGCCGTTTTAAATGGTTTGGTTGCACCGGTAGTTTTGATATTAATTATAATTCTGGCTTCAAATAGCAAGCTAATGGGTAAATATGCCAATGGCTGGTGGTCGAAAATTGTCGGTTGGGCTGCTATTGTGCTAATGGTTTTTGCCGGTCTGGCGACAATTTGGAGCTTGCTGTTCAAATAAATTTGAGCTCATTGAGGCGCAACACCTCATTTTTTCATAGAAAAAACCTCCGCTTTATTGCGGAGGCACGTCGGGTTTAGATTTTAATTTAAACGCAGAGGCAATTTCGAAAATATGAGAATCACCGCTTTTATTGAAAATTTTGAAGGTTAACAATTTCGAATCACTTTCCCTTCTTATTCGGTAATTGAGAAATTTGGCAGCGTTTTTTGATGTTCGAATAATTTTTGCAGGAAGGTCATCAAGCACTATTCTGATGATAAAATTAACATCAATCATCTCATATACCTGCCCATCATTTGTTCTGACATCCCCGCGCAATTCATAATATTTCATTTCTTTTTCTCCTTTTTAGTTTAATTCAGAGTATAGCATCTTTCTTAAAAAATTCAATGGGGAAATATATTGGTAGAAATTTTAAATCTCTGCTATAATTTGAGCGTTATGAAACAGGGAATTTTATACATTGTAGCAACGCCGATTGGAAATTTCGGCGATATGACAAAACGGGCGGTTGAAATTTTATCAGTTGTTGATTTTGTCGTTTGCGAAGATACCCGAGTTGCCGGTGGACTTATGCATCATTTTGCAATCAAAAAGGAATTAGTTTCTTTACATCAGCATTCATCGGAGGGGAAAATAAACTTTATTATTCGAGAACTCGAAGCGGGAAAATCAGTCGCCTATGTTTCTGATTCTGGGACGCCGGTTATTTCTGACCCCGGATCAAAATTAATTCAACGGATAAAAAAATTGTCAAAATCGGAAATCCAAAATTCGAATAAAATCCAAATTCTTCCTGTCCCGGGGGCGTCGGCACTAACAACGGCAGTCTCGGTGTCAGGAATGATTGAAAAGGAATTTTATTTTGTTGGTTTTTTGCCGAAGAAGAAAGGGCGGGAGACTAAATTCATGGAGTTGGCGGCGTTGAAAGTTCCAATTGTAATTTATGAATCGGCTCACAGAGTTGAGCGGACACTGGAAGATATTAAAAAAAATTTCGGTCAAAAAACCGAGGTTTTTATCGCCAGAGAAATGACAAAGAAATTTGAAGAATATTGGAACGGAAATATTGTTGAAATTATCAGCGATCTTTCAAACCACAAAATTAAGGGCGAATTCGTTTTAATCACAAATCGCCAAGAGTGATTAAAAAACCGGCCAGTTACGGTCGGGCAGGAATTATGTGAAATTATTAATTATTATTTGGTGGAGACGGTGGGATTTTTTTAGCCGAAAGAATTAAACCGCAAATCACTGAAAGCCCAAGAATTAAAAATAATAAAATCACAATTATTACCATTATTTTGATCATGTCGATCACCTCCTCTGATTAATTAATACCTCTAAAATCAATAGCTGTCAATGATTGAGAAGTGGACTTAAATCTGCTAGAATTTGAATTAAGCCGATGATCAAATAATATAAATTATTTAATATTTACATAGATCAAATTTATGTCTAAAAAATTCTACATTACGACTCCAATCTATTACATCAACGATGTTCCTCACATTGGGCATGCTTATACAACTGTTGCCGCCGATGTTTTGGCGCGCTACTATCGCAATATGAAAAATCGGGACGTTTTCTTTTTAACCGGTGTTGACGAGCACGGAGCAAAGATTGCCGCAGCGGCCAAGAAAGCCGGCAAGCAACCGAAAGAGTTTGTCGATTCTTTGGTGCCTCGTTTTCAAGCAACTTGGAAAAATTTAGACATTGACTATTCGGAATTTTTTCGCACGACCGATCCGGAACACGAGAAGATTGTCCAAGAGCTAATATTAAAATTAAAAGACGGTGGCTTTGTCGAGAAACGAAAATATTATGGACTCTACTGCACTGCTTGCGAAAAGTTTTTGTTACCGGACGAACTGGTCGACGGCTGTTGCCCTGATCACGGAACAAAACCCGAAGAACACTCGGAGAAGAATTATTTTTTTCTGTTGTCAAAATTTAGTGACAATCTGCTGGAAGCGATTGAGAGCGGTGCATATGAAATTCTGCCGGAATCGCGAAAAAACGAAGTTGTCGGCAAGATAAAAAACGGTTTGGAAGATATTTCAATTTCGCGGGAAAAAGTCGAATGGGGAATTCCTTTTCCCGGTGACGAATCGCAGACGATTTATGTTTGGATAGACGCGCTTATTAATTATTGGTCGGCTCAAAAACTTTTTGGACAAAATAATATCTGGCCTCCGGATATTCAGTTAATGGCCAAAGATATTCTTTGGTTTCATGCGATAATCTGGCCGGCAATGCTTATGGCGCTTGATTTGCCACTGCCGAAGAAGATTTTTGCGCACGGATTTTTTACCGTTTCTGGTCAAAAAATGAGCAAAACCAGAGGTAATGTTCTTGATCCGAACAAATTAGTTAAAAAATTCGGTGCCGATGCAGTTCGTTATTCACTTTTACGCGAATTTCCCTTTGGTGAAGATGGAGACATATCCGAAGAAAAAATCGTCGCTCGTTACCAATCGGAACTTTCAAACGGATTGGGAAATTTGGTTCAGAGGACAATAAGCATGATAAACAAATATAATGTTGAGGTCAAAAGTCAAGAGTCAAAAGTCAAAAGTGCAAGTCAAAATTCAAAAGTTGGAAAACTAATAGACGAGCTTAGGTTCGATCAAGCATTGCAGGAGATCGCCAGTGAGATTACTAAATTAAATCAATTTATCGAAGAAAATAAACCTTGGGAATTGGCCAAATTAGACCAGAATAAACTATCAGAAGTCTTGAATCACGTGTTTTCTCACCTCTCATTTCTTGCTACTCAAATCTACCCATTTATGCCGGAAACTGCAAAGAAGATGAAAAAGCAGTTAGAGACTTTGCAGCCGGAAGCGCTTTTTCCGAGAATATAAAAAAGCGGGCAGACAACTTCGCCTGCCCGCACAACTGGTTCCCCGATGCTGGGGATTTGTCTGTCTCGCGAAAAATCGCGGGAGACAGATCAATAATTCAATATTATCAAGTCAAGAGTTATAATTTTGTCAAGATTTTTGATGAGTTTGTGAAATTTATTTAGAAATTAGATATTATAAAATAAATTCCGCTGGAGGCGGGGAATGCTTCAAGCATTTTTGGCTTCAATTGGGTACGCCGGAGGGGTGGTTGTCGATAAAGTCGTCCTCTCCCGTTATAAATTACCGGTAAAGCGATTTATACCGCTGCTTTTTATATGGTTGGCAATCATCACCGCTTTTCTGCTTGTCCAATTTGGCCACGTTGATTGGCAGTTGCTTTTGAGTCAAAAGTACATTTTACTTTTTCTCTTAATGTTAGTCGTGGCGTTTGCTTGGAACTCATTCTACTATCGAGGCATTCAAGACGGCGAAGTTCACGAGTTGGAATTTATAATAATGCTAACGCCGATTACAACGATTTTGCTTTCGGAAATTTTTCTGCCCGCAGAACGAAATTTGGCGGTTTTTATTGCCGGTGTTATTGCATCTGCCGCTTTGATTTTTTCTCGTTTCCGCCACAATCATTTGCAAATTAGTAAAAATACCAGCATCATAATTCTGGCGATGGTTCTGTCGTCATTCGAGTCAATTATCATTAAATTGCTTTTAAATCCGCTTTCTCCGGCATCGCTCTATTTTGCCCGGACGGCAATTCTGGCGATCATCTTCTTATTGGCATGGCGGCCGAAACTTTTGACAATGCCGGCTAAGTGTTTTGCATACACTATCATTTCAGCGGCGTTCGGTGTTGTTCAAATGGTTTTGAAATTTTATGGATTTGCTGAACTTGGAGTTGCCGAAACGACGCTATTTCTAATTCTCGGACCGTTTTTGGTTTTCTTTTTTTCAGCGTTCTATTTTCGCGAGAATTTGAAAAAACGCGACATAATTTCTGCTTTAGTTGTAATTGGTGCGATAATATATGTGACGTTTTTTAAATAACGAATAGTCTAAAACTAATAACGAATAACGAATAGCTACAGTAATTTAGTTGATCAACCAAAATGCAAAATCAAAAATCAGTTTTGATTCAAAAATCTTATAAATTTTCGCTTGACATTATTTCTTTTTGTCAGAAGTTGCCCAAAGAAAGAGTTTATTGGATAATCTCCGATCAATTGTTGCGATCTTCTACATCGATCGGAGACAACATCATTGAAGCACAATCGTCATCATCTAAAAAAGATTTTGCAAGATTTTTTCAAATTGTGCTAAAAAGTGCTAATGAGAGTGAATATTGGATCGGACTTTCGATTGATTCTGGTTTAGCTGTTGGAAAAGAGAAGTTGAAAATATTGTTAGCCAAGTTAAAAGAAATTTGCAGAATACCTGCGAAAAGTTTATTAACTATGAAAAATAAATGTTAAATAGTTTTTTATTATGGTTATTTGTTATTCATTATTAGTTATTCGTTAATAATATGTTAATTGATACTCATGCACATTTGGATTTTCCCGAATTCAAGAACGAGGTTCATCAAGTTCTTGGCCGGGCGATAGGAGCCGGCGTTAGCCGAGTTATTAATGTTGGTGTCGATGCCGAATCGTCAAAGAAATCAGTAGATTTGGCTCGCAAATATCCGGAAGTTTATGCGGCAATCGGCATTCATCCGCACTCATCCAACGATTTAGATATTGAAACCAAACAACAACTTTTTGCATTGGCCAATCATTCAAAAGTTGTCGCGATTGGCGAGATTGGTCTTGATTACTATTACCTAAAACGTTCTTCGCGGTTTTCTAATTACCCGACGCGGGAAAAGCAGATTTTTTGTTTGGAACAGATGCTCGATTTATCAATTGAACTTCGTAAACCGGTGATAATTCACTCGCGGGAAGCCGATGCTGACATTTACGCAATTTTGAAAAGTTATCGAAAAGACATTCGCGGTGTAGTTCACTGTTTTGCCGGTGATTGGGATTTTGCCAAAAAGATAATGGAGATTGGTTTGGCAATCTCTTTTACCGGCAATATTACTTATGCTAAAGAAGGATCGGAGATTCAGCGAATTATTGCCGAAATTTCTGTCGGCTCAATGATGGTCGAAACCGATTGCCCATATTTAGCTCCTGAACCTTATCGCGGCAAGCGAAATGAACCGGCCTATGTCGTTCGAGTTGCCGAAGAGATTGCCAGAATCAAAAATATTTCCA